>CAZUVK010000270.1:0-5331 GCA_964623785.1 uncultured Gemmatimonas sp. | reverse complement strand
CGAGGCGAAGGGTGACGCGCTGTTCGGCTCCGAGGCGCCGACCTACAGGACTGTCGAGCAGGCCGTCGAGGAGGTGGGGCGGGCCGCCAGACAGTTCTTCAACCAGAAGCTCAAGGCGGACCCCGATCCGGTCGACCCGGAGGCCCCCGCCGAAATGCTCATCGCCGAAGTCATTTCGTCTGAAGTGGGGGCGACCTCGGTCTCCGGCGCGCCGTCCGCGGCGGGGCGGGGTGGCGGGCTGTCGCCGACCCCGGCAAGCGTGGAGGACGCCGCGTCGCGGATCGCCGCCGCCGCTCGCTACCTGCGCGCCCAGGATCCAACGAATCCGGCTCCGTACATGCTTCTCCGGGGCTATCGGTGGGGCGAGATTCGCGCGGGTGGCGGCACGCTCGATCCGAAGATCCTGAGCGCACCGCCCACCGAGGTCCGCGTCAGGTTGAAGACGTTGCTGCTCGATTCGCGCTGGGCCGAACTGCTCGAGGCCGCCGAAGAAGTCATGGCGATGCCGTACGGGAGGGGCTGGCTGGATCTCCAGCGAACCGTGCTCACCGCCTGCGAGAGGCTGGGCGCGGAGTACGAGGTGGTCGCGGCCGGCATTCGCGGGTCTCTCGCTTCCCTCCTCGAAGCCATTCCGGACCTGCCATCGCTCACGTTGATGGACGACTCTCCGACCGCCAACGCGGAGACGCTGCGCTGGTTGGCCGCGGAGGGCCTGACTGGTGGAGACACCGAGCAGGCCGAGGCGCGGCTCGCTGGGGCGCGATCGACACCCGGCCGCGAGCGTGAACCGCGTGACCGGGCGCTCGATCTGGTCCGCGGTGGGTCGCCGCACAAGGGAATCGAGCTTCTCATGCAGGAAGCCGGTCGGGCGCGGAGCGCCCGGGCCCGCTTCCTCCGCCGCGTCGAGGCGACCGGCATCATGGTCGACCAGGGCCTCGATGCCGTCGCGCTCCCGATCCTGCGCGAGCTGGCTGAGCAGGTCGAGCGCTTCCAGCTGGCCGATTGGGAGGCCGGCGATCTGGTCGCGGAGCCGCTGGGCCTCCTCTATCGCTGCCTTGGCCGGGTCGATGACGATCCGAGCGCCAGGCAAGAGCTCTACCTCCGCATCTGCCGGTTGGACCCGATCTACGCGATGACGCTCACCGACGGCGCGGCGAACTCCGCGCCGGAACCATCCGAACCCGAGGAGGAGAGTGGCTCGGGGTGGTGAGCAGACGGCGCGACCCTCGGTTATCGACCGGCTGATCGACCACGAGCCGAGTTTTGGGGAGGACCCCTCGATCACCCTGGCTGAGTCCGTTCGCCGGTATAAGGGGTCTGTGCTGCGGGACCTGGAGTGGCTTCTGAACACGCGCCGCACGATCACCCGCGTGCCGGACACCTGGTCCGAAGTCCGTCAGTCGGCATTCGTATTTGGCCTGCCCGACGTAACTTCCGTGAGCGGTGACTCCGAGGTCGGCCGGCGGCAGTTGCTTCGCGACATCGAGGAGGCGATCCGGCTCTTCGAGCCGCGGCTGAGCGGTGTGCGGGTCTCGCAGGTTGAGGAGAAAGAGGGCGCGCAGAGACGCGTCCGGTTCGCGATCGAAGGTCTCCTGAAGATGGAACCGAATCCGGAGCGGGTGCTCTTCGACACCGTTCTGGACCTGGCGAGCGGCCAGATCGATGTCGAGGGAGCCACCTGATGAGCGACGAGCTGCTGGAGTACTACAATCGGGAGCTCGCGTTCCTGCGGCAGACGGGCGGGGAGTTCGCGCGCCGGTACCCCAAGGTCGCGGGTCGTCTGCTCCTCGAACCGACGAAGTGCGACGACCCGCACGTCGAGCGCCTGCTCGAGGGGTTCGCGTTCCTCGCGGCCCGCGTCCATCTCAAGATCGACGACGACTTTCCCGAGATCAGCGAAGCCCTCCTCGACGTCGTCTTCCCGCAGTACACGCGACCGATCCCTTCGATGTCGCTCGTCCAGCTCCAGCTCGACAGCGAGCACGGGAAACTGGCGAGCGGGTTTCGCCTGCCGCGCGGTTCCGTCCTGCTTTCGCGACCCGTCGGGGGCGCGCCCTGTAAGTTCAGGACCTGCTACGACACGACGGTCTGGCCGGTGGACGTCAAGGCCGCGCGCTGGACCGCCCCCGGGCAGATCGATCCCCCGGTTCGCGCCGGCGAAGCCGTCGCGGCGTTGCGCCTCGAACTCCAGTGCCTTCCCGATATCACCTTCCGTGATCTCGAGATGGACACGCTGCGGGTGCATGTGAGCGCGGAGACGAATCTCGCTGCGACGCTCTACGAGCTGCTCTTCAACAACTGTATCGAGATCGTCATCCGGGATCGGTCCAGGGGTTCGAAGGCCGAACCGATCGTCCTTCCGGGGTCCGCGCTCAGGCCCGTCGGCTTTGAGGACGAGGAAGGGATGCTGCCCAATCCGCGCCGCTCGTTCTCCGGGTACCGCCTGCTCCAGGAGTATTTCGCGTTTCCCGACAAGTTCCTCTTCTTCGACCTCCCGGGTTTCGACCGGGCGCGGGCGGCGGGATTCGGCGACAACGTGGAAGTGGTGTTCCTGATCTCCCGTTTCGAACGCGCGGAACGAAAGCAGCTTCTGGAGATCGGGGTCAATCAGTCGACATTCCGACTCGGGTGCTCCCCGATCGTCAATATCTTCCCGCAAACGTCCGAGCCGGTCGCGCTGCACCAGCGGCAGCCGGAGTACCTCGTCATCCCGGACGCGCGGCGAAGGGCGACGGTAGGCGTCTTCTCGGTGGAGAACGTGGTGGCCATCAGCCCCGGGTCGGAGGAGCCGTTGCGCTTCGAGCCGCTTTACTCCTTCCGACATGGAACGGACGAGGCGCGCCCGCGGCTTTTCTGGCGCGCGATGCGGCGCGCCGCCGCCTGGCGGACGGACGAAATAACCGACGTATACCTGTCCTTCGTCGACCTCTCCGGCCGGGTCGTGCACCCGGACCTCGACGCGGCGACCGTCAGGCTGCTCTGCCACAACGGCGATCTGCCCAGCCGCCTGCCGTTCGGGTCGGGTGAGTCCGATTTCGAGATCCCGGGCGGCGGCCCGGTCCGCCGGATCGTCGCGCTCGTGAAGCCGACGCCGATCGTGCACCCCACGCTGGGCAAGCCGCGGCTCTGGCGGCTGATCTCGCAGCTATCCCTCAACTACATGTCGCTGGTCGAGGGCGGGGCGGAGGGACTCCAGGAGTTGCTGCGCCTCCACAACTTCGCGGATTCCGCATCCGCGGAGAAGCAGATCCAGGGAATCGTGGGCGTCGACGGGCAGCCGCACTACTCGCGGATCCAGAGCCCGCATGGATTGACGTTCGCGCGGGGGCATCGCGTGGAGATCGAGTTCGACGAGGAACAGTTCGCCGGCGGCGGGGCCTTTCTGCTCTCCAGCGTGCTCGAGCGGTTCTTCGGGGCCTACGTCTCGCTCAACAGCTTCTGCGTTCTCTCGGCAAAGACGCGCCAGCGCCGCCAGCCGATGCGCGAGTGGAAACCGCGGTCGGGCGCCAAGGCGCTGCTCTGATGGACGCCGTGTACGCGACGCCGCCCCCCAGCGATCCCGACACCGCGGAGTCGGGCGGCGCCACGGCGGTCGACGGCGCACACGGACTCTCGCGGGTCGAAGCGTTGCTCCGCGAGGAGCCGCAGGGCTTCGGGTTCTTCCAGGCGGTCAGTCTGCTGCACCGGTTGCGCTCGCGCCGGGCCGCGGTCGGACTGTTTACCGATCCGGCCCACGAGGTTGTCCGCTTCTCGGTCCCCGACTCCATCGCCTTCCCGCCGAGCGAGATCGACGCGCTCGACGCTCCGGACGATGATCGCGCCCGGATGCGCGTGAACTTCATGGGGCTGACGGGGCCGCAGGGTCTCCTTCCGTATCATTACACGCTGCTCATCGCGGATCGGAACCGGGTTCGCGACCGGGCGATGGGGGATTTCTTCGATCTTTTCCACCACCGGATGCTCTCGCTGTTCTACCGGGCGTGGGAGAAGTACCGATTCCAGGTCGCGTACGAGCGTGGCGATGCCGACGGACTCACGCAGCACCTTCGCGATATCGCCGGTGTCGGCCTCGAGACCGATCAGCGGCACTTGCCGGTTCCGGACGACGCGCTCCTCTTCTATACGGGGGTGCTCGGGCCTCAGCCTCGTGGCGCGCAGGGGCTCGAGCAGATGCTCGCGGAGCACTTTGACGTGCCTGTCCGCGTCGTACAGTTCGTCGGCCGGTGGTATCCGCTTCGGCGCCACGATCAGTGCGAGCTGGGTGACGACTGGAGCCCCGCCAATCAGCTCGGGCTCGGAGCCGTCGCGGGCGACGAAATATGGGATGCGCAAACATGTTTTCGCGTGCGAATCGGGCCATTGAGCCGATCACGTTACGACGCCTTTCTGCCGGGCGGCCGTGACCACGAGACCCTGCGAGCGCTCGCCAGGTTCTACTGCCACGACCAGTTCGACATCGAGCTGCAACTCGTGCTCGCGAAGGATGACGTTCCTGGCCTCGTGCTCGGAGATGAAGCGCCGCGGCCGCTGGGTTGGTGCACGTGGATCCGTACCGGGGACCTCGCCGTCGACGCGGACGAAACGATTCTCACCCTCTAACAGGATGGTAGGACTTTGAACATCAATCTCCGGTCCCTGATCGGAAAGCTGAACCATCAGACCCGAGGCGCTGTGGAATCGGCCGCGGGGCTCTGCCTGTCGCGCACGCACTACGATGTCGAGATCGAGCACTACCTGATGAAGCTCCTCGACGCCACGGACGCGGACAGCGCCCTGATCCTGAAGCACTACGGGGTCAATCGGTCGAGGCTCGCGGCGGACGTGACGGCCAGCCTTGACCGGCTCAAGTCCGGCAACGCCCGCACCCCCGCCCTGAGCCCGTCGCTGGTGAAGATGCTCTCCGAGGCGTGGCTGATCGGATCGGTCGAATACGGCGCCACGCGGATCCGAACGGGGCATACAATCCTCGCGCTGGTCTCGGTCAGCGAGCTCGCCAATCTCATCCGGGGCGTAAGCAAGGAGTTCGAGCAGATTTCGCCAGAGGACCTGCGGAAGGAGTTCGAGAACATCGTCGCGGAGTCGGACGAGGACAGCGGTCCGGCGGAGTCGTTCGGGGGCGGCGGCGGGGCGGGTGAGCCCGGTCGCGCGGTTGGCGGCAAGACTCCGAATCTGGACCAGTTCACGGTGAACCTCACCGAGCGGGCGAAACAGGGTCAGATCGACCCGGTCCTCGGCCGTGACTTCGAGGTGCGACAGGTCGTGGACATCCTCACGCGGCGGCGCCAGAACAACCCGATCCTCGTCGGCGAGGCCGGAGTGGGCAAGACCGCG
>CAZUVK010000269.1:0-5351 GCA_964623785.1 uncultured Gemmatimonas sp. | reverse complement strand
ATACACGATGAAGACCGCGCTCCCCGGCGCCGACTCCCAACGCAGGCGGAAGTTGCCGCTGAAGCTCTCGGAACCCGTGTTGTACTGGACGAGCCCGCTCAGGTAGGCGCGAGGGGTGATCGTGTATGTGAGTCGGGTGCGGGCTACGTGCTGATCAAACTGACCCTCCTCCTCCTGGCCAGGAAGATCGATCCAGTTGAACTCCAGGCTCGGCTCGAGAGAGATCTGCGGGGTGACCTCGAGGCGGCCCTGGCCGACGCCGAGCGACAGGATGTCACCGTTGTAGTAGCCGCCCCACTCGACGCTGACGTTGCCCTGGAACTTCCTCTGCGGCCCGAGCCGATAGCTGAGCTGCCAGGTGCCGAAGTCGTAGTTGCCCGCCGGGAACAGCCATCCCGAAATGAACTCGGGGGTGACGAGCCGCTCGTGCTTGTTTCCGTACTGCGCTGTCACCGCGTCGCCCCGCTCCAGGTCAACCTGAACCGTACCGGACCAGTCCCGGCTCTCGAGGTAGTGTGACTGCTCGTTCGCGAGGTAGCCGAAGTTGGCGCGGAAGAAGACCTGGCGGATCCAGTCGATCGAGGCGGGGCGCGGGCTGAACCGGGCGGAGCCCGACGACTGGCGGAACCCGCTACGGCGGACGAGGCCGATTTCCGGGTTGAAGTCATCCCCGACCATCAGGTGATCGATGCTCCCGCCCCACAGATTGCCGTCGTAGGAGAGTTGCGTGCGGTAGGTCGCGTCGTTCCCATCGCGGCCTTCGGTCTCCGTCCGCGCGTAGAAGGCGGCGAGACCGAGATCCTGCGTGAAGCCGAACGACCCATCGACCCCGAAGGTCTGGTTCGATCCACCGGCCGCCGATGCGGAGTGCGATCGATTCTGGAAGACGGCGCCCACGGTGCTTCGGGCGAACAGGTCGCGGCGGAGCCGGAGCACCGTGAAATTGGTTGAGACGGCGCCGAGTTCGGGCTCGTCGGCCGTCTGGATGCTCAGGGCACCGATATCGAACGCGCCGACCTTGCCGGTGAGGCGAGCGCCGCCGAGAATCGGTACGGGGTTCGCCCCCTGTAACCCGATCCGTCTGCTGTAGAAGAGGTTCGGCGTCGCGCCTCCTCCTCCCCCTCCCCCGCCGCCGCCACCACCCACGCCGCCGGTCTGCCCGAAGCTGAAGATTCCCCGCCCTTCCAGAAAGAACTCGCGCTTTTCCGGGAACGAGAGCGAGAACCGCGTGAGGTTGACCTGCTGCTCGTCGACCTCGACCTGGGCGAAATCCGTGTTGAAGGTGAAGTCCGCGGTGAGGTTCTGCGTGATCGCGTACTTCACGTCGAACCCGGCGTCACCACGGAAGTCGTTGGAAAGCTGCGGATCCGTATTCATGTCGGTGCGGAGCCCCGACGTCACGAACGGCTTGACCTCGATGTTCCGGCCGACGGGAGGTGTCTCGACCCCGACCAGGTTCCCGTAGAGCGAAACACGGAAGACGGCCATGGAGCCATTGCCGGCGACCGACTGCGGTACTGGCACGAGATGGTTCCACTCGTTCCGACGAAGCACGGATCGCCGCATCTGGATCCCCCAGACCTGATCGCGACCAGGCCGATAGCGGAGGGACTTGAAGGGGATGGCCATCTCAGCCGTCCATCCCCCTTCGAACCGGCCCGTGCGAACATCCCATACCGGGTTCCAGTCGAAGTTCGGGTTGCCTTCGTTGGTGATCTGGAAGTCGGCGAACCCACCGATCGGGGAGACGTAGAAAGCGAGCGCGTTGCGGCGATCGTAGTAGGTGTCGAGCCAGATCCCGATGTTGTCGTTCTGTCGGAGCTGGTTCGAGTCGCGGCGCATCTCGTTCGCGATCCAGCCGGCTTCACCCTCGGAGTCCCAGACGCGGGCGGAGACATAGAGGTTCGCGTCGTCGTACCCGATCCAGAACTCCGTGCGCTCGGTCGGTTCGCCATCCTCGACGGGTACGGTCTGGACGAGCTCCGTGATCGCGGTGGTGATCGCGTAGAAGCTCTCGTCGAGCACACCGTCGATCGAGATCGGCGAGTCGACCCGGACCGCGCGGATCGTGGTGCGGCCCTCCGCGTCACGGCTGAGGACGGCGGGCGCGACAGGCGCCGGCGGCCCGACAACGCGGACGACCTCGGGTTGGGCGGCGCCGGCGGGCCGGGCCCCTTCGGCCTCCTGCGCGGCCAACGAATTCGGATGGAGGGCAAGCACCGCGATGGCGAACGCGAAAGCGCGCGGGGGGACGCGCGGCCGGACTGGTTCACGGCGAGGACACATCAGAATATCGCGGTGGGTGGTAAAGTCCTGCTTCGCGTCGGCATGCGGACGGTGACAGTCCGATGGAGGTTCGATTGCCGGTAGCGCGAGGTGGCGGCGCGCCGAGTGTTTACGGACGGACGGATGAATCTAGCACCGGAATTCGCGGAGCGCAGCAAGTTTCACGAACAAAGGCAAACTTCCGCGGGACAGGTGATGAAGCCATTCAGTCCACGCGCAGTTCCCGGACCGGTCGGACCTCGATCGAACCGGCGCGGGCCGGGGGGATCCTGGCCGCGATCCTGAGCGCCTCGTCGAGGTCGGATGCATCAACGAGGTAGAAGCCGGCGAGTTGCTCCTTGGTCTCCGCGAACGGGCCATCGACGATCGTGACTCGACCGTCGCGGACGCGGACGGTGGTGGCGGTCTCAACCGGCTTGAGCGCTTCCCCGCCGAGTCGGTGCCCTTCGCTGGCAAGCTCAGCACCAAAGGCGGCGCACTCAGCGTCGGGGACGGCGTGCAGCTTGTCTGGTTCGAGGTAGACGAGGCAGAGGTATTTCATCAGGATTGAGGGTTGGGGTGGAGTTCGCGGATCCGCCGTTCGAGGAATCGCCGTTCGGGCTCCTGGCGGACCAGGCCGAGGGCGCGCATGAAGCTCTCCCGGGCCTCATCCACGCGACCGAGCCTTCGGCAGAATTCCGCCCGCGTGGCGTGAGCCAGGTGGTAGTCTTCGAGCACGCCGTCGGCAAGGATCCTGTCGACCAGGTCGAGGCCCACTTCGGGACCGTCGCGCATTGCCACGGCGACCGCGCGGTTGAGGTCGACGATCGGAGACGGGTAGCTTCGCGCGAGCAGATCGTAGATGCTGACGATCTCGCTCCAGTCCGTCTCTTCGCTAGTGGGCGCATCAGCGTGGACAGCGGAGATCGCGGCCTGAAGCGTATACGGTCCGAATCGCCCGGTTCGAAGCGAGCGGCGGACCAGTTCCTGGCCCTCGTCGATCCACTCACGATTCCAGAGCGACCGGTCCTGCGAATCCAGGAGCACCAGCTCGCCCTCTTCCGACTCCCGGGCCGTGCGCCGCGACTCGTGAAGCAGCATGAGCGCGAGAAGACCCATCACCTCGGGTTCGGGCAGAAGCTCCATGAGCAATCTGCCCAGCCGGATCGCCTCGCCAGAGATGTCGGAGCGGGTGACGGAGTCGCCGGACGAGGCCGAGTATCCCTCGTTGAATACGAGGTAGATGACCCGCAGGACCGCGTCGAGCCGGTCGGGCAGATCAGCTCGCGATGGCACGACGTAGGGGATGCCCGCATCGCGTATCTTCGCCTTCGCCCGCACGATCCGCTGGGCGAGCGTGGAGGGCGCCGTCAGGAACGCGCGGGCGATTTCTTCCGTCGTCAGGCCACAGACCTCTCGCAGGGTAAGCGCGGTCCGCGCGTCAGGCGAGAGCGCCGGATGGCAGCAGGTGAATATCAGGCGCAGTTGGTCGTCCTCCACCCCATCGAGGTCGATCTCCGGGGTCTCCCGGGTCCGTTCCTCCATGCGCGAGGCGATTTCGACCGACGAAGCGTCGAACCGGGCGCGGCGGCGAATGGTGTCGATCGCCTTGAACCGCCCGGCGGATACCAGCCACGCTCGCGGGTTCGAGGGAACTCCGTCGCGAGGCCACTGTTCGACGGCCGCCATGAAGGCATCGTGCAGCGCGTCCTCCGCGAGGTCGAAGTCACCCAGCACCCGAATGAGCGTCGCCAGGACCCTCCGGGACTCGGACTGGTAGACGGCTTCGACGACGGAGCGAGCGCTATCGGCGGGGTCGGTTCTGGTCATGCCCTCTCTGTACCGAATCCCGGCTCCACGGTTCGCGACGGGCCCCCTCCGCGTCGATGGGGAGCCCGCATTTCAGGCAGGCTCCCCATCAATCTCCAACCGTTTGTGAAGCCATCCGCCTGAGTCACCCGCGCCCGACTGGAGGGGTGGATCGCGGACTTCCTTTCACGTCACTACCGGCGGCTTCCCTTCCCCGCCATCACGAACATCCCCCCGGCGAAGTCGACGCTCGCGTTGAGCGCCTCCGCCTCGGGCGTGAGGGTGATGACCACGGGTACCTGCTGGCCCTGGGCATCCATGGAGAATGAGATCAGGAGTCTCTCCCCGGACTTCGAGATGCTCTGCGCCTGGGCACTCGGGGTCATGTCGCTCGAGACGTCCGCGGCGACGTTCCCGCCCACGTCCTTGATGTCGACGTTGAGTGGGAACGCCTGCCCCTGCGCGTCGAGGGCGAGCGCCCAGTTGCCGAGGAACGCCTGCGCTTCGGCGACCGGGAGGGGCGCGGCCTGTGCGGCGGCGGCGCGGACGTCGGCGAAAGCGCTCGCCGCGAGCAATGCCAGAAGAGCGGGTAGGGTTCGGATTGCCGTGGTCATGGTCAGGGTTGCCTTTCGAAGAATATGCTGATGCGAGGGGCGGGAACGCGCCGCGGTCGGATGTGCGTTCCTTGGATAAACCGGTCCGCTGGAATTGGGTCCGGTCGTGTCATTAGCGACGAAATAGTTACTGCCGGATCACTCCATACGTTGGTCAGGCGCTAGTTCCAGCGTTCCGAGAAGTCGAATCTCGACGACCCATCCGAGTGGCCCGCCGATCCGCGCGGCGGGGTGATTCGAGGCGATTCGGATCGCGTCGTTGAGGTCGCGAGCCTCGATGATGACGAGTTCGTGAAGGGACTTCGGGGCATCCGCGGACGTGGCCGCCTCACCGTCGCCGCGCGCATGGAACAGGAGGGCATCGGCGTCCGGGGAGAGGGCGCCGGCGGCGAGTACGTGGCCCGCGACGCGGAGTTCCTCGTCGAAGTGGTGGCGCGCCGCGTCGAAGGCGGCTCGCTCGGCGGGGTGCAGGGCGCTCCACCGGTGTTCGTCGCGGAGACCGAAGAGGATGTATTTCATACGGGATGGTGGTGAGGGTGAGGTTGGGTCTGGAGATGGTCGTGCGGGGGGAGGGGGATTCGACAGACGGGATGAGACGGGATGAGACGGGATGAGACGGGATGAGACGGGATGAGACAGGATGGACGGGATGGACGGGATGGA
>CAZUVK010000268.1:0-5402 GCA_964623785.1 uncultured Gemmatimonas sp. | reverse complement strand
CGCGCCTCGTCGTACACGAGGCTCGGCTGGAAGAAGCGGATGAGGATGAGCCGCTGAAGCTCCAGCGCGTCGGGACCGGCGTTCGTGTACCGCTCGGCGGCGAGTGTCCGGAATCGGTCAGGCGTGATGATCGAATCCCGTGACACATAACGTTCGAGCCCCGATGGAAGCTCGACGCGAATCGTCGAGACCCCGCCTCCCAGCGACGACGGCGCGACACCGAGCGGGTAGTACGCGCGGACGGCCATCCCGATCGACTGACGCAGGTCGTTACGCCGTTCGGGATCGAGGAAGAGGTCGATCGATGTGGGCGTCGTCGCGATCCGGTTGCCGTCCATGAACGACTGGACCACGGCGCGCCGCTCCTCGTCGGTCGCGGCCGTGGCCGCGATCGAATCGACCGCCGCGAAGAGTGCGTTGACCCCCGCCAGTACCGTATCCGATGCCGAGGCGTTCAGGACGTAGACGGGAGGCACACCACTGGCGGCTTCCTGCTGCTCGCGCGCGAGGTCCTCGAAGGCTTTCGGGATGTCGAAGGCGATGTCGGCGATGACGTCCTGCGTGGCGACGACGCCGCGCTCGAACATCACGGCATCAGGAAGTCTCGGCGCGGGGAAGAACAGGTAGAGGATGACCGCGGAACCCAGCAAAAGGAGGATGCGGCTGCCGTGGTGGAGGGCAGCCGGAAGCCACCGGCCGTCGGGCTCATCATCGAGCGCGACGGCCGCCCTTCGCCAGATCGACCGCTCCTTGTTAGCCACGGGCTCCGTTTCGCTGGTCCTCGTCTCGCTCCCGATCGTTCGCCTCGCCGTAGGCCCGGATGATCTCCTTCACGAGCCGGTGGCGAAGCACGTCGGTCGCCTGCATGTAGACGAACTCGATCCCGTCGATGCCCTTGAGCACGTCCTCGATCTGCAGCAACCCGGAGTCCGTGCGGTGCCGGAGATCGATCTGGGTCTTATCGCCGGTGATCACCGCCTTGGAGTTGAGGCCGAGGCGGGTGAGGAACATCTTCATCTGCAGCGTAGTCGCGTTCTGCGCCTCGTCGAGGATCACGAACGCGTCGTGCAGCGTACGACCGCGCATGTACGCGAGAGGCGCGATCTCGATCGCGCGAGTCTCCAGGGCGCGGCGAACTCGCTCCGCCGGCATCATGTCCTCCAGCGCGTCGTACAGCGGCCGGAGGTAGGGATCGACCTTCTCCTGCAGGTCGCCCGGGAGGAACCCGAGGTTCTCGCCCGCTTCAACGGCGGGTCGCGCCAGGATGATCCGCTTCACGCGCTTCCTGTGAAGCGCGTCGACGGCCATCGCCACCGCCAGATAGGTCTTCCCCGTGCCGGCCGGGCCGATTCCGACAACGAGGTCGTTCTTCTCGATCGCCTCGAGGTAATCCCGCTGGCCTTCGGACTTCGGGGTGATGACCTTGCGCGACCCCGCGATCGCGATGCGAACACCATCGCCGAGCCGACCGAGGCTGCCCTCCGAGGCACTCTCTGAATCGGCGAACCGGGTAATGTCGTGCGCGGTGAACCCGACGCCCATACGGGCAAGCTCGACCATGTGTCGGGCGACCGGCACGACCTTCTCGATATCCTCGGCGGCGCCCGAGAAGAGCAACTCGTCGCCGCGAAGAACGACTCGCGTCCCGGAGATCCTCGCCAACTCGAGCAGATTCACATCGTTCACACCCGCCAACAGCAGAGGATCGGCGCCCTCCGCGGAAATCCTGTGTTGCGACGTTCCGTCCCTTACCTCAGGCATCAGCCTCCATCATCGTAGGCTCCCCGATGGGCGGCTCCCCTCGTTGCCGCCACCGTGCGAATCAGCCGCTCGTGCGGCGCAATGTCGATCTACCGATCACCGGGCCTGTCGGCGAGCGTGCGGATGTGTATCTCACGCAGTTCCTCGTCGGCGACCGGCGACGGCGCGCCTTCAAAGAGGGCCCGCGCCGCGGTCGTCTTCGGAAACGCGATCACGTCGCGGAGACTGCTCGCGCCCGCCAGGAGCATCGTCATCCGGTCGAAGCCGAAAGCGAAACCCGCATGCGGAGGCGCGCCGAACCGGAACGCCTCGAGCAGGAATCCGAACTTTTCACGCGCCTCATCCTCGCTCAACCCAAGGGCTCGAAAGACGATGCGTTGAAGCGCCTGATCGTGGATCCTGACCGAACCACTCGCAAGCTCGTTGCCGTTGTACACCGCATCATACGCGCGGGATCGCAGACCGGCCGCAAAGAGGCGCCAGGCGTCGTCGGCGGATCGTGCCCCTTCGCCCGTGAGCCGTTCCAGCCGCTCGACATCGTCGGCATGCGGCGCGGTGAAAGGGTGATGGGCGGCGGCGACGCGCTTCTGATCCGGATCCCACTCGAACATGGGGAAATCCGTGACCCACGCCCAGGCGTGGGTATCGGGGCGGGCCAGTTCCAGACGGGCGGCAATGTGCCGGCGAAGCTCGTCGAGGGCCCCTTCGAGCAGGGGTTCGTCCCGCGGAATCGCGGAGAGGTCGCCCCCCTCCTGGACCGCGGTGCGGAACCAGCCGACGACGGCCACGAACAGGTCGCCGTCCTCCATCCCGCTCGTGGCGGCGAACGCGTCGGCGACGTCTCCCGCAAGCGCCTTCGCGAACGAGCCGGAGTATTCGCCGTCCGCCCGTTTCACCCATAGGGCGCCGAGTGCGCCGCCTCGCTTCGCGACGTCCTGAAGCTCATCCAGCGCCTTGCGCGAGAGTTGTCCCCCGCCAGGCACGCGGATGCCCCGGATCCGCTGGCCCGTTCCCCGGATTCCTTCGAAGATCCGGAAATCGGCGTCGACCAGGACTTCAGTGACGTCCTGGATCTCGAGACCGTAACGCAGGTCCGGCTTGTCAGTGCCGAAGCGCCGGAGCGCGTCGTGGTAGGTAAGGCGCGGGAATGGAACCGGAAGCTCCACCTGTAACAGTTCGCGCCATACTGCCGCAATCATTTCCTCGCCAACCCGGAAGACGTCCTCCTCCGAAACAAAGGACATTTCCGCGTCGATCTGGGTGAATTCCGGCTGGCGGTCCGCTCGCAGATCCTCGTCGCGCAGGCAGCGGACGATCTGGTAGTACCGGTCGTAGCCGCTCACCATCAGGAGCTGCTTGTAGAGCTGCGGCGACTGAGGCAGGGCAAAGAACTCGCCAGGATGCACGCGGCTCGGCACCAGGTAGTCGCGCGCGCCTTCCGGAGTTCGCCGCGTGAGCATGGGCGTCTCGATCTCGACGAAACCGCGCGAGTCCAGGAAATTCCTGACGATGATCGCCGCGCGGTGGCGAAGAAGGAGGTTCCGCTGCAGCTCCGGCCTCCGCAGGTCCAGGTACCGGTAGCGCAGACGGAGGTCCTCCATCGGGAGTTCCTCGTCCGGGGCGCGGTAGACCGGGATGGGCAGCGGATCGGCGGCCTGAAGGATGGTGAGCGATTCCGCGCGCACCTCCACTTCACCGGTCGGCAGTTCCGCATTCGCCTTTCCACCGGGTCGAATCTGGACGATGCCTTCGATCTGAACGACATCCTCCGGGCCGAGGCGGCGCGCCTCGCGGACGACCTCGGGAGGTGCCGCGTCAGGATCGAAGGAGACCTGCAGGATCCCCGCGCGGTCGCGGAGGTCGAGGAACACCAGGCCGCCAAGATCGCGGCGACGGTGAACCCAGCCAACGAGACGAACACGGGTACCCGCGTTCCCTGCCCGCAGCGTTCCCGCAAGGTCGCTCCGGAACGATGTAGCGAATCTGGCCGTCATTATCGAATAGGTTCGGCGTCATCGACGCCGGGTGTCGCGCCGGCTCGACTTCTGGCGCGGAGGATGAGGAGGAACAGGCCGACGCCCACGGCGGTACCGAGGGCATCCGCGACCCAGTCGCCCACGGATGGCAAGCGACCCGGAACCGAGGCCTGGTGGAACTCGTCGAGTGCACCGTAACCCCAACCGACGACGATCGCCACCAGGGTCGAGACTCCGATACTGTTCGCGCCCCGCGCGAGAAGGAATCCGAGCACGAGATAGGCGCTGAAGTGCGCGACCTTGTCGAGTCCGGAATCGAGATCTACCGGGAGTGTCGAGCGGGAACTCAGCAAAAACAGAAAAGCGGCCCAGGCGGCCGCCGGTCCCCACGCGGCAACCCACCGAATCACGTGGCTTCGGCCTCGGCGATGATCGCGTAGAACTCTTCCGGGGTAGTCGCCTCCGTGAGGCGGACGCGGAACGAATCGCGACGGAGCAGCCGGGAAATCCGGCTGAGCGCCTTGACGTGTTGACCGGCCGCGGACTCCGGGCCCACGAGCAGAAAAAAGAGGCTCACGGGGCGGCCATCGAGGGCCTCGAAGTCGATCCCGTTCGGCTGCACGCCGGCGACCAGCGTCAGTTCGGAAACCGCGGATGTCTTCCCGTGAGGGATGGCGACTCCGCTTCCGATGCCGGTGCTCAGGACATCCTCGCGCTCCCGAACGGCCCGCAACACCTCGGCGGGATCGCCGACGGGGACGTTCCGGGCGACGACATCGACGAGTTCGGCCAGTATCTCGTCCTTGCCGGTCGAGAGGAGCGGGATCCTGATCCGCTCGGGCGTCAACAGTTCGGTAAGCTGCAAGTGTCGCCGGGATCGATTAAGTTCCGTGTCGATGCCATACATGGGCCTGGAGCCCGCACAAGGTAACGAAAGCCCGGAACGGCATCAAGAATGCCCCCGGGACCAGGAACGCGTACTTCCACGATCGCCGTCGATCGCGAAGGAGATGGATGACCACGATTGGCCAGAAACCGGATCTCGCGGGGCTACCGCCCGAAGCGCTGACGACGCTCGTGGAGGCGCATTTCGCTTCGAGGCGGCAACCATCGTACCGCGCGGGCCAGGTGAGCCGGTGGGTCTACGAGCGACTGGCGCGTGGATTCGATGAGATGACGGACCTGCCGCTCCCGGAACGTGAGGCGCTTCGGGAGAATTTCACCGTCACGGTGCTGGAAGAGGCCCGCGTTTCCCGCTCGAGCGACGGTACCGCGAAGCACCTCTGGCGGCTATCGGACGGTGAGTTGATCGAATCCGTACTCATCCCGTCGGACGATCGCCTTACGCTCTGCATCGCCTCGCAGGCGGGTTGCGCGATGGCGTGTTCATTCTGCGCGACCGGGTGGATGGGATACCAGCGTCAACTCACGGCCGGCGAGATCGTCGCCCAGTACCGGCAGGCCCGACTGTGGGCCGAGGACAACGGGTATGGGCCGATCACGAACATCGTGTACATGGGCATGGGCGAGCCGCTGATGAACCAGCCCGCGGTCTTCCCGTCGCTGGAAATCCTGAACCGTGGCTACGGGGTAGGGGCGCGTCGGATCACCGTGTCGACCGTGGGCGTGGTGCCGGGCATCTCCGCCATGCGCTCGATCCCCGGC
>CAZUVK010000267.1:0-5417 GCA_964623785.1 uncultured Gemmatimonas sp. | reverse complement strand
GTCCGGATTGTGGTCCACTCTTGGCTCGATGCGCGTGATTCCTCGACAGCTTCCGAAGGGTGGGGCAATCTAGGAAACGCGGCGCGGGGCGGCAATCGCGCTTGTGGCGGCGACGGGCGGCGGCTACTCTGCCCGGCCCTGACGACCGAGCCCGACCACTCCACCTCCGAACCCATGGAAATCCGCTCCATCCAGCGCCAGGTCGACGAATACATCTCGCAGTTTCGCGAAGGCTACTTCCCCCCGCTGGTCAACCTGGCGCGGCTGACGGAGGAGGTCGGCGAACTCGCGCGCGAGATGAACCACCTGCACGGTCCGAAGAAGAAGAAGGCGGACGAGCCGGAAGGCGAGATCGCGGCGGAGCTGGCCGACGTGCTGTTCGTCATCGTCGTCCTCGCCAACCAGCATGGTATCGATCTCGCCGACGCGATCCGAAAGACGCTGGAGAAGTACGAAGTGCGGGATGCGAACCGCTGGGAGCGTAAGGAGTGATCAGCGGGGGATGGGCGTCGCCGCGGGCCGCGGCACCGGCGCGTTGTTCGCCGGCCGTCTCAGATCGAGCGCGAGCAGCGCGACGAATCGCGGATTGTGGTAGAGGTAGCGCTTCCACAGCCGACGCGGCTCGCTGAGCAGTCTGAACAGCCACTCCAGCCCGATCCGCTGCAGGAACGCCGGCGCCTTCCGCTTCCGGCCGCCGATGAAGTCGAACGCCGCGCCCACGCCGACGGACACGCAGGAGAGCCGGTCGCGGTGGCGGGCCATCCAGCGCTCCTGCTTCGGGCAGCCGAGCCCGACGAAGAGGATCGCTGCGCCGGACGCATTGATCTCTTCGACGATCGCGTCCTCCTCCGTCAGCGAGGGTGCCCGGAACGGTGGGCTGTGCGAGTACGCCACCCGCAGGGAGGGGAAGCTTCGCGTGAGCCGGGCGACCATCGCCTCGCGGGCCTCGGGCGTGCCGCCGAAGAACCCGACCGGGATTTCCGCCGCCGCCGCCGCCGCGCACACCGCGGGAGTCAGGTCCGGCCCGTAGACGCGTTCCGCGCCCTTGCAGCCCTTCGCCCGGAGCGCCCAGACCAGCGGCATCCCGTCCGAAGTAACGAAGTCCGCCGAGTTGACGACCTCGCGGAACCGCGGATCATCGTGGGCTTCCATCACCATGTGGACGTTCGCGACGCAGACGTACCTGGACTCGCGCCGCCGGGCCCACTCGATGATGCGCGTGACGGCGCGGGGATAGGTCGAAGGGTCGACCCGCATTCCGACGATGTACCTGCCGGACCACGCGGCGTTATCCCCGACCCGTAGAGGGGGAAGGATCGCCGTGTCGCCGGAGGCCCGAGCCGCGCCGAGTTGCGGGGCCGCGGGGTTCACTGGGCGCCGGTGCCGCGGATCACCGCGGGGAAGGTCCGCAGCAGAATCAGGAAATCCAGCCGCAGCGACCAGCGGTCGATGTACTGCAGGTCCAGCCGGAGCCACTCGTCGAAATCGACCTGGTTGCGTCCGTTGATCTGCCAGAGACAGGTGAGCCCGGGCACGACGCTGAATCGCCGCATCAGCCGCCCCTCGTGGAAGAGGTTGACGTCGCGCATCGGCAGCGGACGCGGTCCGACGAACGACATCTCCCCGCGGAGCACGTTGAGGAGCTGTGGCAGCTCGTCGATCGACGAACGCCGAAGGAACCGGCCGAACGGTGTCACCCGCGGGTCGTCCGCGATCTTGAAGACCGGGCCGCCCACCTCATTGTACTCCTCGAGCGTCGTCTGCAGTGCCTCGGCGTCCGGCACCATCGTGCGGAACTTGTACATCCGGAACGGCCTGCGATTGCGGCCGTAACGCCACTGGCTGAAGATGACCGGCCCCGGGCTCGTGAGTTTGATGCCGATCGCGACGGCCAGCATCAGCGGCGACAGGACGATCAGGGAGAGTACTCCGGCGACCAGGTCGAACACCCGCTTGACCACCAGCCTCGGCCCGTCGTGAACGACCTTCAGCGACACGGCCGGAGAGCCGCCCTGCGACTCGAACTGGGCCCGCGCGAACGCGTTCTCAAAAACGTCCGCGAAATACTTCGATTCCACGCCGACGCGCTCGCAGATGCGAATCACTTCCTCGATCTGCTCGTAGCACGATCGGATCGGCAGCGCGATCAACACTTCGTCGATCGGCCGTCGCATGAGGATCTCTTCTAGATCGTCCAGGCCGCCGATCAGCCGGTCCCGGATCTCCTTCAACTCGATCTCGTCGTTCGAATCGACGAACCCCGCGAGCTGGTAGATGCTGTTGGGGGTCGATTGAAGGTCGCGAAGCAGCTTGTACGCCCGCGGTCCGCTGCCGACGATGACCACCTCCTTGACCGTCCACTTCTGCGTCCGAACACTGACCTCGCGGATCACCGTCCGGACCCCGATCGTCAGCAGGACGATCGGGGAGAAGTAGTAGAGAGCGACCTGCGGCGGGAACGCGGTGCTGCCCTCGAAGAGCGAGATCACGAGCACCGCGAGACTCCCGACCGCGGCGGCGGCGACGATTCGCTCGGCTTCGCGTCCGCGGCGGCGGATGACACGCTGGTCGTAGAGCCCCGCCAGCATGAAGAGGAACTGCCAGAGCGCGACGAAGCCGCATAGCAGCAGGAGGTTCTTGACCGAGACACGCAGCAGCAGGAAATCGGCGCCGGCGCTGGAGAGCGAGTCGGAGTTGACCGCGATGAAGACGATCACCAGGACGGCGCCAGCCGCGAACGTGTCCACGGCGCGCAGCAACTCGACGGAGAGCGGGCGATAGGCCGGCGCCTGCAGGCTGCGCGACTTCTTTGGCGCGCGGGTCGGTGCGGTCGCCGGCTGTGGTTCCTGGACTTCGTTCTCCACGCCGTCCAGCGACGACGCGACCGTGCTCGATTTCATGCTCGTGTCAGTCTCACTTCCGTTCTCGGTCCGGCCTCATTTCCAACGGCCCAACGGTGCTCGCGCGGCCGGGCGCGGGCGGGTCCATCCCGAAAGAGTATCGACGAATCCACGGCGGTCCCGCACCGCCGGGGGCGATCCGCCCGGGTCGTTCGCGGTCGCTCTACACTCCCCTGGCGCTGCGGATCCGGCCTCGACCGGGAATCGGCAGGCCGCACCGCCCGATCGGAGTCACGGATCGGTGCGGCGCCCGTCGCCGCCGGTCCCCGCGCGGCCGGTCGATTGAACCGGTATGCAAGAGGACATCTGCATGTCCCGGACCCGTTCCCGGCGCGTCAGTGAATCGCGCCGATTCGGCGGCGTCCCCGACCAGGCCGGAGACGGCAAGCGCGGGGAGCGGCCGCGGGTCTCAATTCTGTAACACGGAAATTTGCAGAGATCCTTCGGGAATGGGAAGAGTGGCCCGGCGAGGGCGGGCCGCGTCGTGAACGATACGGCGGCGGGTGCGTGTTCAACCGGGCGCGGTGGAGGGGTCGCGGATGAGGAGGAGGATACTGGAGTGCGGCACGATCACGTACTTGCTCTCGTCGATCTCCACCTCGATGGAGTCGCGGCGGAGGAAGAGCGCATAGTCGCCCTGGCGCGCCTGGAGCGGAACGAACCGGATCTCGCTGCGCTGACCGTGCAGCCAGGGCTCGCCGTCGGTGGCGACATCGGCGGTGGGGTATCCCGGTCCCACGATGACGATGTACCCACCGAAGACGGTTTCCTTCTCGGTGACGCCCTGCGGGAGGAAGAGCCCGGATGGGGTCCGTGCCGCCTCGTCCTCCGGTTTGATGAGGACCTTGTCACCGACGACAATCACCTGTCGTGCCATCGCTACCCTCGTTCGGCGCGCGTTCATTCGTGCAAGAAAGGCTCGGAAACGCGGGCTGTTCCAATATGGCGCGGAACGAGCATCGGCGCCAACGCGGAGGGGCCCCCGGGCGCTTTCCCGCCGTGCCGCGTTGAGGTATGTTGGAGGTCTGACCGCTGATCGCGGCGCGAGACCGCGCCACCGCCTGCTGACCTGACCCGCGTGGGGAGGATGAATAAATGACGAGAGACAGCTTCGGGGCCAAATCCACGCTGCGCGTCCAGGACCGCGAATACGAGATCTATCGGCTCGCCGCACTCGACCGCGAAGGGATCGACGTCTCGCGTCTCCCGTATTCGCTGCGGATCCTCCTCGAGAACATGCTGCGTCACGAGGATGGGGTCTCCGTCACGCGGGATGACGTCCTGGCGCTGGCGGGCTGGCGTCCCGACTCCGCCCTCGAGAAGGAGATCTCGTTCACGCCGGCGCGCGTCATCCTCCAGGACTTCACCGGCGTGCCGGCGATCGTCGATCTCGCGGCGATGCGAGACGCGATGGCGGCGTTCGGTGGCGATCCGAAGAAGATCAACCCGCTCCAGCCGGTCGAACTGGTGATCGACCACTCCGTGCAGGTCGACGCCTTCGCCTCGGCGGACGCGTTCCGAATCAACGAGGAGCTCGACTACGGCAGGAACGGCGAACGCTACGCCTTCCTGAAGTGGGGGCAGAAGGCCTTCTCCAACTTCAAGGTACTTCCGCCGAACACCGGTATCGTCCATCAGGTCAACCTGGAGTATCTCGCTCGCGTCGTCTTCAGTACGGACGAGCAGGGCGAATCGGACGGCCTTCCGCGCGCGTATCCGGACACGGTCGTGGGGACGGACTCGCACACGCCGATGGTGAACGGACTCGGCGTGCTCGGCTGGGGTGTGGGCGGGATCGAAGCGGAGGCGGGGATGCTCGGGCAGCCGATCTCGATGCTCATCCCGGAGGTCATCGGGTTCCGGCTGGATGGCCAGCTGCCCGAGGGCGCGACCGCGACGGACCTGGTGCTCACGGTGACGGAGCTGCTCCGGCAGAAGGGCGTCGTCGGGAAGTTCGTCGAGTTCTATGGCCCGGGCATCGCGAGCCTCGCGCTCGCCGACCGCGCCACGATCGGGAACATGTCGCCCGAATACGGCGCCACCTGCGCGATCTTCCCGGTCGATGAGATCACGCTGGACTACCTGCGTCTCACCGGTCGGTCGGAAGAGCGGATCGCCCTGGTCGAAGCCTACATGAAGGAGCAGGGGCTCTTCCACTCCGCCGACTCGCCGGCGCCGATCTTCAGCGACACGCTTTCGCTCGACCTGGACAAGGTCGAGCCGAGCATCGCGGGACCGCGGCGCCCGCAGGACCGGATCCGGCTTTCGGAGGCCAAGGCGTCCTTCGCCAGGGCGCTGCCGTCGCTTCTGCCTGCGGCCGCGACCACCCCATTCCCGGGCAAGAACGGCACACCCGCGGCCAACGCCGGGGTCTGGGGCGAAGGCGGTCCCGAGTCGCCGTCGCGCTACGTGCAACCGCGCGGAGAAGGTCATGAACTCGACCACGGGAGCGTCGTGATCGCCGCGATCACGAGCTGCACGAACACCTCGAACCCCGCGGTCATGATCGCGGCGGGC
>CAZUVK010000266.1:0-5440 GCA_964623785.1 uncultured Gemmatimonas sp. | reverse complement strand
CTCCCCGCTGCGCCACTCAGCGAGGAAGTACCCGACGCGTTTGCGGATGAGGCGGATGTCCTCACCGGCGCCGCGGGTGAAGTAGTACCACTCTTCCTCGTGGAACCCGTCGAGCAGGGTGTAGTCGCCAGCGCCAAGGCCGGTTTCTTCCTCGAGCTCGCGCTCGGCGGCCTCGAGCTCCGTCTCACCGACCTCGAGCGCGCCCTTGGGGAACTCCCAGACGGGGCGCCGCGTGAGAGCCGAACGCATCAGCAGGTAGGACCGGGGCGCGTCGTCACGGAAAACGATAACGCCGGCCGAATGGTGCCATTCCCGTTTCATTGAAGCCGTGCCTCTCTTCCCCGTGACGGTCTGAAGGGGTAAGGTATTCCGCCTCGAATGGGGCCGCAACCGGAGGAATTCCGCGGCGGCCCGGCGAAACGGAAGGCGCGGCAACCCCTCTCACGAACGTCATGATCCACAGTCCCGGCGGCACCCCACGCGGCGACGGCCCGGATGGCCGATCGCTCTTCTCACTCGCGCGGGAACTCCTGAACGACGCGGCGAAGCTCGTGCGCCAGGAGATCGCGTTGGCCCGCGTGGAGGTGACGGAGAACCTCAGCAGGTTCGCCACGCACGCGGGCCAGAGCGCGGCAGGCGGCATCGTCGCGATTCTCGGCGTCCTCGTGCTCGTGGAGTTCATCGCGATCGGACTGGGTGTGCTGCTCGGCGGACGATACTGGCTCTCCACGCTGATCGTCGCCGTCGTCCTGATTGGCGGTGGGGTCGGGCTCGCGTACCTCGGAGCGAAGCGGATGGCCGCTGCGCCGATCGCGCCGACCGGGTCGATCGATCGGGCGCGGGAGACACAGCGGTGGATCGGCGAGGAGGTCGCGGAGATCCAAACGAGGCTCACGGGGGTCACGGTCCGCGCGGTTCCGCCGCCCGCGCCGTCTGGCGGCGCGGGACGCGCGGGCGGCGCCCGATCGGGAGCCGTTGCCGAGTCGACCCGTGCCTCCCCGGTCGCCGACCCGAACGGCTCCGACGGCCCAGGCAGCCTCGACACGGACGGCTGGCGCCCACCGAGCCGCGACACCCCGCGGTTGCCGGCCTCGGAGCCCCTCCTCAAGCGCGTTGTCCACGACGCGATGGCGGCGGACCTCCCGGGCGAAGCCGCGCGGGTCGCGTTCTTCATGTTCACGTCGATTCCGCCCGCGCTGCTCGTCACCTTCTCGCTCGTCGGGCTCTACGCGGGCGACGAACTCGCCACCATGGTCACCAGCCGGCTCGGCGAGATGGTGCCCGGCGCCGCCGAGGACTCTGCCTCAGCGGCGGCGTTCGTCAATCGCTACATCGACGAGGTCGCCATCGATTCGGCGCCGAGCATCCTTTCGGTCGGTGCGCTGATCGGTCTCTGGGCGGGATCGGCGGTCTTCGTCTCGCTCACGAAGTCGCTCAATCGGGCCTACGACCTCCGCGAGGACCGGTCCTGGGTCCTCCGGCGCGGGATCGCGGTCGGCGTGATGATCGCCTTCCTCCTGCTATTCCTGGGCGGCAGCCTTGCCCTGATCGTGGGCCCGCAGATCACCGCGGCGGTCGGCCTCTCGGGCGGTCAGGAAGTGGTCTGGAACTTCCTCCAGCTGCCGGTCCCGTTTCTGCTGGTGCTCATCGCGTTCTACGTTGCCTACCTCGTTCTCCCCAACAGAAGCCGGCCGGCGCACCGGCTGACGTTGTTGAAGAGCGCGCTGATCGCGACGATCCTCTGGACGATCACGTCTCTGGGGTTCCGCTTGTACATCGCCAACTTCGGCAGCCAGGGCGAAACGTACGGGTTCGTCGGCGCCATCCTCGTACTGCTGCTCTGGATGTACCTCACCGCGATGACGATTCTGGTGGGCGGAGAGATCGGGGCCGAACTGGAAAGGCAGGCTTGAGATATGGTGGACCAGCCGCATTCGCCGGGTTTTCAGGCCCGCATCTCCGACGACCCACCCGTGGTGCTCGTCGCCGAGCGTCTGCGCGACGGGCGGATGGCGATCGGAACGCGGACGCAGCGCCCGAACGGCGACTGGGATCCAGGCGAGCTGCTCCTCCTCGACCCGTCCGTCCAGCTCGACCTTGCCAGCTGGCTGGCGCCCGCGGTCTCGGCCGGATGGATCGACACGGTCCGTCAGCGCCGGGACGCGCCGTTGCGGACGGCCGGCGAACTGCACGGGGAGGGCCCCGGCGCGGTGATGAGATTCGCGCTCGACACGGTCGCCGAGATCTCCCCCGCCCTGCTCGCCCGCGCCATGATGCTCCTGGCGAACTCGGTGGGCCCCGCGGCCCGGCAGCGGCTCGTCGATCGTCTGAACGAGACGGAGGACCAGTCCGAGGACCTGGAACTGCGTCGCCGCCTGCTCGACGAGAATGAGACGTTTGCCTATGCCGTGGCGGCGGCCGCGCTCTTCGACGCACTCGACCAGGAAAGCTTTCTGGATGAGTGAAGAGTGAAGGGGAAGTGACGGGGAATTTGTGCGCGGATTGGACGGGGGTTTACCGCGAAGAACGCGAAGATCGCTAAGGTACTGATAGGTAATTACTTGCGTGGAAATGTACGGTCAAATGAGTCGATTGAAATGCGTGCTTGAGGCGCGGCTCTTTTTCACTCTTCCAATTTCACTCTTCACTCTTCCAACGACGTGGCGAACGAACTGGCGGGAAAGCCGGCGCCGGCGGAGCTCCTGATCGATGTTCCGCGATTGATGTCGATGTACTATGTCCGCGAACCGGAAGTGGCAATCGCGACGGAGCGGGTCGCGTTTGGAACGTCCGGCCATCGGGGGACATCCGGCGACGGGAGTTTCAACGAAGGCCACATCGTCGCGATCAGCGCGGCGATCTGCGACTATCGCGAGACCCACGGCATCACCGGGCCGCTCTTCCTGGGCGCCGACACGCACGCGCTCTCAGAGGCCGCGCGAATCACCGCGATCGAGGTGATGGCGGCCCGCGGGGTCGAGTTGCGGGTGGCGGCCGGAGGCGCGTGGGTCCCGACGCCCGCGGTCTCCCACGCGATCCTGACCTTCAACCGGGGTCGGTCAACGGACCTCGCGGACGGCGTCGTCATCACGCCCTCGCACAATCCCCCCGAGGACGGCGGGTTCAAATACAATCCACCGACTGGCGGCCCCGCCGACACCGAGGCGACAAAGGCGATCGAGCTGCGGGCGAACCGGATCCTCGAAGGCGGATGGCGCGACGTACCTCGCGTCTCGCTGCGCGCGGCGCTGGGCCTCCCCACGACCCGGGAGTACGACTTCGCGGGGCGGTATGTGGATGACCTGCCGAACGTCGTGGACACCGCTGCGATCCGCGACGCGGCGCCCAGGATCGGTGTCGACCCGATGGGCGGGGCGAGCGTGGAGTACTGGGGGCGGATCGCCGAGCGTCACGGGCTCGACATCGAGGTGGTGAACCGCCGCGTCGACCCGACCTTCTCGTTCATGACCGTCGACCACGACGGCAGAATCCGGATGGACTGTTCGTCTCGCTACGCGATGGCGGGTCTGATCACGCTGAAAGACCGATTCGACCTCGCGTTCGGCAACGACCCGGACGCCGACCGGCACGGGATCGTCACACCGTCGGGCGGATTGATGGACCCGAACCACTATCTCGCCGTCGCGATCCGCTACCTCTTCGCCCACCGGCCGGCGTGGAGTCGGGATGCCGGGATCGGAAAGACGCTCGTGTCGAGCTCGATGATCGACCGCGTCGCGGCCAGCCTCGACCGGAGGCTCGACGAGGTACCCGTGGGGTTCAAGTGGTTCGTGGATGGACTGCTCGGCGCGTCGATCGGGTTCGGCGGAGAGGAGAGCGCCGGAGCGTCGTTCCTGCGCCGCGATGGAACCGTCTGGACGACCGACACGGACGGGATTCTCCTCGACCTGCTCGCCGCGGAGATCCTGGCCGTCACCGGACGGGATCCCGCCGAGCACTACCGTGATCTCGAGTCGGAATTCGGCTCGCCGATCTACCGGCGTGTTGACGCCCCCGCTGATGCCCGGCAGAAGGAGATCCTGAAGAACCTGTCGGCGGAGAACGTCAGGGCGAGGTCGCTGGCGGGCGAGCCCATCCTCGACAAGCTGACGGCCGCGCCCGCCAACGGTGCGCCGATCGGCGGGCTGAAGGTCATCACGCAGAACGGCTGGTTCGCGGCGCGCCCTTCCGGCACCGAGAACATCTACAAGATCTACGCGGAGTCGTTTCTCGGGGAGAAGCACCTGGGCGAGATTCTGACCGACGCCCAGGCGATGGTCGACGTGGCGCTCGCGGAGTAACCGCCCGAGCGCCGCGGACGAAAGCGGGTCGGGCCGATGGGCCTCACCCCGGGATCCGCAACGTAGCGCCCGCCCGGATCCGATCTCCCCTGAGGCCATTCTCCTGGCGGATCGCGGAGATGGACACGCCGTGCCGACGGGCGATCACGGTCAGGTTGTCGCCATGGCGAACCCTGTACGATCGCGATTCCGCCTTCCGTGGCGCCTCGGCGCTCGCCAGCTTCGCCTCCTCGCGCACCCGAGGCCAGTTCGCCGCGAACGCCGTTCCACCGCCGATCGGCACGCGGACCTGGACCGGCATGTCGTTCCGGGTCCGGTTCAGCTTGAAGTGCGGGTTGAGGCGCTTGATTTCATCGACCGTGGTACCGGAAGCACGCGCGACCGCGGCGAGCTGCGTGGCGGGCTCCACAGTCACCTTGTCGTACGCCAGCGCCTCTTCCATCCGGGTATCGTCGAAACCGTATCGCGCGGGATCCTTGCTGATCCGCGCCGCCGCCACCATCAACGGCACGTAGTCGCGGGTCTCGCGCGGGAGCCGGCTCCAGATCCGGTAGTAGTCGGCTTCCTCCCCGCGCTCGGATCCCGTCACCTGCCGCATGATCCGGCCGACCCGGTTCTCGCCCGTATTGTATCCCGCCGCCGCCAGGTACCACGACCCGAACCGATCGTGGAGGTCGCCCAGATAGTCGAGCGCCGCATCCGTTGCCTTCTCGGGATCGTTGCGCTCGTCCACGGCGTTGTTGACCTCGAGCCCGTACCGCTCACCCGTTTCGCGGATGAACTGCCAGAGCCCGGAGGCATGCGCGCGCGAGTACGCCCTCGGTTTGAACCCCGATTCGATCATCGCGAGGTAGAGGAGGTCCTGAGGCATCCCGCGCTCCGAAAGCCTGGCCGAGATCATCGGGGCGTAGGCTCCGCTCCGACTCAGGAAGCCGCTGAACTCATCCCGCTTGTCGGTCGTGAAACGCTCGACCCAGTAGTCAACCCGGGGGTGGTCCAGGTTCGGGAGATCCCACCCGGGACCGGCGGCCTGGATGGGGCTATCCGCCATGGCGACTGCGTCGCCGGAGTCGTCGGGCGCGAGGCCAACGGGCGGCTCAACGCCGGAGAACCGCACGACACCTTCCGTGACACCAGCC
>CAZUVK010000265.1:5010-5456 GCA_964623785.1 uncultured Gemmatimonas sp. | reverse complement strand
ATCGTCGACACGTGGTGGCAGACGGAGACCGGCGCGATCATGATCACCCCGCTGCCGGGCATCACCGAAACCACACCGGGCTCGGCGACGGTCCCGTTCCCGGGCATCAGCGCGGATATCCTCAAGGCAGATGGCGAGCCGGTCCCCGTCGGTGGCGGTTTCCTCGCGATCCGGCGGCCGTGGCCGTCGATGCTCCGGGGAATCTGGGGCGACGAGGAGCGTTTCCGGGAAACCTACTGGACCAAGTGGGCGGAAGCCGAAGTCGGGGTGGAGGGAGATCGCCAGCCCGGCGCGGAGGTCTACTTCCCCGGCGACGGCGCCAAGCGCGACGAGAACGGGTACTTCTGGGTCATCGGCCGCATCGACGATGTGCTCAACGGGGCGGGGCATCGCATCGGCACGATGGAGGTCGAGAGCGCGCTCGTCGACCACCCGGCGGTGGCCGA
>CAZUVK010000265.1:0-5000 GCA_964623785.1 uncultured Gemmatimonas sp. | reverse complement strand
GCCGAGGCCGCGGTCGTCGGCAAGGCGCACGAGCTGAAGGGCCAGGCGGTCGCCGGGTTCGTGACGCTCAAGGAGGGCTACGACCCGTCGGACGATCTCAAGCGCGAACTCATGGCGCACGTCGTCCAGAAGATCGGCGCCATCGCCCGGCCCGACGACATCCTCTTCAGTGCCGACCTCCCGAAGACGCGGTCCGGCAAGATCATGCGCCGCCTGCTGAAGGACATCGCCGAGGGGCGCGCGCTGGGCGATACGACGACGCTCGCCGACCCCGGCGTCGTGCAGAAGCTGAAGAACGAGTACGAGTCCCTGGAAGGCTGACGGCCTGTCCGCCGACGTTCCGTTTTCCGCGCGGATGGCGCCACGCATGCAAATTCCCGACGACGACGCCGGGCCGTTGCGGCTCGGGCATATCGTCTACAGCAACTGCTTTCCGGTTCACGCCCGGCTCCTCGACCGGCCCGCCGAGGGCGACCCGACGCTGGTGGAAGGCGTGCCGTCCTCGCTGAACCGGCTGCTTTCGGAGGGTGGGATCCATGTGGCGCCCTCGTCGAGCATCGAGTACGCCTACCACGCGGATCGGTACCGCCTGATCCCCGACCTGGTGATCGGGTCACGCGGGCCGGTGCGCAGCATTCTCCTGGTTTCCGACCGCGACCCCCGCGAGCTGGACGGCGAGCTCGTCGCCATCCCCACCGCCTCGGCCTCATCCGTCGTGCTGTTGAAGATCCTGCTGTCGAAACGGTGGAGCGTGAAAACACGCTTCCTCTGGTTCGACCAGGCGACGGAGGATCCCTTCCTCGCGGGCGCCGCGGCCGCGCTCTTCATCGGCGATGTCGCGCTGAACCCCACGCTCCGGCCAGAGCTGCCGATCCGCCTCGACCTCGGCGCGGAGTGGTGGGACCAGACGGGGCTCCCGTTCGCATTCGCGCTCTGGCAGACTTCAACACCGGATCTCACCGGCGAACTGCGCGCGTTGCACTCGCTACTCGTTGAATCCCGTGAATTCGGTCTCCGCGAACGGACCGGTCTGGCAGCCAGGTACTCCGCCCGTTTCCGGATGGACCCGCGGGCGCTCGACCGGTACTGGGCCGATCTATCATTCGACCTGGACAGCGATATGGTGCGCGGGCTCGAGGAGTTCTACCGCCTGGCCGCGGCGATCGGCGAGATCCCCCGGGCGCCGGAACTGCGCTGGATCGAGACCGCCTGAGGCCGCGAGGGACGGACGGGTGGCCACAGAAGGCACAAAAACCACAAAGTTGAAGTGCGGCGGGGTGCGGCGTCTGCCGCATGGCCGCGGGGCTCCAGACACACGGCACTTGAAGGCGGGATGACCGGTGGACGCCCTCTCCGCGACCGGCGTGGTCCGAGGAAGGCGTCCATGGCTGTCGTAGTACCTTTTTGTGTCCTATGTGCCTCTCTTGTGGCTCCCTTCCTGTGCCGGCAATGCTCACTCCCGCCACTCGAATCCCGTCAGCGCGACCTGGTACTCGTTGGTCACCGCGTCGAAGTGAATCCGGTAGGCGCTCGGATACCATCCCTTTGCGGCGTAGGCCGTGGGCTGTGGTACGGGCACGATCTCGTCCCTCGTCGCCAGCATGTACTCACGGGTGACCATCGGCTCCAGGAAGGTGATCTCCCCATCCCACGACCCGTAGATGAACGTTTTCGTGAACGGCCTGTTCGCCTCGGGGTTGCCGAGCATGCCCTGAAGTTCCGGTGAACGGACATCGAGCAGGTGCACCCCCATCGCGGGTACGGCGGCGTCCGACGGCCGCCCGCCCCGCGGCGCCAGGGCGACGTGGTACTCGGGGATGAACGAATCTCCCGGTAGCCGATTCGCTTTCTCCACGAACCTCTCCGTGCCCGGAACGATCGCGTCGACCTCCGCCTCCGGCGTCATGTAGAAGTGGAAGTCGAAGTGCGGAAGTTCGTAGATCCCCGGCGGCTCGTGGCCGATCGGGTTCCAGTCGAGCATCGCGAACCGGTACGGCGCCGGAGCCTTGTTCGGCAGGCGCAGGCGACTCATCGACATCTCGTGCGGCAACCCATCGAGGCCTTCCGCATCGATCGCCACACCGAACTCGATCGGCGCGTTGTCGACATCCACGATCACGTACGCCCGGGCATATCCGTTCCCGACCGCGACCTCCGGCCCGTCATGCCTCACTCCGGTCGCGACCAGATCCCGGCCATCCTTCGAGTCGGCGCCGCCACCCGTCACGCCGAACGCCGGCGCGGTCAGGTACGAAACGATCACAACCACGACCCCGAGCAACGCCAGCACCGCCGCGCGGCGAATCCACATTGTCATTGTATGTTCTCCCGTTCCCAGGTTCTCATCGTTGGCACCGATGGGCATGAACTCAGCCACATCGCGAGACCACAATACTCGGGAGAGCAACGGCGTGCGTGGGTAATTCGACCCGGTTCAATGGACGGTGATCAGTGTGGCTCCTCGCTATTCGTGGGGGGAGTCGCTGTCGGATGAGAGCGACCAGGATGCCGGAGTTTCCGAGGCTTCGGTGCGGGAACCGCCTGACGCAAAGTGGGCAAGGAGCCGCCCTTGTCATCCTGAGGCGCAGCCGAAGGATCCGTACCTCGCCATCCGCGCGAATCCCGACTTGCAGATCCTTCGGCTGCGCCTCAGGATGACAATGGGGCCTCAGAATGTGTTCATTGCCGTCAATTCGCGAAGAAGCCCCCGGCGACACGCATGTCGCCGGGGGCTTTCTCGCGAGCGGAGTGCTACGATCTATCCATCATTCGCCCCTGGTCGGCCCTGCCTCCTGGTGGCGGCGGGGCCTCTCGCTTCACGCTGCGTTCAAACCGCGCCCATCCCTTCCCCATCGAGCTTCCTGAAAGCGATCCAGGTCCGCGACATTCTGTCCATCATCCAGTCTCCGGCCGTTGTCGATCGTTCGTCAATTTGCCGCTGGGCCGCCCCGTTCCCCCGATGCGGGCGTCGGGTTATTCGCTTGACGCTCGGCGACGAGGCGCTCGTAGCCCGCCTCATCCAGGTGCGTGATCGCGATCCACGCATGCGACATCTCATCCGTCGTCCGGTTGCCGATACCGACCCACTGGTCCGGATCCGGGTTGAACGGGTTGTCTTCCGTGTTGTCGTACCAGGCCGTGAGGATCAGCACTCCACCGGTCGGAACGAGCGGCGCGACGTCATCCTCATAGATGTGGCTCAGGTGCCAGCCCGGGTTCCAGTTCGTCACCTGGCTGATCATCTGCATCCGGCCCGTCTGCGGATAGAAGACTTCGAGCGACTTGCCGATCAGCCGGAGATGGCCGTGCGGCTGGAAGCTGTCGATCCGGACCGGGTGGTCGAACGAGTGGAAGCCCTGCGTCGTCAGCGTCCCGTGCGGCGGGATGTCGAAGTCCCCGCCCTGCAGGTTGTACAGGCTCAGCGTCTGGCTGTAGAGCGTCTCCGGGCTGAAATCCTCCGGATAGAGCCAGATGCCGATCTCGATCTGGTCGTCGACGACCTCTTCCCCGTTCGGGTAGTAGTGGATGTCCCATGAAACCTGGGCATTCGCCGGCGCGATACGGCAGGCGTCCGGCGGGATGATCTCGCCGAGCTTGCCGAGCGCGTACTCCGAGAGACGTCCGCCACCGCCCGCCATCCCGCCTTCACCGCGGAGCCGCCACGTCGAGTTGGCGTGGTGAGCCACCGCGCGGCCTTCCACCGACGGCTTCGTCTCGATCGCCCGGATGCACCGGTTGGTCGGGATCCCCTCGACGTCCACCACCGGCTGCCACCAGCGGTCCTGCCCGTTGGCCGGCACGGTGTACGGCGTCGAGCGCACGATCACGTCCGGCTGGCCGAACTCCGCCGCGAGACGGAACACGCCGGCCGGCGGGAACACGGCCGGAGGCGGCAGGTTGGCCGGATCACCCAGCGGCGCGCCCGCGTCCACCCAGCGCGCGATCGTCGCGATCTCTTCCGCGCTCAGCCGGCCATCGTGCTTCAGCTCCTGGATGCCGACGTGCGTGTCGTAGTGATACGGGGGCATGCTCTGCGTCACCACCTGGAGCTTGATCAGCTCCGCCCAGGGGCGGACTTCCTCGTAGCTCATCAGCGACATCGGCCCGATCGAGCCGGGCTGGTGACACACCTGACAGTTCTCCTGGAGGATTATCGCGACGTCCTTCGCGTACGTCACTTCCTCGTCAGGGTCCGGATCGGTCACGGCGTGGGCCGTCCCGGCCGTCGCGAACATGGCCAGGGCGGGAAGGGCAAACCACGTCGAGGTCCGTCTGGCGCGTTGGGAAATCAGTTGTCTCATAGCGAGCTCCGGGTCCGGGGAGAGTGATGCTGACCTTGTATGCAACCCATGCCTGCCGCTACCGCCGGTTTACGCGATTCGCGAAAGGCCTTCGAGCCGAATTTGACTACCTCGACCAGGACCGCGGGGGCCAGATCGGGCTGATATTCTGAGGGAAACATTTGACAAAGTCAAGCAAGCGTAACCCCATGGTCGAGCAACATGTAACGAAACGACCGCACCGTGTTCTCTCGTGGATATTATATCACCTTCCGGGGGGTTTCGTTTGCCCCGGACGGGGGGTTTGGGACGAACGAGCCGAACCGAGGGACGAATCACACGGAATGAGGGTCGAGCCCGTCGGCACGCTCACGCGCGGGTTGGATTTGGCCAGCGAATGCGGGCGTCGAGCCCGGGTTTCGCGGCTCGTCGGGCGTATCGGAGCCTGTGCTCGGCGGTGTCAGGGTTTCGTTGCGCGACCCCATATATTATCCTCGCCCATTGCGGGTGGGTGTGCTCGCTGGAGCCCGCATTCACAACCTTCATTCTCGGTACAAAGGGGCCATGAAGAACGTAACGGCGGTACTACTTGGAGCGATAACGGTCCTCGTCACGGCCTGTGGCGGCGACGATGCCGCGGATTCAGTGGTCGTTCAGCAGGCGGAGGTCGCGGGAGCCGTGGAAGCCGCGGGCGCAGGCGCCGCGGGCTCGACCGGCGCC
>CAZUVK010000264.1:0-5461 GCA_964623785.1 uncultured Gemmatimonas sp. | reverse complement strand
AACCGGCGACCTCAACCTTGGCAAGGTTGCGCTCTACCAACTGAGCTATGCCCGCGTATAATGGTTCCCGCACGGGCAGAACCACTAAATTCCAACTTCACCACCGCCCTCCGAACGTGCCGGGCCAGCGTTCAGGGCATCTTGCGATGATGCCCCCCGGGGCGGAGCACGCCACGCGCCACTCCGATCGCGCAAGCGCGTATCCTGAGGAACCCGAAATTTATCCGAACTGGACCGACGGGTCAAGTTGAGGGCCGAGTCGAGGTAACGGGCCGTCGAACATTGACAGCCGGTCCGCGAAGCCGCTACCGTCCCCGCCGTCCCGAAGGAGTCTAACGCATTTCGGTAGATTGGCTGGATGATCGGTAAGATCGGTCTATTGACCCTGATCGTGTTCGCGTGGACAGCATCTTCCGCAACCGCCCAGGATTGGTCGGGCCAGGTGAAACGGCCTGGTGAGGTCGGCCTGACGCTGGAGGGCACCCACACCTCGTTCCAGTCCCTGTACGCGGGGGGCGGAACGCGGCCGCTCGGCGAGGGTCTCGGCGGGCCGGTGGATCCGGCGACCTTCGCGCCGCTCGCGGATCTCCAGACGGCCACGGAGGCCTTCCTGCTGGCATTCGACTCGACATCCACGGGCCTCCCCGACCAGGACTTCCTCGCGGGTGATCTGGACACGCGGTTGTCCTGGAACACGCGCGTGGGGTCGGCCCGTCTCGGGTTGGGTATCCTTCCGCGCGTGGAGGTCGGCGCGGGTGCGTCGATCTACCGTACGGAGATGCTCCCGCTGATGCTCGGCCTGACAGGCGGGACACTGGGGCTGAACCCTGATCGCAACGCCAACGCCGCGTTGCTGGCCGGAATCGATTCCCTGGGGCAGACCGTGGGCGGCGCCACGGTCCTGCCGCTCGAGGGATCGCCCCTCGGGAGCCAGCTGCAGGACCTGGTCTTCGCGGCCGCGGGGGATTCGCTGGTCCTCCCGGCGACGCCGCTGAGCATCGCCGAGTTCTCGGCCGCGTTCGGGTTCGTTCCCTTCGGGCATCCGATCTCGCCGGTCCGAATCGGCGATCTGGAGATCGATGCCCGAGTCGAGGTCCTCCGCACGTTCGACGGCGCATACTATCCGATGGACGAGAGCGGACTGAATGTACGGGTGACCGCGATGGGATCGCTGAGATTCCCAACCGGTGACCGGGGAGTCGAGACTCCACTCCCCGCGTGGGGCCCCGAAATCGGGCACGGGGGATTCAGTGGCGGAGGCATGCTGGACCTGTTCGCTGGCCGGTTCTTCTGGGGGTCGGCGGGTATGACCTATTCGCGACTCGACGCCGCGACCGTCCTCGCACCGGCCTCGCCCGGCGCGATCTCGGGCCTGGAGCCAGGTTCGATCGAGGTTCGCGTGACCCCGGGAGCCAGCGTGAACTTCGGGGCCGTTTCCCGTGTCCGGCTGACGAGGGAAATGTCAGTCGGCGGGTCGTTCCAGCAGATTCGAACGGAAAGCGGGACCGCGGAATCCGGTGGCGTCACCAGTTCCATCGAGTCGCGGTCCCTGCGTTCGCTCGGAATGGAGATCCGGTACACGAGTCTGCCCGCGTACGAGGAGAACCGCACGGGCACGCCGATCGACGCCGTAGTCGGCTTCCGCACCGCGACCAGCGGGTCGGGCGGCGCGCCCGCCTCAACCGTCGCCTTCGCGCGGGTTACGATTCTGCATCGTTTCTGGGGATCGCCCGACTAGCGCCAATGGCGTGAAATCAGACGTCCGCGGACGCCGCCTGCACCGGGTCCCTTCCCTTCTCCAGCAGTTCGCGGGCGTGCGCCCTCGAGACCGCGCTCTCGGGATCCCCGCCGAGCATGCGCGCGAGTTCATCGGCGCGGTCCTCTTCCGCGAGAACGGTTACTGAAGTCGTCGTCGCCTCAGGACCATCGGACTTGGCGACGAGCAGGTGAAGGTGGGCACGCGCGGCAATCTGCGGCAGGTGGGTGATCGCGAGGACCTGGTGGTTGCCCGCGACTCGCCGAAGCGTATCGCCAACGCGAAGCGCGACACGCCCGCCGATTCCGGCGTCGACTTCGTCAAAGATGAGCGTCGGGACGTCGTCCACGCGCGCGAGGATCGCCTTCAGCGCGAGCATCACCCGGGACAGCTCGCCCCCCGAGGCAACCTGGGCGAGCGGCTTCGGCTCGAATCCGGCGTTGAGGCTTGTGAGGAACTCCACCTCGTCACGCCCGTGCCGGCCGATCGTCGGGAGCTCGGTCATCACGACCCGAAAGACGCCGTTCGCCATCCCCAGCTCGGGCAGGATCCCGTTGACATCGACTTCGACCGCCGTCGCCGCCGCTCGCCGCCGCGCCGTAAGCTCGCCCGCCAGCGATGCCAGCTCGGCATCGGCGGCATCCCGACTCCGGCGCAGCTCGGCAAGCTCCGAATCCGCGTTGTCGACGAGCGCGAGTTCATCCCTGGCCGCCCGGAGTGTTGCCAGCACGTCAGCCGTGGTGGGTCCGTACTTCGCTCGCAGGCGGTAGAGCGTGTCTCGGCGCGAACGGATCCACTCCAGTCTCGCCGGGTCGTGTTCGATGGTGGCAAGGTAGTCCTCCAGCCGCGAACCCAACTCCTCCAGCGCGTACCAGGCGGTGTCGAACAGTTCCGACACCTCCTGGCGATCAGGGTCGATCGACAGAAGCCGATCGATGCCGCGTCGCGCGGCGCCAAGTCGTTCCGACGCGGAGCCCCCTTCCGACGAAAGCGAGCGCACGAGAGACCCGACGAGTTCCATCAGTTCTTCCGCATGCGAAAGGCGCCGCGACTCCGACTCCAGACGTTCATCCTCGCCTTCCTCGATCGCGGCCGACTCGATCTCCGCGACCTGGAACCGGAGGAAGTCCGCCCGCTGAAGCGCGTTCCGCCGGCGCTCCTCGACCTCGTCGAGCCTGGCGGACAGGTCGCTGACGGCCCGGTGCGCGGCCGATACCTGCCGCGTCAGGGCCAGGTGGCCGCCGAACGCGTCGAGAATCTGTCGCTGCGCGTCACGCCTGAGCAGCGTCTGGTGCTGGTGCTGGCCGTGCAGCGAAACGAGCATCCCGCCCAACTCCGAAAGCAGGCTGGCGGTTGCTGGCGTGCCATTGATCCAGGCGCGATTCCTCCCTTCGACCGCAACCTCCCGCTTCACGACGACCAGGCCGTCCGGAGTCTCAAACCCGTGTTCGTCGATCCATTCCAGCAGATCGTCGTGTCCATCGATCTCGAACACCCCTTCCACGGTCGACCGATCGGCTCCCGCCCGCACGACGTCGGTGGACGCCCGTTCGCCGAGCAGCAGCGAAAGCGCGCCCACGACGATCGACTTCCCCGCCCCGGTCTCGCCGGTAAGCACGTTCAGCCCCGGGCCGAGCCGAACGGTCAGTCGGTCGATCAGGGCGAAATTGTGGATTCGGATTTCGGAAAGCATCTGCCGGCGAGAATTGGGTGATGGCGGAAACCAGGATCCGGACGTCAGCGAGTGACGAGACTCACGATCTCCTCCTGTCGGCGGTACATGGGCGACTCGGCGCGGTCGTCCCCGGCCGGATGATCCCAGCCCAGCACGTGGAGCGTGCCGTGGACCACCAACCGGACGAGTTCCTCGTCGGGATCGACCTCCAACTCCCGCGCCTGACGGCGAGCCTGATCGATTCCGATGTAGATATCTCCAACGAGCGGAAGTCCCGGCTGACTGAGTGGGAAGGAGATCACATCCGCGGGGCCTTCATGGGAAAGGAACTCGTGGTTCAGGCGGGAAATCCCGGCATCGGCGAGCAGGGCGACGGAAAGCTCCACCTCGCCGGCACCCTCTGCCTCGAGCGTCGCGATCGCCGCGCGCTCGAGCTTTGCCAGCACCGCGGCATCGAGCGTCGCCGTTTCGTCAGCGATCCCGACGGACCACCCGTCCATCGGTTCTCTCAGGTACCCGGGTTGTTGCCGGCCGCCACGGCGCGAGTCTCCGCGGCGGCATCTTCGGCTGAGTCAGCGGATGGACCCTTGGCGGCCAGTTCAATCGGAGGCGCGCTGGTGGTTGGGTAGTCGATCCGCTGATGGTACATCCCCGAGAGTACGGTCGTGAAGGCGTCCTTGATCTGATCGATCTCGCGCAGTGTCAGCGGGCTCTGCGAGAGCTGACCCTCGGCGAGCTTCTGACCCACCAGACGGTCCACCATCTCCCGAATCCGGATCGGCGTGGCGTCGGCGAGCACGCGGGCCGCGGACTCCACGGTATCCGCGAGCATCAGGATCCCGGTCTCCCTGGAACGCGGCTTCGGACCCGGATAGGTGAAGTCCGCGGGGTTGACCTGCCCCTCGGGGTCAAGCTCCTTCGCCTTGTTGTAGAAGTAGGAGATCTGCTGGGTCCCGTGATGCTCGGGGATGAATCGCCTTACCACTTCGGGAAGCCGGTCGGCGTCAGCGAGCTTGAGCCCTTCGACGACGTGGTTCCGGATGATGCTCGCGCTCGTCGCCGGCTTGAGCTTGTCGTGCGGGTTGCGTCCGCGCGGCTGGTTCTCGATGAAGTACTGCGGCTTCACCAGTTTGCCAATGTCGTGGTAGTAGGTGCCGACCCGCGCGAGGAGACCGTTCGCATCGATCGCGTTCGCCGCGGCTTCCGCGAGGTTCGCGACCGCGATTGTGTGCGCGTAGGTACCCGGCGCCTCGAGCGAAAGTCGTTTGAGGAGCTTTCGGTTCAGGTCCGAAAGCTCGAGGAGCGTCTGGTCCGTGGTGATGCGGGTGAACAGCTCGAAGAGCGGCAGGAAACCCAGCGCGAGGAGCGACGCAACCACCGTATTGGCAAGGATCCACCCGATCGAGACGCCGACCTCGGCCGCATCACGACCTCGCATGAGCCCCATCGTGATCGCCGCCAGCACGTAGGCGGACGACACGAGCGCGATGTACAGCCAGGTGCGAGTTCGCCGGCGGACGACGCGAACGCTGAACGCCGCCGCCGCGCCGCCGACCGCCGCCAGGAACGTCGCCGTGACCCCCAGGAAGGGCGTCTGCGCACCGATCAGGATCGCGAGCACGAGAGCGATCGAGAGCCCCAGGCGAGCGTCCCAGAGGGCTGAGATCGTCAGCGCCGCGAAGGTGACCGGGATCAGCTCCGCCGGCAGTTCGAGTTGCGCGATCAGGGCGGCGACCATCGCCACCGTCAGGATCAGCGAGACGATCAGCGTCAGCGAACGCCAGTCGTTGTAGATGGGCTGGCGGAAAACAAAAAGGAGCGCCCCGACGATTCCGAGGATCAGCGCGTTGAAGAGGATTCCGCCGACGGTGACGCCGAGAGTGCGGTCCTCGGATTCACCGGCCGAGTTTGTCCCCGCGAGTGCCGTGCGGTACGCCCGGAGCCGCTCCTCCTGTACATCGCCGATCTGCTCGTGCGCGCAGACGATCCGATCCCCCTCGAGCACCCGCGCCTTGACGGGGTCCACGGCG
>CAZUVK010000263.1:0-5492 GCA_964623785.1 uncultured Gemmatimonas sp. | reverse complement strand
GATCCACGGTCGGTGGGCCGGCTATGAGGCCGGAGTGGCTCGCTGACCGACGGGGTCCAAGGGGGCCCGGCTCAGCCGGGAAAGATGGGTCGGTGGGATCGCCGATCGGAGCGGCCGTCGCGAATTCGAAGGAACACCGCGGCGCGCCGCTTCTGTTCGTCCGTCAGCATCGCGTTGACCTGCTCCATCGCCGCCAGGTTGTTCCGCAGGATCGTCTCCATCGGAATCCGCGCCGCGTGAAGTTCGGTTCGCGTCGGCTGCCGGCCCCGCCGGAAATCGTCCGGGCTCGAGCCCACCAGCTCGGCGCGAACCCGCCGCTGTACCGCGAAGACCTGCTGGATCAGAGGCCGATTCGTCTCCTGAAGCCTCGACTGAATCTCCCGCAGCGCGCCCACCTGCGACCGCGTTAGGTCGAGCTGACGCCTCAGATCGAGGAGAACCTCGACCGGGTCCTCCGGCAGGCCGGAGGACCCGGTCTGCGCCGCAGCTGGCAGGCGCAGGCAGGATATCGCAAGGATGGCGAGGAGGATCGCGAATCTCATCGTCGGAAAGCTTCCACCGCTCGTCGCATCGTGCCGGGCATCGGTTCGCGGCTCCCGGCCCGCGGGTTGACGTGACGCGAGCGGCAACCTGGTATCGTATTGCTCTCGTACAGGCGCGCCGGGACATCCGTTGGAATGCCGCGGTACCCACAACCAACGCGCCCGCAGGAGGTGCTCCAAAATGTGTCGTAAACATATGATTCAAATATGCATCAACGTTTCCTAATCTACATGCAAGTGCTGATGTTGCTGACTCTTGTCCAAACTGAGACATGTTGATAGTGTACTGAACGATGGGAAACATACGACGCGAAGCGAAGCTGTGTCGAAAGGGGTTGGACCGGCGATGGTCGCCGGATTTCGGAAGCGGAGGCGGTGTCGTCGAGTGGGAGTACGGATGCGGGTGGCGGGTCCGTAGGTTCCGGTCTGCTGGACCTGGTGAAGAGGAAACCTGACGAGCGTCGCCGTTGTCGGGCCCGTGGGGCCCCACGGTGGCGAGTGGTTGAATAGATGGTGCGGGTATTTAGGTCTTCGAACAACACACGGTTCCATCACACCCCGGCAACGGGGTGATTCGCGCGCGCGTCCTCGATCGGAAGAGGGCGCGCCGCTTTTCGTTCCCGCCACGGCCTCGGCCGTGAACATACCACCCACGAGGAGGCAGCTTTGCTCCAACCAAGTGTCTTCAAGGCGCTGGGAATCCTGTCGGCCCTCGCGTTCGCGACGGCCATGCCGCTTGGCGCGCAAACGCAAGGCGGACAGGTAACCGGCACCGTCACGAGCGCGGAGACCGGACAACCGCTGGGCGCAGTGCAGGTGTACCTCGAAGGTACCAGCCGTGCATCGATCACCCGCACGGACGGCACGTTCACCATCACGAGCATTCCCGCCGGAACCTATACGGTCATAGCACAGAGCATCGGGTACCAGCAGTTCCGTCAGGCAGGCGTGGCGATCGCCGACGGAGGCACGGCGACGATCACCGTGCAGATGATTCAGTCGGTGCTCGCGCTGCAGGGGATCGTTGCAACGGGTCTGGTAGACCCGGTGGAAGGCGCCCGGTCGCCGATCACCGTTTCCCAGGTCACGCGCGAGCAGATGCCGGTGACGGCCGCGAGCGCGGACCCGATGACGCAGCTCCAGGGGAAGGTGGCAGGCCTCACGGTGTCCCGGTCCGGTGGTCAGCCGGGTCAGGATTCGCAGGTCCGGCTCCGTACGCCGACCAGCGCGCTGGGCACAAACCGCCCACTGTACGTTGTCGACGGTGTGATCCTCGGCACTGACGCGGTGGACATCGAGTCCTCCGACATCGAGTCGATCGAGGTCATCAAGGGCGCCGCCGCCGCGTCGCTCTACGGGTCGCGAGCGGCCTCGGGCGTGATCGCGATCACGACGAACCGCGGCCGCGGCGTCTCCGCCGGCGAGACGCGGTTCTCGTTCAACACGGAGTATGGGGTCTCGGCGCCGTCGGACTTCCTCGACCTGCCGTCGCACCATCAGTTCGCGATGAACGAGCAGGGGCAGATGGTGAACGCCCAGGGTCAGGTGGTCTCGTGGGCGGACCGGTACGAGCCCGCCGTCGCCTTTGTGGACAAGCCGTTTCCCGCGGAGTTCCAGGTCTATGACAACCTCGCGGAGATCTACCGGCCGGGCGGCTTCAACTCGCAGAACTTCGCACTTTCGAGCAACAGCGAGAACACGAACCTCGCCGCCTCGGTGAATCGACTGTTCGAAGAGGGCGCGATCGAGGGGAACAAGGGTTACGAGCGCACCGCCTTCCGCATCAATCTGGACCATCGGTTCCGTGAGACGATGCAGCTTGGTATCAGCACGTACCATTCGCGTTCCTTCCGTGACGATATCGGGAGTGGCTCGCCGGGCGGCAACGGCGGCCTGCTGGGGGACTTCTTCCTCATCCCGGCCTACCTCGACCTGTCGCAGAAGAACGCGGACGGCGAATACGATCGTTGGTACGGCGACAAGGAGGGCGAGGACCCGTACTGGGGCGTGACGGTGGAGAATCCGATCTGGCGGCAGCGGAACCGTGACTTCGAGCGCACGGCGGCCCGCACGCTGGCGAACGGAAACCTTCGCTGGTCGCCGTTCCACTGGTTCAACGCCGTGGCCGACCTGAGCTTCGACCGTGAGGACAGCACTCAGCGGACCTACGTCCCCAAGGGCATCCAGGACTCGAACGAGACATACGACGGCCGGATCGCCTTCGACAACGGGCAGACCGATACGTTCAACGGCTCGCTGCAGGGCGCCTTCCGCTGGGACTTCGGCCGTCTGAACACCCGGACCACGGTGCGCGGCATCATCGAGCGCGTTTCGAACGACTCGAACCGCGCTGAGGGCCAGGATTTCCGGGTCACCGGCGTGCAGGACATCGACGCCGCGGCCGTCAAGCTCTCAAGCTCTTCGAGTTCCGAGATCCGCTCGACCGGCTACCTGGTCGACCAGGCGTTCGATTGGGATGGTAAGTACATCTTTACAATCCTTGGTCGTCATGACGGCAGCTCGCTCTTCGGCGAGGATAACCGCTGGCACAGCTACTACCGCGTCGCGGGCGCCTGGCGTCTCGCGGAGGAGCCGTGGTTCAACATCGCCGGCGTCAACGAGTTCAAGCTGAAGGCATCTCGCGGTACCGCCGGCGGTCGCCCGTCGTTCGCGTATCAGTACGAGACCTGGAGCGTCACTGACACGGGTGTCACGAAGGGTACGCTGGGCAACCGGCAGCTTCGTCCCGAGCACACGACGGAGACCGAAGTCGGCCTGGAGATGATCCTCTTCGACAAGGTGGGTGTCGAACTGGTCCATGCGCGGCAGAGCACCGAACATCAGTTGATCAACATCAACCTGCCTGGCGCGGTTGGGTACACATCGCAGTGGATCAACGCGGGCACGCTGCATGGTACGAGCACCGAGTTGATGGTCGAGGCACGCCTCATCGATCGTCCCGGCTTCAGCTGGACGACGAACGTCGTCGGTGACCGGACGCGAAGCGAGGTGAGTGAATGGTCGGCGCCATGTCGGATCGTCAATACGATCACGTACGTCTGCACGGGCGCCAATATCCGAGACATCCACGGATACCACTACCTGCGTTCCGCCAACGAGCTCCCCGAGTACCTGCGCGGCGCGGCCGACCAGTTCCAGGTGAACGACGACGGCTATCTCGTATGGGTAGGCGAGGGCAATAACTGGCGCGACGGCATCGCGAACAGCCTCTGGGGAACGCAGGGCACGGTCAATGGCCAGACGTTCGACTGGGGCTATCCGGTTCTCGACCGCGACAACGACACGCGCGCTCCCGTATTCCAGAAGATCGGGAACGGCGATCCGTCCTTCCAGGTCGGCTGGATGAACACGGTCACCTTCGGCGGCTTCACGGCGCATGCGCAGCTGCACGCGTCGGTGGGTGGTGACGTCTACAACATGACGAAGCACTACAGCGTGTTCGACAAGGCGCACCCGGTTCTCGACCAGGACGGAAAGTCCGAGGGCGAGAAGAAGCCGATGGCCTACTACATCAATGGCCAGTACAACGGCAGCATCATCTCCGACGCCTTCGTCGAGAGTGCAAGCTACCTGAAGCTTCGCACCCTGTCGCTCAGCTACAAGTTCACGGACTCGGTGCTGGATCGGTCGGGCCTGCGTGGTCTCGGTGCGACCGGGCTCGAGCTCGGGGTCGTGGGCCGCAACATCTTCAGCATCGACGACTACTCGGGCTTCGATCCGGAGGTCGTGTCGAACGCGCGTCTCACGCCGCTCGACAACTACGCCTACCCGAACACCCGTCATTACACGGTGTCGCTCGGAGTGACCTTCTGATGAAAACGACATCACAACCGGGGAACATTCGGATGCAGCAACGCAATACCCGGATCGGCCTGGGCCTTCTCGCGGTGGCGCTCATCGGCGCCGGCTGTCAGGAGCTGCAGGTAACGAATCCGAACAATCCGGACCGGGACCGCGCGATCTCGAATCCGGCGGACGTGGAGAACCTGATCGCGGGAACATACGCGACGCTGTGGAACCCGCTGCACGACTACGCGAGCGCGGCGCTGCTCTGGAGCGCCTGGGGTCGCGAGGGCACGACGACGAGCCAGGTCGGCGGGATCTGGGCGAACGCTACCCAGGAACCGGCGATCCCGATCAGCAATGAATCGAATCTGAACGCCTCGACCGGCCTGATCGGGCCGCCGCAGGGCTGGCTGGACTTCCACCGGGTCGCATCGAACGCCAATGACGGACTTGCGGCGCTCGCCGGCGAGGTTGGCACGCAGATGGATGCGTCCAGGAGGGAGCGCGCACGCGCGATCGCGCTCTTCAATCGCGGCCTTGCCTGGGGCTACCTCGCCATGGGCTGGGATCAGGCCACGATCCTCTACGAGGATACCGACCTGGGAGCGGACGCGAACGCGGTCGTTCAGGCGAACATTCGACCGTACCCGGAAGTCCTTCAGGCCGCATTGGCCTCGATCGATGCGGCGATCGCAATCGCGAACACCGCACCGTTTACGGTCCCGGCCGATTGGTACCGAACAGCCGGAACATTCTCGTCCGCCGAGCTGGTGCGCGTCGCGAACAGCTACAAGGCAAAGTTCGTCGTCTATAGCGCGCGCAATCCCGAAGAGAGGGCCGCGGTGGATTGGCAGCAGGTGCTGCAGCTCACCAATACTGGCGTCACCGCGGATTGGGGCACGCTCGTCACTCCCGAGGCCGGCGGATTGACCACGGACTACATCCGCCAGCTCCAGCTGAACTCACGTGGCGGTCTGCAGCAGTCTCGCGCCGACTACGAGACGATCGGCCCGGCCGACGTTTCAGGCACGTGGCAGACCTATGTCGACACGCCGCTCGAGCAGCGCGAGAAGATCCTCATCGAGACACCGGACCGGCGCATCACGGGTGCGACACCGGACTCGGATGGAACGTACTTCCGAT
>CAZUVK010000262.1:0-5542 GCA_964623785.1 uncultured Gemmatimonas sp. | reverse complement strand
GAAGTGGGTGGCAACCGCCGACTCGCCGCCGAGCGGCTCGGTATCGGTGTCCGGCCCCTCTACGAGAAGCTCAAGCGCTACGAGACCGACTGACCCCCCCCCGGAGCCGCCCGCCTAGTCGCCGGCGTCTTCGCCGCTCGTTTAGGGACTAACGACGCGCACGCCGCTCCTTTTGCGTCGGAGCGGGTGGCGAATATGGCGGATTGGGGCGCGCGCCATTGCAGTGGTGGACGGCGTTGGGTAGGGTGTGGCGCGCTGGCCATGTCCGAGAATCGATCGACCCACGACAAGTCTCTTTTCAGCATGCAATTCCTGGAGGCGGCATTCGACGAGTCCATCGCGGGGACCGCGGAAGTCGACCCGACCGGTCTCATCGTGGCCGTAAACCCTGCGTTCTGCGAAATCCTCGGCCGTCACTCGAGTGACCTCATCGGGGCGCGCCTGCCCGATCTGTTTCATACCGTGGGCGGCGGCGAGGCACATCGCGTATTCGACGAGATAGCGGCGGGGCGTGTCTCCCGCCACGAGGGTGAGGTCCGATTCGCCGGCTCGGACGATGCCACGATCGTGACGCGAACGCGGATGTGTCCAGTCGGCGATGGCGCTGGTCCACCCGCGGGAATCGTGATCTTCGTCGAGGATCGAACGGAGGTGCTCTCGGCCGAGCGGGCGCTGCGCGCGGAAATCGAGGGTTACGAAGAACTCTGGCAGGCCGCTTCCTCCGCAATCGCGATCCTGACGGCGAAAGCCGAGGTGGTGCGCATCTACCCCGGCTTTACGCGTCTCTTCGGCTACCTGCCAGACGAGGCGATCGGGCGTTCGATACATGAACTCACCGCGTTCGACGAGAGCACGGACGAGATCGATGCCCATATCCAGGCGGCGCTCGCGGGCCAGTCGATCAGTGCCGAGGTGATCCGTCGCCGCAAGGACGGCGGTCGGGTCCACGTCTCCGTTCTCGGGCGTAGGTTTTCCCACGCCGGAGCCGAGCCGAGGATCTTCCTGCTGTATCGCGACATCGGCGACCGCAAGGAGGCCGAGGCGCTCATTCAGCGGCTATCCACGACCGATGACCTCACCGGGCTCTGGAATCGGCGCGGCTTCTACACGCTCGCCGCGCAGGAGGTGCGACGCGCCGCTCGGGAAAGGGCCGGGCTGATCCTCATCTACGCCGACCTGGACACCTTCAAGCGGATCAACGACGAGTACGGGCATGCCGAAGGTGACCAGGCGCTGATCGCGTTATCCCGCACGCTCCGGGATTCGTGCCGAGGCAGCGATACCATCGCCCGCATGGGAGGGGATGAATTCGTGATCCTCGCCTCCGGGATCCCCGATGGCGAGACCATTCTGACCGGACGCATCAGGCAGTCCATTGTTCGCCTGAACCAGCGCCGGAACCGCCCCTATTCCCTGCGTCTCAGCATGGGGTCCGTCTACTTCGAACCGACGCACGAGAACCAGGTCGCCGACCTCGACGGCATGATCTCGCTCGTGGATCGCCTGATGTACGAGGACAAGGCCCGGGCGATCGAAGCCTCCGTGTAGCCTCGCTCTCACGCTCATGCGTGGCGGGCTCACGAATTCGTTGATTCCGCGGCTCGTGACGTTCATCATTGGATCTCGCGCGTTCAACTCGACCGCACCCACCACCGACACGGTAGATGAAGATCCATCGGCAATGCAGCGCGCCCGTGGCTGCCGTCTTCGCCGGCGCAATCGCTCTCCTGGCCTCCTGCACCTCCGGTCTGGGTGATTCGGGGTCCGCCCTGGTGGTCATGGCCACACTTCCGACGGACTCCCGGTACATCAGCGGTGGGGACGCCCTCGTCAGCGTCAGCGTGAACGGCGGCACCGAGTCACGCTCGATCACGTTCTCCCTCAATGGCGCCGATATCACCCCGGCGTTTCGCGACGCTCCACCCGATTGGCTGGATCGGCCAGGCCCCGCGCTCCTCGGCCTGGTCACCGGACTGCGGGATGGTGAGAACCTGCTCGAGGCGAGCGTCAATGGCGCCACGGTCGCGACGCTTTCGATCCTGAACTACCCGATCTTCGGCCCGATCTTCTCCGGCGAGCACCTCGACCCCTACTTCTGCCTGCAGGCGCTCGAACGCACCAGGCCGGACCAGCCGCGCCGCTTCCCGATCGGAAATGGTGAGTTCATCGAAGGCGTCGCCCCCGACGCGACCTGCTCGCTTCCCACCCGGGTCGACCTCGTCTATCGAAGCGCGGAAGGAAACGGATCGTTCCGCCCCCTCCCCGACCCCGCCGTTCTCCCCGCCGACGTGGAGCGGATCACGCTCGCGAACGGTGCCTCCGTACCCTTCGTCGTGCGGCTGGAAACGGGAACGATCAACCGGGCGATCTACCAGACCGCCATCGTCGTCGATCCGGCGGCCCCGACCCCCGACCCGTGGACCCGACCCGCGGCGTGGAACGGTCGCCTCGTCTACACCTTCGGCGGCGGCTGCGAAGCAGGGTTCTTCCAGGGAACGAGCACCGGCGGTGTACTTCGCGCGGACATGCTGGTGAGCGGATACGCGGTCGCCTCATCAACGCTCAACGTGAATGCCCAGGGCGGATGTAACGACCCGCTTTCCGCCGAGACCACGATGATGGTCAAGGAGCGATTCGCGGAGAGTTACGGCGCGCCCATCCACACGATCGGTTCGGGCGGATCGGGTGGCGCGATGCAGCAACTCCTCATCGCGGGGGCGTACCCCGGCATCCTCGACGGCATCATGCCCTCGGCCACCTTCCCCGACGCTGTTACCTACCTGATCGACTCGATCGAGTGTTATCCGCTCCGGAACTATCTGAACGATCAGGAACTGACCGACGAGGATCGGCGGATGGCTGGTGGATGGGCCACCTGGGAGACATGCAACCGTTCTCTCGGCGACCGCCCGAACCGCGCCAGCCCGTACGACTGTCCCGATGTGATCCCGATGGAAGCCCGGTACCACGCGGCGGCGAACCCGACCGGCGTTCGCTGCTCGGTCTACGATGGGATGCGAAACGTCTTCGGTACGCGCGAGTACTCCGAGATCTCGCCTGCCCCCGTCGTCGCGTTCGGCCGCAGTCCGCACGATAACGTGGGCGTTCAGTACGGTCTCGAGTCCATGAAGGCGGGCCTCATGACGAAGGAGGACTTTGTCGACCTGAACGAAGGGATCGGCGGGTGGGACATCGATTTCCAGTGGCGTCGGGAGCGCGCCGTCGCGGACCCCGACGCGCTTCGAATCGCCTATGAAACCGGCAGGGTCATCAGCGGCTCCGGCGGGCTCGCCACGACGCCCATTATCGATGAGAGGAGCTACACGGACGAAATCGGAGACTTCCACCAGAGCTTCTATTCGTTCTCAACGCGGGCCCGGCTCGTTCGGGATAACGGACACGCGGACAACTACGTACTGCAGAGGCGACCGCGCTCCCTGTCGCTCGCGGCCGAGAACCTGGACGCGATGGATCGCTGGCTGACCGCGATCGCGCTCGATACGTCCAGCGATCCCGTCGCGGAGAAGGTGGTGCGCGCGAAGCCCGCGGATCTTGTGGATGCCTGCTGGGACGCCGACGGAAATCGAATCGTTGAGTCACAGGTGTTCGACGGAGACGCCCTGTTCAGCAATACGTCGGGCCCGTGCAATCAGCTCTACCCGATTCACGCCGGTCCGCGTCTCGTGGCGGGTGGCCCGATCGAGAACGATATTCTGAAGTGCCAGCTGACACCGCTCGACAGGGCCGCCTACCCGGTCACCTTCACCGACGCGGAATGGGCGCGGATGCAGGCGGTCTTCCCGGATGGCGTGTGCGACTGGTCGAAGCCGGGTGTGGGCCAGGTCGCCCACAGCCGAACGTGGGTCTCGTACGGTCCGTCCGACGTGAACCGGTATCGGCCCTAGCGCCGGTGGCGGGCCTCGCCTTGACATGGGTGGTTTCGTGGCTATTGTTCACGGGTGCTTCGATTCAGACCCTAATGTTCAATGCGACGCCATGAGAACACAACTGATGTCCTGTCACCGCGCGTGTTGTTGCACGTACGTCTGTCCCTGCGGGGCGGACGGGGCGGCGGCTCGCTGCGTGGACGCGGGGCTCAGGGTGTAGCGTCCGAAGGCAGATAGACCCAGACCCCGGTTCGCGCAGGCGGATCGGGGTTTTGCGTTTTCAGAATCGAAGGTTTACGAGGACGACCAGGGGAGCGGATGGATACAACAGGTTCGGTTGGCGCGGCCGTGACGGCGAAATCCCGACTGGCGCGGCATGATCTCGGGGCGGCGATCGAGAATCTCGACCTCCCCTCCGCACTGGAACGGATACACGCCTCGTTCGAGCCCGGCCGCCTGGCCGTGGTGTCGAACTTCGGACCTTCCACCCTCGTCGTCCTCCACACGCTTCATCAGATCGGCCTGAAACTCCCCGTCATCTTCATCGACACGCTCCATCACTTCCGGGAAACCATCGAACACGTGGAGCGAGTCCGAGACAGGTTCGGCCTGGATCTCCACATCCACCGGCCAGCGGCCACGCGGGCGGAGTTCGAGCGGATCTACGGGCCGGAGCTGTGGAGGCGGGATCTCGACCGATATCAGGCAGTGGCAAAGGTCGCGCCCTTCCAGGCCGCGACGGCGGACCTGGAAGGGTGGCTCACCGGGCGCAGACGTGACCAATCCAGGACGCGCGACGACCTGCCGATCGTCGAGCCCGGTGATCAGGTGCGGATCAATCCGCTCGCCGCCTGGACCCGGACCGACGTCTGGCGAACCATTCTTGAGAACGGGATTCCGTACAACCCGCTCCACGATCGCGGGTACCCAAGCGTCGGCGACGAACCGCTCACGACGCCGGTCGGCGAGGGCGAGGACGAGCGCGCCGGCAGATGGCGCGGCGACGCCCGCACCGAGTGCGGAATCCATCTCTGAAATCGAATTCATGAGTACCCGTGGTAAACGGTTGATGAAACCGCGAGAGTATCGGGGGAAGGTCTACCTGGTCGGAGCTGGCCCCGGTGACCCCGGTCTGATCACCCGAAAAGGCGCGAGGCTCCTGCGGATCGCCGACGCCGTCGTCCATGACGCGCTCGTCGGCGAGCGGATTCTCGACCTGATCGGTGAGCGCGCTCAGCGGATCGATGTCGGGAAGCGGTCCGGCGGGCGACGTACCGCGCAGGACCGGATCAACGAGTTGTTGATTGAATCCGCCCGAACCTCGCGAGTCGTCGTCCGATTGAAGGGTGGCGACCCGTTCGTTTTCGGGCGGGGCGGGGAAGAGGCACTGGCCCTGGCGGCCGCTGGTGTTCCGTTTGAGGTCGTCCCGGGCGTCACCGCCGCGGTTGGGGTGAGCGCGTATGCCGGGATTCCGCTCACGCACCGCGATATGTCCTCTTCCGTGACCTTCGTGACGGGTCACGATGGCCGTGGCGCGGGGAGTGGGGTCGATTGGGAGGCGCTTGCGAAACTTGGAGGGACGGTCGCGATCTACATGGGAGTCGGCACACTGGACTTCACGGTCGACCGTCTGCTTGCCGGTGGCCGGCCCGCCC
>CAZUVK010000261.1:5260-5574 GCA_964623785.1 uncultured Gemmatimonas sp. | reverse complement strand
TGGACCGAGACGTGGTCCGCTCTCCAGGCACTCCCCACGGCGACTGAGGCCAGGACGGCGCTCGACGGGCTGATGCCCAAGAACCAGATCATCCTCGCGCGAAAACCAACGACCACATGAACGCTTCCCCCGCCCAGTCCGACATGGAACGCTCTGTTTCGGCGTCGCTCCTCGCGGGCTCCGGCCCGCTCGCTGAGATGGACGAGATCGCGATGCGCGACGCCTACCTGAGCGGGTGGTTTCGCCACGAGACGGGCGAGTTGCTCGAGGGGTTCCCCATCACCGAGGCGGATATCGTGCTCGACGCCGGGTGC
>CAZUVK010000261.1:0-5250 GCA_964623785.1 uncultured Gemmatimonas sp. | reverse complement strand
GGTCGAAAGCGGAACCCATGCGGAACTGCTGTCCCGCGACGGCATCTATGCGCGCTTCTGCGGACAGCAGGGCGCCGCGGTCTACTTCGCGGACATCAACGAAGAGAAGATTGAAGCGGTCTCTAGGATCCTGGCCGGGACGAAGGCAAGGGAGATACACCCGCTCTTGACCGACTGCGATCCGATCCCGCTTCCCGACGCAGCGGTCACGAGGGTGATCGCGACCGAGGTACTCGAGCACGTCGACGACCCCCGCGCCTTCATGGCCGAACTGGTGCGGGTCGCGCGCCCCGGCGCGCTGTTCCTCATTTCCGCCCCGGACTCGGGGATCGAAGGCGTACTGCGGAGGATCGCGCCCGAATCCTACTTCCGGAAGCCGAACCACCTCCGGGTGTTCGAGCCGGGGCAACTGGAGGATCTCGTGACTGACGCCGGACTCATCGTCGATGGGCGCGTGCGCTTCGGGTTTCTCTGGTCCATCTGGTTCAGCATGTTCTGGGCGTGCGAACATTCCCTGACAGGCCCCTGGCACCCGGCCCTGATTCACTGGACGCAGGCCTGGGGAGAACTGCTCGAAACGGCCGACGGCCCCAGAATCAAACGAGTGCTGGATGACGTGCTGCCCAGGAGTCAGGCGGTCGTGGCGAGGAAGCCGTCATGAGAGTGCTTGCCCTGACCCGGGCCACCTGGAACTACCGCGATTTCATCCTCGGGAGCGTCAGGCGGGAGTTCGAGGCCCGCTATACGCGTTCGCTCCTCGGCAACGCCTGGGCGGTGCTGAACCCGATCACGATGATCGTGATCTACTCGGTCGTCTTCTCCCAGATCATGCGCTCGCGGATCGAAGGGATCGACAACAGCCTCGCCTACACGATCTATCTCTGCGCGGGACTCTTTACCTGGGGTCTCTTTTCGGAGACCACGACGAGGGCGCAGAACATCTTCGTGGACCAGGGCGAGCTGATCAAGAAGCTGAACTTCCCGAGGATCTGCCTGCCTGTCATCGTCGCCCTCAGCGCATGCCTGAACTTCGCCATCGTCCTGTCGCTCTTCATGCTGTTCCTGGCGATCACCGGGAATTTCCCCGGCCTGGTCGTCGTCACGATTCTTCCGGTTCTTGCCCTGCAGACCGTCTTCGCGCTGGGTCTCGGAGTGACGTTGGGGGTCTTCAACGTCTTCTTCCGGGACGTCGGGCAGTTCTTCACCGTGGCCGTGCAGCTCTGGTTCTGGCTGACACCCATCGTCTATCCCGTAACAATCCTCTCCGACCGCGTGTGGGAAGTGATGAGGTTCAATCCGATGGTGGCGATCATTGGCGCGTATCAGGTCGTCTTCGTCAGGGGTGAAGCGCCCGAGTGGAGTTCGCTGTACTGGCCGTCCTTCATGGCGATTTCGTTCCTACTGCTCGGCGCGTACCTCTTTCGCGCATACTCGGACTCAATCGCGGACGAGCTGTGATGAGCGCGGTAGTCGTCAGCGGCGTGGGCAAGGCATACAGGCGATACCCTTCGCAGTGGGCCCGATTGGCGGAATGGATCCTTCCGCGCGGAGCCCCTCGCCATGAGAAGGTGTGGGTCCTCAAGGACGTGAGCTTCCGCGTCGAACCCGGAGAATCGGTGGCGCTCGTGGGCGTCAATGGAGCCGGCAAGAGCACGCTTCTGCGGATGATCGCCGGTACGACCCGGGCAACCGAAGGCTCCATACAGGTCGTAGGGGACGTTTCGGCGCTGCTGGAGTTGGGGATGGGCTTCCACGCGGACTTCACGGGACGACAGAACGCGGTACTCGCCTGCCAGATGATGGGGCTCGCCGCGGACGAGATCGCGACGCTCATGCCGCGGATTGAGTCATTCGCGGAAATCGGCGATTACATGGACCAGCCGCTGCGGGTCTACTCCAGTGGGATGCACATGCGGCTTGCGTTCAGCGTGGCGACCGCCAGACGGCCCGAGGTACTGATCGTGGACGAGGCGCTCTCCGTGGGCGACACCTACTTTCAGCACAAGAGCTTCGACCGCATCAAATCATTCCGCTCGGACGGCACGACGCTGCTCTTCGTTTCGCATGACCGATTCGCCGTCCAGTCGATCTGCGACCGGGCCATCCTGCTGCACAAAGGCATGGTCGCCAGCGAAGGGGAGCCGGAAGCGGTGATGGACTACTACAACGCCCTGCTGGCCGACCACGAGGCGACTACCATACGTCAGGAGCGCCTCGCGAACGGACGCGTTCAGACGATCTCCGGATCCGGCCAGGCAACGGTCGAGAACGTGCGCATGCTGAACGCGGCTGGCGAGCCGGTCGAGGTCATCCAGGTCGATCAGCCCGTCACGCTTGAACTGAGCGTGCACGTCAACGCTCCGGTCCCGAGCCTCGTGCTCGGCTACATGATCAAGGACCGGTTGGGCCAGCCGATGTACGGCATCAACACGCACCGCCTGAACCGCGTCATGACCAGCCTCGAGGCGGGGGAGACCCTGACCTATCGGTTCTCGTTCGACGCACGGCTGGGAGCCGGGAACTATTCCGTGGCGATCGCCGTGTCCGCCGGGGACTCCCACCTTGTGGGCACGTTCGAGTGGCGTGACTACAGCCTGATCTTTCGGGTCGTTAACACGTCGAAGGAGCCCTTCATCGGCTGCACCTGGCTGCCTTCGCGCCTGGAGATCCGGAGAAACGGATGCCCGGTGCCGGCCGATGCAGACCTGGGCCAGGACCGGGTCACACCTCTTCCCATTCCAGACGCTCCACCCCCGGTCTGATCAGGCGGTACGCATCGTTCATGACCGGATCGAGAAAGATCCCCCTCGGATCGATCTCGGGAAGCACGTCCGCACCCACGTCGTCTCGCAGGAACACGACGTTGAAGCCCAACCTGTTTCCTCCCACCAGCCGATATCCCTTCCGGGCGGCGAGTTTCATGAAGGCCGGCAGCGACGCGCCGGCGTACTGGATGACGGATCCATCGGGCAGCCTCACCCACTCCATCGTGAAGTCCGGGCGGTACGGAATCGTCACCGACGCGTCGCACATCCATGGTGCGTGGATCTCGAGCATGACGACTCGGGGGGAGATCACGTCGAGTGCCTTCCAGACCCAGTAGTCCATTCCATCCATGTCCAGGCTGAAGAAGTCGATCTCGCCGGAGATCCCGGTCTCGAGGATCAGTTCGTTGACGTTCTCGGCGGTGATCCAGGCGTGTACGACTTTCGGAGGGCGGTACCAGGTCTTTGGGTGGTACCCGAAGAAGCCGCGTGCCTTGGCCACGTTCTCGGGGTCCCCGTCGAACAGCGCCCCGTTCCACCCATGGTTGATGAGCAGGTTTGCGCTATTGGACTCCTTTCCGATACCGGCGCACATCTCCACCACCGTTCGGTTCGTCGTGCCGACCAGCGAGAAGACGAAGTTGAGGATCCCGTCCTCACCGGTCTGCGAGTAGTTCGAGAACTCGACGTCGTGGAAGTGAGGAAGCTCTCCAGTCCGCGCAAGCTCGCGGTATTTCATACCCAGGAGGATCTGCGTGCCCTTGTCCACGTAGCCGACGCGCGGGGGGTCCTGAGGGATCTCGACCTCCACGTCGGCTTCGGCATCGGCGTTGACGGGGACCTGCGCCGACTCAGCGACGCCGTCGATGGAGTCAACCGCGACGGCCTGCTTCCTCCGCAGGACGAGGTACTGGCTATCAGCGACGTCGACCAGATCCGCCGCCGGTACACCAAACCGCTCGGAAAAGAACTCGAGTTTTTCTGGACGGATGTAGGAAAACTGTTCCCAGTGCAGGATATCGAAGCGCTCCGACACGAGATCCACGAGTTCACGGCGAGAGAATCGCCGCACGGGTATCCCACGGTTCTGCCTGCCAACCGCCTTCGCGTACTCGTCGAACGCCTCCCGGGAGAGCGGGGCTTCACCCGGACCTGCGCCGGAGGTGGAGAAGCCTTTCGTCGAATCCGGTCCATGCGTCGTCGCGATCACCACGATACCGTCGGCCGTCACCAGCTCGTGGGCGTCTGCGATGAGCGACTCACACACATCCGTGGCCAGGTGCTGGAGTACCATCGACACCACGACCACATCGAACGCGGCCCCCGGATTCTCCCGGATGTAGTCGTGCGACATCCGCTGAAGGATGGTACACCCGGGCGGGTCGTGATGCGTCTCATGGCAGTATCGAAACCGCTCGAAGTCCGGCTCGAGGCCGAGGACCGTTGCCATCTTCGGGGCGGCCATAGCCACGATGCGCCCGAAGCCGGCACCAATCTCGATCAACGACCCGCCTCGTCTCAACTCGAAGATGAGGTTCAGCGCGTCGAGGTATGCCTGCTCGTGATCGCCCTCCCCGATTCGACTCGTAAAATTCCGACCCCAGAGCGCCAGGTCATCGTCGGTTTCGTTGTATCGATAGGGTTCGAGTCCGTCCAGAGAACTATCCATTGCGTCGTGTCATGCCGGCGCGTGGCCAGGAAGGATGGAGTGACAGCGCGGTGGCGCCCCCGGTCCTCAGTCCGTACGGGTTCCGCCGCGGGCGATTGCGTCCCTCGGTGCAGCATCACTCCGAGGCCTTCCTTCCGCAAGTCCGGCTTGCCGATCTGGCGCCAGGGGAGGTGCGCCCCCGTCGTGAACTCCGTATCTTTGCCCGCTCAATCGTGAACTCGATCCGGGGACCCTTCGACTCGAACGGCATGCGCGAGAAGCTCGAACAGCTCGAGGAACTTCGGCGGAGATCCGAACTCGGGGGCGGTGAAGCCAGGATCGCGGCGCAACACGAGCGCGGGAAGCTGACCGCCCGCGAACGTCTCGACGTACTGCTGGACGAAGGCTCATTCGTGGAGCTGGACCGGTTTGTCGTCCACCGCGCGACGGATTTCGGCCTGGATCGGGAGAAGTATCCGGGCGACGGCGTCGTCAGCGGATACGGCGCGATCAACGGACGGCTCGTATACGTCTTCTCGCAGGATTTCACGGTATTCGGCGGGTCACTCTCCGAAGCCCATGCCGAGAAGATCGTGAAGATCATGGACCTGGCGCTCAAGAACGGCGCGCCGGTCATCGGTCTGAACGATTCCGGGGGCGCTCGAATCCAGGAGGGCGTGGTCGCGCTCGGCGGATACGCCGACATCTTCCTTCGAAACACGCTCGCCTCAGGGGTCGTCCCCCAGATCTCGGCCGTGCTCGGCCCGTGCGCGGGCGGCGCGGTCTATTCGCCAGCGATCACCGACTTCGTCTACATGGTGCGCGGAACGAGCTACA
>CAZUVK010000260.1:1942-5576 GCA_964623785.1 uncultured Gemmatimonas sp. | reverse complement strand
CTCGGGGTCGCCGAGCAGGTCCGCCACCGAATAGTCCAGTCCTTTCGCCTGGATCGCCATCCCCCGCTCGACCGTACCGAATCGTCCCACGACCCCATCGACCGGTGACACCAGCACACCGGAGTCGGCGGGCCAGTCACGGACGCCCGGCCGGAGCCGCCGGACGAAGAAGGCGTTGAGCGTCGGGTATTCGCCGAGCGGCAGCTCGACCTCGGAGAGATCGATCCCGACCGCCCGCGCGAACGCCGTCAACAGCGCTGCCCGCACCGGCGGCGGGATGGGAACGTCCGCGACGCGGCCGAACGCTCGGCTCATCCCGCGCTCCGGCAGCTTCCCGAGCAGCGCGAGGATCATCCGCCACGTCGGCGAAGGCAGGTCGGGCGAGACTTCCGGCACGCTCTCCAATCGACTCTCCACGATACGGTTCATCTGACGCGTTCGCGCCGTGCACGCAGGCGCGTTCCGAAGAGCGGTGTTACATTTGCCGACGCACCGCCGCAAGGGCGCACGGCCGGGCACTCATCGCCCGGCCCCTACTTTTTCCCGATCCGGGGATGATGCACGGTTTGTTGAAACCGCTGCGCGTGGCGCAGCAGAATACTACGCTTTCGAACGGCCTGCGCGTCGTCGTCCACGAGGACAGGACGTCGCCGATCGTCGCCGTTCATCTGATGTACCGCGCGGGCTCCCGCGACGAACGCATTGGACGGACCGGCCTGGCCCACCTGCTCGAGCACCTCCTCTTCGAAGGATCGGAGCACTGCCCCAAGGGTGACTTCGACCGGATGCTCGAGCGCGTCGGTGGAACGAACAATGGCTCCACCTGGTTCGATCGCACGAACTACTACGAGGTCGTCCCGAGCCACGCCGTCGAGCTCGCGCTCTGGCTGGAGCGCGAACGGATGGCTCACTTCCTCCCCGTCCTCGACGACGAGATCGTGGAAGTCCAGCGGTCCGTGGTGATCAACGAACGGAAGCAGGTCTACGAGAACCGGCCGTACGGGCTCGCGCACGAGCGGCTGCACCAGCTCCTCTTCCCCGAGACGCACCCGTACTCCTGGCCGACGATCGGGTACACGCCGGATCTGGAGGCGATGGAGCCCGAGGACGCCCGACAGTTCTATCGCGACTTCTACACCCCGGACAACGCGGTGCTCGTGCTCGCGGGCGACGTCGGCGCCGACGACGGCTTCGCGTGGGCGGATCGATATCTGGGGGATGTCCCCCGCGGCTCAAACCGGCCCGCGGACTGGCCCGCGATGGACCCGGGGCCCTCCGGGCGGGTGGAGGTGATGAAGGATCGCGTCACCTTCCCCAGGATCCACCATGCCTGGGCCGTTCCGCCGTTCGGATCGGACGATTGGGTCGCGCTCGACGTCCTGAGCTACCTGCTCGCCGACGGCGACAGCTCGCGGCTGCAGCGCGCGCTCCTTCGTGACGGTCAGCTCGCACAGGATATCGACACCTACCTCTACCCGACGCAGCTCGCGGGGATTTTCGGGGTCGTCTCCACCGCGCGCACCGGGATCACCGCCGAGAGGCTCATCACAACGATCGACGAGGTCATCGCGAGTGTCGTCGCGGATGGCGTGACCCAGGCCGAGATGGAAGGTGCGATCCGGCGCGCGAGGAAGGACCATCTTCAGAGCTTCTCCACGCTCGAGGAACGGGCTGACGAGATCGCCTACGCCACCACCGTCCTCGGAGCTCCGGAGGAGCTGGAGCGCGTCCTCAACCAGTACGGCAACGTGACGACGGAGGAGGTGGTGCGGGTTGCCGGCCGGTATCTTGGCCCGGAACGTCGGGCGACGGTGATCACCGTCCCGAACGGGGAGGTGGCCGATGTCGACTGATACGAGCCCGCGCATGTTACCGATCCCGATTCCGGGGTCTCCGCCCCACCCCACCGTTCCCGTGCCGGAACGGTTTCAGCTCGAGAACGGCCTGCGGGTGGTGGCCGTGGCGCGGCCTGACCTGCCGCAGGTGGCCGCCCGGCTGGTGCTCCCCGCCGGGGCGGCGGCGGACCCCGCGGGAGCGCCGGGCGTAGCCTCCCTCACCGCCTCGCTGCTCACCGAAGGCACCCGCCGCTACTCCGCGATCGAGCTGAACGAGCGCATCGACGGGCTCGGTGCCTCGGTCTGCGCGCGGGCGGGTCACGACTTTGCCGAAATCGACTTCGGGTCGCTCGCCGAGACCTTCGACGACGCCCTGGCGCTGGTCGCCGGGATCGTCACCGAACCACTGTTCCCCGAACGAGAGGTCGAGCGCATCCGCGCGGAAGTGCTGGATGCCCTGGACGCTCGTCTCGACGAGCCCGCGAATGTCGCCGACGATCATTCCGCCGCCGCTGTTTTTGGTCCGGACCACCCCTACGGCCGCCTACCGATCGGGACGTCGGCGGGCGTCCGCGTCATCGAGCGACGCAGGGTGATCGAATACCACGCCGACCGGTATCGGCCGGAAGGATCGGTTCTGGTCGTCGCGGGGGACATCGATCCGCGCCGGCTGCGGACGGTGCTCGAGGAACGGTTCGGAGGATGGTCGGGCCGGGTCGAACCTGTCGGGTATCCCCCGACCCCGCCCGCACCGCGCGACGCCGGACGCCTCGCAACCGTCGATTGGGACGACGGTGAGCAAGGTGAGATCCGGTTCGGCGGGATCGGAATCCCGCGAACGTCACCGGACTGGGTCGCCGCGAGTGTGGCGAACTACATCCTCGGAGGAAGCACGATCACCGGCCGGCTCGGCGCCAACCTGCGAGAGGACAAGGGGTGGACGTACGGCGTGCGGTCGTCGTTCTGCGCGGGCGTGCGGCCGGCGGGATGGAGCGTGGAGACCGCCGTCGACGCGGGCGTGGTCGACGACGCCATCGAGGAGATCCTGATCGAGCTGGCGCGGATGGCCGCGGCGCCGGTGAATTCGGAGGAACTGGAGCGCGCCAAGGAGGCGCTCGTTCTCTCACTTCCGCGTGCGTTCGAGACGCCCGCCCGCGTCGTCGCGCGTCTCGCGACTGTGGAGTCGTACGGCCTTCCGCCCGACTACTGGAGCACCTTCCCGGCGCAGGTCATGGCGATCAACTCGGAGTCCGTGCTGCGAATCGCGGTGGAACACTTCGACGCCGCGCGCCTGGCCCGCGTCGTCGTCCGGCCGCCGTCAGGCGGGACCGCGGGCTGAACCGCGCGAGCACGGGAGTACGCTCATGAAACCCGATCTACAGACCTTCGCCCTGGTCCGCCTGTCCGCCGAGCTGTCGACGAAGTCGAAGGCGACGAGAAAGCGGTTCATGCGCAAGCTGGTGGAGAACGTACGCGAGGCGCTTCGCGCGACCGGCGCCGAATTCCGGGTCGAGTCGCACTGGACGCGGATCTTCGTCCACACCGACGCGGATCCGACGGCGCTCGTGGCACTGGGTCGAATCGCGGGCCTCTCGTCGTACTCGATCGTGACCGACCGGTGCGGCGCGACCCTCGACGAGATCGTGCGGGTCGGGACCGCGCGGTTCGCGGATGTCGTCCGGGGGAAGAGCTACGCGGTTCGGGCGCGGCGGAGCGGAACCCATCCGTTCAGCTCCAGCGATGTGATGCAGACGCTCGGCGCGGCGCTCAACCCCGGCGCCCACGTGGATCTGACGAAC
>CAZUVK010000260.1:0-1932 GCA_964623785.1 uncultured Gemmatimonas sp. | reverse complement strand
TGACGAACCCGGATGTCGAGGTCGAGGTGGAGGTCCGCGACGAGGAAGCGTACTTCTTTTCGGGGAGGCAGCGGGGTCTCGGTGGATTGCCTCTCGGTGTCGAGGGTCGCGCCGTCTGCCTCATTTCGGGTGGGTTCGACTCCGCCGTCGCCGCCTGGATGATGCTCAAGCGGGGGGTCCAGCTCGACTACGTATTCTGCAATCTCGGCGGCGGGGCGTACGAACGCTCGGTCGTCCGCGTCGTGAAGATCCTTGCCGACGAGTGGAGCTACGGGACCCGGCCGACCCTTCATGTCGTCGACTTCGGCGCCGTCCTCGACGAGCTGCGCGAAAAAACGCCCCCGCGGCTCTGGCAGCTAGTCCTTAAGCGGCTGATGTACCAGGCGGCGGACCACGTCGCCCGCGAACTGAAGGCGCAGGTCCTGGTCACGGGTGAAGCGCTCGGTCAGGTTTCATCGCAGACCCTCGCCAACCTCGCCGCCATCGACGGCGCCAGCGGGATGCCGGTGTTCCGGCCGCTCATCGGCTTCGACAAGTCGGACATCATCGATCTCACCCGACGGATCGGCACCTTCGATGTTTCGGCGAAGGTGAAAGAGTACTGTGCCATCGCGCCGGGAAACCCGGCCACAAGCGCAACTCGCCAGGAGACGGAGCGAGCATCGTCAAACATGGATCCCACCGTCCTCGCGATTGCGCTGGCCGAGCGCCGGGTGCTCGATCCGCGCGCGCTTCGTGGGGCTGATCTCGTCGTCGACTATCTCTTCACCGATCGGATACCCGCGGGGGCCGTCGTGCTGGACCTGCGACCCGAGGAGGAATGGCGCGAGTGGCACTACCCCGGGTCCGTGAGCCGGGAGAGCTGGGAGGTGGCCGCGAACCCCGGAACGCTCGACCGGAATGCGACCTACGTACTGCATTGCGGACAGGGGCTCCAGGCCGTTCAGGTGGCGGAAACACTTCAGCGGGAAGGGTTCGAGGCCTACGCGTATCGAGGCGGGACCGGCGCGTTGCGCCGCAATCTGGAAGGGGGATGACCGTGGCCCGCCGGCGGATCGGGTTCCGGGGCGGGCTGCGGGTCGTGCTGACGTCGATTCCTCAGTCCTTCGGCCTCCACGACGCGTCGTCCTCAGCGTCGCCGCCATCGTCCGGAACCACTTCCAGCTTCGGCAACGAGTGGCGAACGACCGCATTCCGCGCGACACCCTCCCAGCCGCACTCCATACACCATCGGAGCGATCCGAGCGAGCGGATCGGTCGCGGCATCCACGAACGGATGGCGATCGTCTCGCTGGCGCAGCGTGGGCATTCCCGACCTGTCGGCAGGAAGAGGTACAACAGTACGAATGGCGAGATCAGCATCGCCGCCCAAAGTGCCGTTACGAGTACCCAGAACATTTCCTCCACCTCCTATCGGGAACTGACACCACAGACCAGCTTCCCGTCAATATGTCGTGATCCTTGAGTCCGGAACTCATTCTCTGGCGTTGGTTCGACCCCCGCTCGGCGGCGTCTTCCAGCCTATCGATAGGGCAAGAAGCAGACCGGGCACGAAGCCGCAACCCGGCCCGTCGTACTCGCAATTCATGACCAAGTCGCACAACTCTTTACAGCCTGTTACATCAACAACATTCGAGGCACTTCGTTGAAGCTTGTTCGAGTCGATCCGGAGCATCCGGATCCTGCCGCGATCGACGAAGCGGCGGCGGTGATCCGCCAGGGCGGCATCGTCGCGTTTCCGACCGAGACGGTGTACGGCCTCGGGGCCGACGCACTCGATCCGGTCGCCGTCGCGCGCATATTCGCGGCCAAGGGCCGCCCGACATACAACCCGCTGATCGTCCACTGCGCCGACCTGGCGGCCGCGCGGTCGCTCGCCGCCGACTGGCCACCCGAGGCGGATGCGCTCGCCCGTATCCACTGGCCCGGACC
>CAZUVK010000259.1:0-5645 GCA_964623785.1 uncultured Gemmatimonas sp. | reverse complement strand
GCATGGCGGAGATGCCCGAGCAGTACCGGTTGGCGGTTTCCCTCCACGCGCCGAACTCGGCGCTCCGGCAGACGTTGATCCCGCTCGAGAAGAAGTATCCCCTGCCTCGCCTGCTGGAGTCGCTGCGCGCGTTCGACCAGGCGGGCGGAAAGCGGATCACCTTCGAGTACGTCATGATCGATGGCGTGAACGACGCCCCCGCGCTCGCGGACGAGCTGGCCGACCTGGTCGGCGAGTTCAACGCCTTCGTGAACCTGATCCCGTACAACCCGATCCCGGGGTCCGACTGGCGCCCGACCCCAGCCGACCGATTGAGGCGATTCGCGGCGAGGCTGGAGCGGCGGGGGATCCCGGCGCGAGAACGGACGCCGCGCGGGCGCGACATCGCGGCGGCCTGTGGTCAACTCAAGGCGGAGGCAACCGAGGGACGGGCGCCGGTCCGCATCGGAGTGGGGTTCGGCGCGTAGAGTTCGCCGAGGGGCGTCAGGGCGCGATATCCTCCCAGTCAGGCCCGAGTATGACCGTGGCGTCAAGGTACAGCGTTGTGTCCACCGCGACCTCGACGCGACTGATTCCGAGCTCGCGCGCCACCCTCGCCGCTCCCTCCGGATTCCTCCCGCGATCCAGCACCACACTGGAGTCCCGCGCCTGCGAGCCGGCGTTCCCCAGGAAGACGACGTCGAATCCGCGGGCGCGAAGCCGATCCGTGGTTTCCCTGGCCAATCCATCGATTCCGGCGCCATTCAGAACCTCGACCTGAACCCGCTCCGATCCGGATACCGGCAGGCTCACGGGGAGCAACTCCCAGTCGTCGCCGGTTCCCGAGGCGCGAAGGCCCAGCGCCATCGATGCGAGGAGGACGAGCACCGCGAGGCTCGTCAGCGCGAGGCCGGCCAGGCGAGCGTTCACGCGGTCAGGCCGGTCACGGTGGTGGACCAGAAGGCCGCTGTCTCCGGGCGGATGGGCTTCCTGGTTTCCAGAAGGTTCTGGATTCGGGCCGCGATCACCTCGGCGAGTACCTCGTGGCTCTCGGTCGGCCAGCGACGGCGGAGAACCGCTCGCCAGTCATCGGCGAAACGCCGGCCCGGTTCGAGATAATCGGCGAGATAGAGGGCCCGGCCCAGGCGATCGAGGCTCGGGTGGCCGACCGTATGGTAGCGGATCGCGTTCTCGACGCTCGGGTGAACGAGCCCGCGCAGGCGGGCGGCGGCCGCCGGGCCGTGCAGGACCTTTCCTGGCAGGTCCCGCTCGGAGTCGGTGACATCCGGAATCAGCTCCGCCGGATCCGCGTCGCGCAGCACATCGTGGAGCCAGCCGGCCGCGGCCCAGCGAAGCACCTCGGTTTCGTCGAGGTCGATCGCGTACGCCCACTCCTCGAGCAGCGCGGCGACGCGGCCCATGTGCTCACGACGGGCGGGCGTGGCGCGGGCCCACGCGGGCAGGTTCCCGCGCGCCGCCTCGAGTTCGATCGGCGTGAGCCCGGCCAGCGCCCCGTCAGTCGAAGCCACGACGCACATAGGGCTCGAGGATCGCGCGGTTTCGGACGGAAGTGTGCGCGATGTAGTTCCAGCCTTTCAGCTCCACCCCGCTCCCGACCCAGCTGTCGATGATCCGGCAGCCAGGCCCGATCACCGTCTCGTCGCCAACCGTGGTCTGACCTTCGAGCACGACGCCCGGATAGACGATGGTGTCGCGACCGACCCTGACATCCACGTCGACTGTCACGGACTCCGGCAGGACGAAGGTCGTGCCGCCACGCATGAGCGCGCCCACGAGCTCGTCGCGAACACGGCGGTGGACGCGAGCCAGGTCGTCCCGCGTGGTGACGATGAACGACCCGGGCGCGTCGACAATGCGAGCGAGCGGGTCGAGCAGGCCGTTCGCGACCGAGAAGGGTTCCTCGAGCGCGAGGAAATCGCCGGGACCATCCGGGCCGGATCGGAATGCCGCGGCGGAGAAATCGCTGTCTCCCATCCACCTGCCGTCTCCCGCGTCAAGGAGTCCGCGCAGGCCTTCCTGGCTGAAGGAAGCGCTTGCGTGCACGACGATCGTCGGCCCCTCGTGCAGGAGGCCAACGGCGGCATCGATCGGCTCACCGGGGGCGGAGGGAAGCATCCGCACCTCCACGCCGGTGCCGTCGAAGAGATCGGCGGAGAGTTCGACCGGTCCGGCGACGAAGACGCGCGCTGGGGGCGGCGAGACCCCGGCCAGCGCGCGGACGGTATGCCAGATGAGAGGCCGGCCGGCAACCGGATGAAGGAACGATGGCAGGCGCGACATCATCGGCCCATCCTCGCGCTCCAGGCGCGTCATAACGACGGCGGCCCATTGGGTCATCGGCGGCCTGGTCCCCGTGTCTCCCTGCCTTGGCGGAGCAACGGTTCCGACGCGGAATGGCGGATTGCGAGCATCATTCAGAGGATCGAAACGGGTGGTTCTCAGGTTCCGAGAACGATATTGTCGATCAGTCGGGTCCGGCCGACACGCGCGGCGATCGCGCATACGGTGCCGGCTTCCACGCGGTCAACGGGTTCGAGCGTGTCCGGATGAACGACCTCGCCGTACTCAACCTCCGCACCCGGTCCGTCCGAGTCGGCGAGGCGCTGGCGCAATACCCCGGCATCGCGCTCCCCGGCCCGGAACAACGCCTCGCATGCCGCGAGTGACCGCACGAGCGACAGCGCCTCGCGTCGCTCCTCCGTAGAGAGATATCGGTTTCGAGAGCTCATCGCGAGCCCATCCGCTTCTCGAACGATCGGACCGGCGATGATGTCGACCGGCATGTCGAGATCCGAGACCATCCGGCGGATGAGCGTGAGTTGCTGGTAGTCCTTTCGGCCGAAGACGGCGTGGTCGGGCGAGAACACGCCGAAGAGCTTGGCGACCACCGTCAGCACGCCTCGGAAATGCCCAGGCCGGGACGCTCCGCAGAGCAGGTCCGCGCCCTTCTCGGGGACTACGGCGATCCACGGTTCTCCGGAAGGATACATCTCCTCCACGGACGGGGCGAACACGAGGGATACCCCGGCGGCCTCGGCGAGAGCCAGGTCGCGGTCGAGATCGCGCGGATAGGCCGCGAAGTCCTCCGTGGGTCCGAACTGGAGCGGGTTGACGAAGATCGAGAGGCCGACCGCGCCTGGGGCGACGCCAGCGGCGATCTCGACGAGCGAGAGGTGTCCAGGATGGAGCGACCCCATCGTCGGGACGAGGGCCGTCGGAAGCCCGCGCGCACGGTTGGCCACCGTCCATTCCCGGACCTCCCCGCGGGTGCGCGCCACGATCATCGGGACGCCGGGATCACTGGAAGGTGTGCTCGGGTCCCGGATACTCGCCGCTCTTCACCGCCTCCACGTACCCGCGCAGCGCCTCCTCCGTGAGCTGGCCGAGCTCGGCAAAGCGGCGAAGGAACTTCGGCGAGAAATCGCGGTTCAGCCCGAGCGCATCCTGCAGGACGAGGACCTGTCCGTCACACCCGACCCCGGCGCCGATCCCGATCGTGGGGATCGTGAGCGATCCGGTGATCTCGGCCGCCAGGTCGCCTGGGACGAGTTCGAGAACGATCGCGAATGCACCGGCGGCCTGGAGCCGCAGGGCATCGGCGAGAAGTCGCTGGCGACTCTCGGCATCGCGCCCCTGGACGCGGTTGCCGCCGAGCGTATTCACGGACTGCGGCGTGAAGCCAAGGTGTCCCATGACCGGGATCCCAGCCTCCACGATACGCTGGACCGTTTCCGCGATACGGGGGTTCCCGCCCTCCAGCTTCACCGCGCGGGCACCGCTCTCCTTGAGCACGCGGCCGGCGTTTCGAACCGCTTCCTCGGAAGATACCTGATAGCTCAGGAACGGGAGATCAACGACGACGAGACTCCTTGCGGCGCCACGCTGAACGGCGCGCGCGTGGTAGATCATGTCGTCGAGGGAGAGCGGGAGCGTCGAGTCGAGGCCGTGGAAGACGTGCGCGAGGGAGTCACCGACGAGGATGACCTCGGTCCCGGAAGCGTCAACGAGGCGCGCGAAGAGCCAGTCGTAGGCGGTGAGCACGGCGATCCGCTCTCCCTTCGCCTTCATCTCCTGGAGGTCGAGTACCGAGACCTTCCTGCCGCCCCCCTGGCCGTGCGTCGACATCTCGCTCCATCGTCTGGCGAGGTTGCCCTCCCGATGCGCGCGGGGCCCTCGCGATTTCGTGAAAACCCTTGCCGGATAAAGGCTTTTGTTGACGGACGAGGAAGGTAACTTCATGTTAAAACGGTGTCAAACGCCGTGCGATTCGACCCGTTGCTCGTCCGCCGACTGGCCGATGAGCTGAGAGCGCGCATCGGGGGCCGTGGCTGCGCCGCGGCCCCCGTCTTTGCCGCCGACCGATCCGTCACGCTTCCCCTGCAAGGGGGGGAGGCGCTGCGGATCGACCTGCATCCGCTGCGCGGCTTCGTCCGCATCCTGCAGACCTCCGAGTTCGATGATATTCCGCTCGACGCGCTCGTCGAGGCGGTCGATGCCCCTCCCGACGAACGCATCCTGACGATCCGTCTCAGCGGCGGTGGCCGTTTCACGAGCCAGTCGCGGGAGATCGTGCTCGAGCTTCAGACGAACCAGTGGAACGGGATCGTTGTGGGCGAGGATGGCCGGATCGTGAGCGTGCTTAACGCGCGGAGGTCGGGGGATCGGTCGCTCCACACGGGGGCGCCGTATATGCCGCCGCGGGGCGAGCCGCGTTTCGGCGCCGCTTCGGACGTCGATCGGAGGGATGCGCGGGTTCTCTGGGAGTCGATCATCCCGGAATCCCCGGGGGAGGAACGGCTCCGGCGGCTCGTCGGCCGGTTCGCCTGGACGGGAGCGATCAACGGCGAGTGGATCCTCGGGTCGCGCGCCGACGGTCGCGGATTCGAGGCGGACGCCGCGTTCGATCGGTGGTGGTGGATTCGCGGATTGCCCGAGCCGCGCCCGACGGTACTTCGGTTCGGCGGGCGGCTCCAGCCGTACCCGGTGTCGCTGACCGGGATTCCCGGGGAACCGTTCCCTTCCCTGCTCGACGCGATGGATCGCGTGGCCGGCGAGGAACCGGCGGACGCGATGGACGGGACGACGGAGCCGGACGTGCGGCGCGCGGCGAAGTTCGCGGCGGCGCGCCTGGCCGCGGTGACTCGCCGGCTGGAGCGGCTGCGCGCGGAACTCGCCGACGCCGAGGGGGCGGCCGGGATCCGCGCGGGGGGCGACCTGCTTCTCGCCCGCCTCCATCAGGTGCGCCGGGGCGAGTCCGTCGCCCGGCTGGAGGACTGGGACGGGAGCATCGTAGAGATCGAGATCGACCCGCGGCTGACGCCCGCCGAGAACGCGGCGCGGCTGTACGATGAGGCTCGCCGGCGGGAGCGGGCGGCGGCCCGGCTGCCCGAGATGATCGAGGCGGCCGAAGAGGAGGTAGCCCGGTGGCGGGGGGCGAGCGTCGAAATCGGCGAGGGGCGGGTACCCGAGTGGGTCCAGGAGCGCTTGAGCGCGCTTGACGCCGCCAGCGGTTCGGCGTCGAGCCGCAGGGTGGTCGGAGAGTCCCTCCCCTACCGGGTATTCCGGACGTCAGGCGGTCTGGAGGTGCGAGTCGGGCGGGGCGCGAAGGAGAACGATCGGCTGACCTTCCGCGAATCCGCCCCGCA
>CAZUVK010000258.1:0-5712 GCA_964623785.1 uncultured Gemmatimonas sp. | reverse complement strand
CGGGAGATGCCCATGCGCCGCCACGATAATCGCGACGCCCTCCGATCCCTGCTCGAAGCGTACGGGTTCGACGTGCTCGAAGCGGAGAACGGCGAGGAAGCCGTACGCCAGGCGCTGCGGTTTCGTCCCGACCTCATCCTGATGGACATCATGATGCCCGTGATGGACGGTCTGAACGCAACGCGCATTCTGCGCGAATCTCCACGGTTCCGGCAGGTGCCGATCGTCGCGCTGACCGCGATGGCGGGCGCCCAGGAGATGGCCATCGAGGCGGGCTGCGACGATCACCTGCGGAAACCGGTCGAGATCACGAGATTCTTCGAGACCATCGACCGGTTGCTGCATCCCTGAAGGCCCGCTGACTCAGGCCGCGGCCCCGAGACCCGCGGGAACCGGCCCCCCTTCGCGGCACCACGTCACGAACACGCGCTGGCACTCCAGTAGATCGTGCGCGACCATCTCCCAGCGCGTTGGCTCGAGCGGAACTCCGTGCAGGGTCATCCCCGCTTCCTCCGGCGTCCGTCCACCTTTCCTGAGATTGCACGCGAGACACGACAGCGCGAGGTTCTCGTAGTGATGCGCGTCGCTCGGCATGCGGAACCGGGAGCGGGGAACGATGTGATCCATCGTAAAGAAATTCCCTGATTCCAGCTCTTCCTCGGTCCTGAGGCAATAGAGGCAGCGGTATCGGTCACGCTTCATGAGCGCCTGCAGGTTCGGGCTGCCCGTCGGAGCGTTGTTCAGGTCGAAGAGCGGGCTGTGCATCTTCCGGAGCGCGACGACAAGCGGAACCGCGAAAGAAGCGGTCGGGCTGTGCCAGAACCTGGCGCTCTCGGGGATCTCGCCGGTGCTCACGTCGGCCGCCGTCAGCACCACATCGATCTTGCCGATCCCATCTCCCAGATCCTCGTCTTCGAACTGCAACGCAAACGCCCGCTCCACCGGAATCACGGCGCGCGGCTGATAGTTCGCGTTCAGTAGAAGAGTTCGGATCTTCTTCATCGGTCACCTGTCCAGAGGCGGCGATCCTCACTCCAATCGCCGACCAGCGAGCAACCGATTCGATCCAAGGGGAGCCGGCGACGACCAATGACGTTCGCTCGCAACTTTCCTTCCAGCGGCCCTGACCGCACCGGTTGACCGGATGATCCATTTGTACGCCGGATTGGCCGGTTTTGTTCGTGCCCAAGGGGACGCGACTTGCGGGCCAACGCGCACACCACCCGCGAATTCCGTGCATGGTCGGCTATAGGAGCGCGACGGGGTCACGGTCAATCGCCAGCCGGAGATCGCCCGATCCACCGACCCGGAAACGCTCGGCGAAGTAGCGACACACGTGACCCAGGCGTGCCGGACTGGTCGCTCGCAACAGCACGTGCCACCTCCACCGATCCCGAATCCGCTCGATCGGCGCCGGGGCCGGTCCGATGATTTCCACCTCCGGGATCCCCTGGCGCCGAATCAATCCGGTGAGCCAGTCGGCCGCCCGCTGTGCCCCCTCGTGCGTCGAGCCTTCATCCACCCCGCTCACCACAATGTTTACCAGCCGACAATAGGGTGGGTACAGCGGCGACTTCCGCGACTCCATCTCGATCTTGGCGAACCCGACGAAGTCGTGCGCGATCGAACACGTCACGGCATGGTGCCCAGGGAGCGACGTCTGGATGATGACCTCCCCCCCCAGCGGGCCCCTCCCCGCCCGCCCGGCAACCTGGGTCACGAGTTGAAACGTCCGCTCCGTGGCCCGGAAGTCCGGCAGGTTGATTCCGACGTCCGCGTTGATCACGCCGACGAGCGTCACGTTCGGAAAATCGAGCCCCTTCGCGATCATCTGTGTGCCGAGCAGTATGTCGACTTCCCCACGCTCGACCTGGTCGAGGATCCGGTGATGCGACCACTTCGCGGTCGTCGTATCCACGTCCATCCTGGCCATCCGCGCCTCGGGGAACATCTCGATCACGGTTCGTTCGACCTGCTCAGTTCCGACCCCTCGAAAGCTGATATCGGTAGAACCGCACCGTGAACACGTCGACGGGGTCGCCTCTTCGTACATGCAGTAGTGGCACGTCAGGCGGGCACGCCGCCGATGGAAGGTCAGCGACACGGCGCACGAGGGACAATCCCACACATTCCCGCAATCGCGGCACTGTACGAAGTTCGCGTACCCCCTTCGGTTGAGCAGAAGGATCGTCTGCTCACGCCGGACGAGCCGCTGGGTGACCGCCTCCCGCAGCGGGTCGGAGAGGATGATGGCGCCCGGCCCGCCCGTTTCCTGCGCCTTCTTTCGCTCCTGGCGAAGATCGACGATGCGAACCTCCGGCATCCGCTGTCCGGTCGCGCGCTCGGGGAGCTCGAGCAGATGGTACTTGCCGCTGGTGGCATTGGCCCAGCTCTCAAGCGACGGCGTGGCGGAGCCGAGCACACAGATCGCGCCGGCCATCGAGGCGCGCACCACGGCAAGTTCCCGGGCGTGGTAGCGCGGCGACTCGCTCTGTTTGTAGGTGGCCTCGTGTTCCTCGTCCACGATGATCGCCCCCAGGTCCGGCAGTGGCGCGAAGATGGCCGACCGCGCGCCGACGGCGATTCGCTTCTCGCCCGACCGCAGCGCCCGCCACTCGTCATACCGCTCGCCGTCCGAGAGCGCCGAGTGCAACACGGCGACGCGATCGCCGAAGACGGCGCGGAACCGCCCGACGGTCTGCGGCGTCAAGGCGATCTCCGGGACCAGGACGATCGCCGTCCCACCCCGCCGCTCGACCACCTCCCGCAGTAGCTCGATGTATACGAGAGTCTTGCCCGACCCGGTGACCCCACGAAGCAGGAAGGTGCCAGGCTCCTTTCGCCGGATCGCGTCGGTCAGCGCATCGATCGCCTGACGCTGCGGTTGTGTCGGCTGAAAGCTGACCGCCGGCTCGGGGGGGATCGCGCCATACGGATCCCGGGGCACGACCACATCCTCGACTCGCGCGACGCCGCGTTCGACCAGGCCGTTCACGATCGGGTATGTGAACCCCTGTTGAACGACGAGGTGTGCGACCTCGGCCCTACCTCCGACCGACTCGACCCATTCCCAGCACTCCCGCTGCCTTCGAGCGCGCCCAAAGACCTCCTCGCGTTCCTGGAGGCTGGGCAGCTCCCGCGTCAGCCGGAGCATTCGGCGGATCCGCACGGGCGGTTCCGCTCTCGGGGGCTCGGACCGGACGACGATGAGCCCGCGCGCCTCGAGCCGCCGAATCGCGGGCCACCACGCCCGGTCACCGTGCTCCCGCCGGAGACGGACAATCGGCTGTGCGCCCTCGACCGTGCCCAGCCAGTCGAGGACGGCCTCGTCCATCCCCGTCAGGTCGGCCGGCCGATCACCCGCGCTCTCAGCAAGCTCGACGGTGTCCGTCGAGCTTGCTGAGAGCGCGGCGGGCACGGCGGCCCGGATGACCAGGCCGAGCGGCGCGATGTAGTAGTCGGCCACCCACCGGCACAGCTCCATCAGGTCGGCCGGAACGGATGGGCTGGTGTCCAGAATGCCCGTGAGCGGCTTCGTGCCGGGGCGAGGCTCGGCGTCCACCACACGGTCGATCCATCCGACTCGATCTCCCCGAGCGAACGGGACGAGCACGCGGGCGCCCGGGACGGCGGCAGCCTCGAACTCAGCCGGTACGATGTAGGTGAACGTTCGAAGGATGGGCAGCGGGACGGCAACTTCGGCGAGCATCGGAGAGGGAGTCCGGGTGGGGAATGGTGGTTGGAGGATGGTCACAACTCGCCGGGACGGCACACGGCGCGGGGCTGGGCGATTCGCGACTCAGCCGCGCGTCACGCCCAGCCCGGGCTCTGCGTTGAACTCCACTTCGGCATTCGGGTCCAGCCCAGGACCCTGGAACGGATCATCCGCCAGGAGCGCCGCCCCATCGAGGTCCACAAAGTCCACGAGCGACGCGACCTGGACCGCGGCGGCGATGCCCAGCGTAGATTCGATCATGCAGCCAAGCATCACGCCCATTCCGTGCGCGCGCGCGCAGTGAATCATCCGCAGCGCTTCTCGCATGCTGCCACACTTCGCGAGCTTGATGTTGATGACATCCACCGCGCCGGCGAGCCGGGGGATGTCCCGCGAGGTCCGGCACGATTCGTCCGCGACCACAGGGATCGGCGAAGCGGCGGTCACCGAGGCCAGCCCGTCGAAATCGTCCGGATGAACCGGCTGTTCGATGAGCTCGACGCCGAACTCCTCCAGCAGCGGAAGCGCGCGGATCGCCTCCTTCGCGGTCCAGCCGGTGTTCGCGTCCACCCGGATCGTCTTTTCGGGCGCCTCCTCGCGGATCATCCGCAGGATCTCGGCGTCGCGCGGCGTACCCACCTTGATCTTCAGGATCGGATACGCGGCGGCTTCACGCACTCGGCCACGCATCTCCTCGATGTCCGCGATCGCGATCGTGAACGACGATACGGGCGCCCGCCGCTCCAGACCCAGCAGCTTCCACACCGGTACGCCGAGTCGCTTGCCGACCAGATCATGCAGCGCTGAAGAGACTCCGACCTTCGCGGCGTGGTTCCCACCGATTGCCGCCGACATGGCGTCCTCGGCTGCCTCGAGCGCGAACGGGGCGCCGGCCGTATCGGTCTCGAGCGCCGCGGCCAGGATCGGGAGCACGGCCTGCGCCGTATCCGCTGTCTCTCCGTAGTACGGCGTCGTGACCGGCGCCTCTCCCCAACCCTCGTTGCCATCGCCGTCAGCCACGCGCACCCATACGGACCGGCGGACCGGTACCGATTTCGCGCGCGCGATCGCGAAGCCATGACGCGTCCGAAGGTCCAGCACACTCCACCGAACGTTCATCGGTGCGGCTACTCCAGCTCGATCCGGTGAATGGCGAGCTGCGGCTCGGGAGTCGTAACCTCGGGGCCGTCAGGACTCATGAAGACATCGATCTCAGTACGCAGGCCGACGTCACCCTCGAGATAGACTCCGGGCTCGATGGAGAACCCGATGCCCTGAATCAGGGAGCGCGTGTCTCTGGTCTCGAGATTGTCGATGTTGGGCCCGGAACCGTGCAACTCGCGGTCGATCGAATGACCGGTTCGGTGGATGAACGCATCTCCGAGGCCCCGCGACGCGATGACCGCACGAGCGGCGTCGTCAATCTCGTATCCGGCGACTGCGGCGCCCGCCGTCCAGCGGGATTTCACGAGGGAGACGGCCGCCTCTCTCGCGTCGCGAACGGCCGCCCACAGATTGTCGATCCGCTCCGGTACCGTCGATCCCGCGTAGGCCATCCACGTCTGGTCCGCGTAAACGGAGTCCGGGGACTCCTTCCCCCACAGGTCGATGAGGATGAGGTTTCCGGGACGAATCAGGGCGTGGGCGTCGGCGCCAGGCGCGTAGTGCGGATTCGCGGCGTTGGCATCGACGGCGACAATCGCGTCGGCATCGACCACAAGTCCGTCTTCGACGAGACGGTCCACGATCCATCGCCGGATCTCCCACTCGCCAGGCGAATCGCCCGCGCGCAGGCGGTCGCCGATCAGCGCGAACGCGGAGAACGCAGCATCCCGAAGCACCCGCGCCGCTCGCCGGTGGCTCGCTTCACCCTCGGCGCTCCAGCGCGAATGGAAGGCGCTTACCAGGTCGCCTGACGATTCCGTCCGGACGCCGCTCGTGCGGACCAGTTCCAGTACGCCCGCCGGGATCCGGTCGATGTAGGGGACGCCATCACC
>CAZUVK010000257.1:1615-5744 GCA_964623785.1 uncultured Gemmatimonas sp. | reverse complement strand
ACTCGGCGAACTGGGTCGCGGCCGCGCCGAGTACCTCGCCACGGGCATCCTGTTGAAGCTGGATCCGGGCAACCAACGCCACGTGCGCCTCGCGACGGCGCTCCTCCACGGCCTCCACAGCGAGACAGCGAGCTTCATCCACGCGCAGAAGCCGGAGTACGCGGCCGCCGCATACCTCAGCGGCTTTTCGGACCATCAGCTGCTCGAGCGCGTTCTGTGCGTTCAGAAGTCTCGCGGCACGATGGACACGATCGAGTCAGCGCTCGGAGCACGCGCGATCCGCGGCAACCTCTCCGTCGCGGGCGTCGGTTACGTCCGCTGGGCTGATCGCGACGCGATCCCGCAGGCCGCGGATTTCCTGCTCACGGAGGAAGGTGTGCGAACCGCGGTCGTATTCGGGATCGTCGACCTCCGCGACGGCCGGGAGTCGATCATCGGCAGCCTCAGGACCAGCGACACCGGTCTGGGGGTCGATTCGCTCCTGAAGAAGGCGTTCGGGCGCGACGAGAGCGGTCGGTACTACGGCGGCGGCCGAACACGGGCCGGCGGCTTCGAAATCGACGTCGGATTCCTTACCGGGACTGGCCAGGACCCCGCCGAGGCCCGGGAGAAGTGGTCGCTCTTTGACCGACGCGTGCGGCGGCGCCTGTTCGAGGCCGCCGGTGTCGACCCCCCCACGGGCAGCGCGGACGCAGATTAGTTCGTATCTTCCCGGCTTCGGGGATCGATTCACGCCAGACCGCCGAGTATGGACGCTCTGATGGCCTCCGCCTGGGGGCCGCTCGTTATCTTCTGCCTTCGAATTGTCGATGTCTCGCTCGCCACGCTGCGCATGCTCCTCTCCGTGCGCGGCGTCAAGTACGCGGCACCGCTGATCGGGTTCTTTGAGATCCTCATCTGGATCACTGCGGTGGGAACCGCGATCCAGCACCTCGACTCGCCACTGCACCTCATCGGGTACGCGGCCGGGTTCTCAATGGGGACCCTGGTCGGGCTCACCATCGAGGAGCGGATGGCGATCGGGATGGCGGCCATCCGCGTGGTGTCCAGGCACGGCGGCGTTGAGCTGGCCGAAGCGCTGCGGGAGATGGGGTTCGGCGTTACCGAGTACTCGGGGCAGGGCCGGGAAGGGATCGTTGAGGTCGTGGACGCCGTGATGCGGCGGCGGGACGTTCCCCGCGCGATGGACGCCGTGGACTACTGGGATCCCGACGCCTTCGTCACCATCCAGGAGCCGCGCGCGATTCGGCGGGGATGGCTGCTGCAGACGAGGAGGAAGTGACGGCGGGCCGGGCCTCGCGTCACTTCAACGATTCACTCCTCTACGATGCCTCCACGAACCACTCGCAGGAACGGCCGTCCTGACGGGTCGCGCACACGGGATGGAGGACGTGGTAGTCGCGGCCCATGTATCGGCGGAGCAGTTCGGCGAAGGCGCCTGAATAGAAGCTGCATGCGGCCCCACCGGGATCGGAGCGCGCGGAGAGCGAGTTCTCGATCCGAAGGCTGATCGGGCGGCGGCTGATCCGGAGTTTCGCGGGGCCGACGAGTTCGCGGAACATTCGCCGCCCGCCTCGCTGCGCGGCGAGCAGGGCAAGCGGGCGGGGCATCATCCCGATCGACCGCTTGACCCCGTTGCCCCGAGACGCCCAGTGGTGCTCGGCCACGCGCCGGCCGGCGTCCAGGAAGATCTCCTCCGCATCGGGCCGTCGGATCACGAGGCGGAAGAGATCTTCCACCTGCGACGAAAGCTGAGGTCGGTGAAGTCGGACTTCTTCCTCGAAACGGGCGATCTGAACGCGAACCACTTCGCTGAGGCCGAGACGGCGCGGGAGACTGAGTGTAATATCCTCGTCTTCCAGGACCTCTTCGGGGCGGTCCCGGTCACGCATCGTTTCGAGGAGGAGTAGCGGGAGCACCGGCGATACCGACCGGGTCTCGCCCGAATGACCGTGAGGACGAGAACGGCCCTTTGATAGAGTTCCGCTCGGTGTCATCTTGGATCCTGAAGATAGGTAGTCCGCGGCCGACGCGGCCAATCTCGCATGCGGACCCTACGGCTCGCAAGACTCATCGCGGCCGCGCTCGGGGGCGTATCTCTTGCACCCGTGTCGGCCTTCCGAGCGGCCGCACTCCAACCGGATTCCCCAGGCACCGATGAATTCCAATCCCGCTCCGACGTGCGTCTTCTGCAGGATCATTGGCGGCGACGAAAAAGTCAGCGTCATCCACGAGGATGACGAGGTGATTGCGTTCCTGGACATCCAGCCGCTCCACAGAGGGCATGTCCTGGTCGTTCCGAAGCAGCACTACAAGAACCTTTTCTACGTCCCGGAAGATCTCGCGGCCCGAACGTTCGCAACAGCGCGTCGGATCCTCCCCGGTCTACGTGCGGCGACGGGGTCCAGGGCGATCAATCTGTTTTCCCCGAATGGGGCCGACGGTGGCCAGGACGTCTTCCACTTCCACCTTCACCTGATCCCCGTGCCCGTCGGCGAGCCGTTCCCCCTCCAGCTCCCCGATCCCGGGGCTCCCGTCCCTTCGCGATCGGAACTCGACGTGATGGCCGTCCGGATCAACCAGTGCATCCAGGAATCCACGGCCGCGGCGGCGCGCCCATGAGTGAGCGCCCGGCCCGCTCGTGGTTCGGGACGGGTTGATTGGCGGGTCTTTCGCTGGTACGTTCCTGCCGCTATTCGGGTCGGCGATGATGAAGCTATCCAGGCGGTTCGCCGCTCCCACCGGTACGTCGACGGTATGCCACCAATCTCCCAGCGGCGCTACGACGCGATCGTGATCGGTAGCGGGTTCGGTGGCTGCATGGCGGCATTGCCGCTCCTCGAGTCGGGGATGCGCGTCCTGATGCTGGAGCGGGGTGGATGGGTGGAGCGGGGTGAGGCCAACTGGGGTGACGAAGGCGCCTTCGTTCTGACGCCGCACTACACGCAGGAGACTCGGTATTCCCTCTGGTCCGGCATGCGGGGCTGGCGACCGCAGGGGATCTGTGCCTGCGTGGGCGGGCCATCCGTATTCTATGGCGGCGCCTCGTTTCGCTTCCGGGAGGCGGATTTCGCGCCGCCGCCCGAGATCGTGACCGATTCGGAGGCCAGGTGGCCGATCGCGTACACCGATCTCGAGCCGAGCTACTCGCGCGCGGAGCGACTCCTGAACATCGCCGGCGCCGCTGGCGTCGATCCCACCGAGCCGTTCCGGTCCGGGCCGTTCCCGGCCGAGCCGATGCCGCTCCGCGGTCCGTCGCCCTCGATCGAGCGCGCGGCACGCTCCCTCGGGCTGCGGCCGTTCCGCATCCCGATGGCGATCGAGGGCGCCAGATGCCAGAGCTGCACGACCTGCGACGCGTTCGCGTGCGCGGTGAGCGCCAAGAACGATCTCGCCACCCGCATGATCCCGACGCTGCTGGCGATGGGCATGGAGCTACGGGCGGGGACGGTCGTCTCGCGCCTGAATGAGTGCGATGGGAGGGTCGTTTCGGTCGAGACCGTCGACACCGCTTCCGGCGAGCGACACGGTCTTGCCGCCGACCGCGTCGTCGTCGCCGCCGGCGCGATCGCCACGCCGCACCTGATCCTCGCATCAGGGCTCGACCGGATGAATGCCGGCGCCCCGGCAATCGGGCGCTATCTGATGAGGCACTGCAATGCGATGATGTACGGCTTCTTCCGTCAGCCACCGAACCCTGACGACGCGCACCACAAGCAGCTTGCCATCCACGACTTCTACTTCGGTGATCCGCTGCGCGGGGAGTTCGGGAAGCTCGGCAACATCCAGCAGGTGATGGCTCCGCCCGTCAGCCTCATCCGGGCGATGCTGCCGAAGCTGGTGGGCCGTCCGGTCGCTGCGCTCATCGGAAATCTGACGGGCCTACTCGCCATCGCCGAGGACCAGCCGCGTGCGACGAACTCGGTGAGCGTGGCGCCCGGGCGGGCCGACCGGTTCGGCCTGCCCCCGGCCCGTATCCGCCACCGCTACACGCGGCGGGACCTCGGCGCGCGGAAGGCCCTGCTCTCCCGCACCCGCCAGATTCTCCGCGAGGCCGGCGCGCTCTTCACCGTGACCTACCCCGTCAGTACCTTCTCGCACGCCGTCGGCACCGTCCGTATGGGGGAGG
>CAZUVK010000257.1:0-1605 GCA_964623785.1 uncultured Gemmatimonas sp. | reverse complement strand
GGGAGGACCCCCGCGCCTCCCCGCTGGACGCCGCGTGCCGGTTCCGCGGTATCGACAACCTCTGGGTTACCGACGGCAGCGTGTTCCCGACGAGCGCGGGGGTCAACCCGAGCCTTACCATCGCCGCGAACGCGCTGCGGGTCGGCGCGGCCATCGCCGCCGCCGGATGAGCCGCCTCGGAGTCGCCCTGCTCGGCTGCGGGTTCGCGTCCCGCCTCCACGGCCGGACGCTACGGAAGTCCGCGGACGTCGACCGCTATTTCGCGAGCCGGGATTCCGTGCGGGCAGCCGAATACGCCAGGAAGTTCGACGGCGCCGGCCATTTCGGCGACTACCAGGCGGCGATCGACGACCCGCGCGTCGATACCGTGCTGATCGCCACGCCGCCCTCGACGCACCTCGACCTCGCGCGGGCCGCCCTGGCCGCCGGCAAGCATGTCATCGTCGAGAAGCCGCCATTCCTCTCGTCGGCCGACTTCGACGACGTCGCGCGGGCGGCGGCCGGGGCCGGGCGCCGCCTGTTCGTCGCGGAGAACTACTTCTACAAGCCGCTCCTGCGCCGAATCCGCGACCTCCTGGCCGAGGGCGCGATCGGCGACGTGAAGATCATCACGATCAACGCGCTCAAGCGGCAGCGCACGGGCGACTGGCGCGACGCGACCGATCTCGCGGGCGGCGGCGCCTTCTTCGAGGGCGGGATCCACTGGGTCAATTTCATGGCCAGCCTCGGACTCACCGTGACCGACGCGCACGGGTTCGTTCCCGGGAACCTCGCGGACCCGCGCGCGTCCGACCGCACAATGGTCGCCGTCTTCGAGTACGCGGAAGGCGCCGTCGGAACGCTACTCTATTCATGGGAGATCGGCTCTCCCATGAAGGGACTCCGACTCTCCAGCATCTACGGCTCCGACGGCGCGATCACCTTCGAGTCGAACGGGCTTTTCCTCGGCGTGCGCGGCCGCAAGCTGCGCGTGTCGACCCCGCGGCCGGCCGACCTGCTCGGCTACTCCGCAATGTTTACCGATTTCTTCCAGGCCATTCGCTCCGGCGCGCCCGCCGAATTCGACACCGACGACGCCCGGCGTGACCTGCGACTCGTCGAACGGATCTACGATTCAGTGAGCCGCCCATCCAGCACACCCGATACCGGACCATCTTTTTGAACCTTCTCGTCGCTGTCATCGTCGGCGCCATCGCGGGCACCCATATCTCCACCTGGGGGATGTACAAGGATTCCATCCATGAGGGATTCACCTGGCCGAAGTACTTCCGCAGCGTCGTCATCGCGGCGCTCATCGCGGTCATCATCGAACGCCTCACGCAGTTCGACCTGAGTTCGGCGGGGGGCATCGTCGTTTTCTTCGGCGTGGTCTACGCATTCGAGCGCCTGACGCTCGAGTTGTGGAAGAGCTTCATTCGCGTCGAGGATCAGTCCAAGTACTTCATTCCGATGCAGTTCGGCGTGAAGGGCAAGCCGATCCACGACAAGCGGATCCGGTGGTCCGTCGGGATCGCCGTGCTGCTCGTTCTCATCTTCGCGATCTGGGGGGTCCGCGCGCTCCAGGCCACCTATCCGGACCTGCCCGCCTGGCTGGTGCTCATCACC
>CAZUVK010000256.1:0-5744 GCA_964623785.1 uncultured Gemmatimonas sp. | reverse complement strand
GTCGCCGCGCCCCGCGTTGCCCTTGACAGACCACCTCAGATCGCTTCGCGGTGAACCCCCTGGCCATCCACGCCCCCGCACATCCCGCTTTGTCGATCGGCCTTCGCCGACTACATTCTGACCAATACCCGCCCGAGGACATTCCAACCGCTTCCGGGAGCTTTCCATGCCGGTCGATCGCGGCGTCATCGACGCTCAGTTGAGGGAGATCGGGGAGGGCGAGCGCTGGTGGGAGTTGCGCGAGTTTCGGGAGCTTCCCCACGTCCTGCATTCCGACGAGAGGATCCTGGGCCTCGCCAACGGCAGGCTCCTTGGCGCCCGGCGCCCCCGGCTCCGCTCACCTCGGTGGCTGCTGGTGGTCACCAACGCGCGGCTCCTCTGCCTGCAGCAGCAGCGCTTCGCGCGCCGCCAGATCGACATTCCCGCCGGCCAGGTGACGCGGCTCAATCATCGCGCCGGACTGACGTCCTACCACATCTCGCTCCACGCGCACGGCCGCCGCTACCGGATCCGGCTCCGCAAGGATGACGCGTTCCGTTTCATGGCCGCCCTGGGTCCCAACGTGCAGGGGCGGCCCGCGGCCAGTTTGCCGGCCGACCTCGAGCCCCTCTCGTGGATCCCCGGTATCAACACCGTCGCGGCCCTGCCCGGCGTGTCGGGGCTCATCGAGAAGGTGTCCATGCTCTCCCCGCCGGACTACGCGACTCGCGCGGACGTCGAGCGCCTGGCGGCGACGGTCGAGCAGTTGCGTGAGGAGCTGGACCGGGCGCAGCAGCGCGTGACCTTCCTCGAGGACCTGCTGGAGAAGCGGGCCGAGGCGTCCTTCCTCCAGTCGTCAGGGCCGTCGTAGGGCGGGTGCGCGCGCGGGAGCCCGATCCGCGTAGCCCTATCGCAGGTCCAGCCGCATCAGCACCCGCGGAAACCCGTCGATCACCGACGACGTGTCGGCCGCCTTGTGGAATCCCGCCTTCTCGAACAGCGTGCGCGTGCCGACGTACGCCATCGTCAGATCGACCTTCTCACCGCGGTTGTCGACTGGATATCCCTCGATCGCGGGCGCGGCCCGGGAGCGCGCGAACTCCACGGCGCCCGCGAGCAGCGGATGCGAGATCCCTTCACCGCGGTGTCCCGGCCGCACGCGGATGCACCACACCGACCACACATCCAGATCGTCCACGTGGGGGATCTTGCGGTTGCGCGCGAAGTTCGTGTCGGCGCGCGGCGCGACCGCCGCCCATCCGACTACCTCGTCGCCGTCGTACGCGAGCACGCCGATCGGCCCGCGCTCCATCAGCCCGGCGACCTTCTCACCACGGGCGGGGCCCCGCAGCGACACGTTTTCCTTCGACGGGATGCGGTAGCTCAGGCACCAGCAGACGTTCGCGTCGGGGCGCTTTGGGCCTACCATCGTCCTGACGTCGTCGAATGCGTCCGCCGGTCGAACCTCGATCGCCATGTGCTCGGGTTGTCGGGGAAGTGAAGGGAGGATGCGAACCTCCTGCCGGTCGGGGTCTTGGACCCGAAGGACGGTACGGAACGCCGGAAACTGAGTCAAGGAAGGCCGCGCGGCGAGTGGCTTGTGCGGGTCCCGCCCCCTTGCGCGCGCCCGGCGGCTACGCCACGATCCCCCGGCCGTCGCGGAGGTTTCAGGCCGAATCGGGAATACGCCGACGCCGGCCTCCCGATCACCAGAACCGCGTACCGATCCCTCGACGCCGCAACCCCGGATAAGCAGGCACATGCTCACTGGCGACATCAAGAACCAGATCGACCGCGTCTGGGACTCCTTCTGGTCTGGCGGCATCTCCAACCCGCTCGAGGTCATCGAGCAGATCACCTACCTCCTCTTCCTCCGCCGGCTCGACGACATGCACGCGCTGGAGGAGAACAGGGCCAACCGCCTTAAGAAGTCGATGGAGCGCCGAGTCTTCCCGGAAGGCAAGGACGCCCGGGGCCGCGCATACGAGGACTTCCGCTGGTCGCGCTTCCGGCACTTCGCCCCCGCCGAGATGTTCACCGTGGTCGGCGAGCACGTCTTCCCCTGGCTTCGCAACGACCTCGCCCGACAGCTCGGCAACGGCGACTCCACCTACGCGCACCACATGAAGGACGCGCGCTTCACGATCCCGACGCCGGGGCTCCTGGCCAGGGTGGTGGACCTGCTCGACAAGGTGCCAATGGAGGATCGCGACACCAAGGGCGACGTCTACGAGTACATGCTCGGCAAGATCGCGAGTGCCGGGCAGAACGGGCAGTTCCGCACGCCGCGCCACATCATCCGGCTGATGGTGGAGCTAACGGCGCCGGAACCCACCGACGTCATCTGCGACCCGGCGTGCGGCACGGCGGGGTTCCTCGTCGCGGCGGGCGAGTACCTTCGCGAGCGCTTCCCCGCGCTGCTGCACGACGACGCGCGGAGGGAGCACTTCCACCACGCGATGTTCCACGGCTTCGATTTCGACAACACGATGCTGCGGATCGGCAGCATGAACATGCTGCTGCACGGCGTGGAGAGCCCCGATATCCGCTACCGGGACTCGCTGGCCCAGGAGCACGGCGGGGAGGAGGAGAAGTACACGCTGGTGCTCGCCAATCCGCCTTTCGCCGGCAGCCTCGACTACGAGAACACCGCGAAGGATCTGCTCCAGATCGTCCGGACGAAGAAGACCGAGCTGCTCTTCCTCGCGCTCTTCCTGCGGCTGCTCAAACCCGGCGGGCGCGCGGCGGTGATCGTGCCCGACGGTGTGCTTTTCGGCTCCAGCAAGGCGCACAAGGAATTGCGCCGCATCCTGGTCGAGGACCAGAAGCTCGACGCCGTGGTCTCGCTGCCCGGTGGCGTGTTCAAGCCCTATGCGGGGGTCTCCACGGCGATCCTGTTCTTCACGAAGACCAACTCGGGCGGCACCGATCACGTCTGGTTCTACGATCTCCAGGCCGACGGGTGGAGCCTGGACGACAAGCGGACGCCGCTGCTCTCGGAGGAAAGGCTCGGGGTCGTGCCGCGCACGGCGCTCGGGGTGGATGAGCACGCGAAGAACAACCTGCCGGATGTGCTCGCGCGGTGGGCAGAGCGCGACGGCAGTGAGCGTGAGAGACGGCGTACGGCGCAGAGCTTCTGCGTGCCGAAGGGGGACATCGTGGCGCAAGGTTATGATCTTTCGCTGAACCGGTACAAGGAAGTGGTGCATGACGTGGTCGAGCACCGCGCGCCGAAGGAGATTCTGGCGGAGTTGGCGAAGCTGGAGGCGGAGATCCAGCGGGGGATGAAGGAGCTGGAGAGGATGCTGGGATGAGTGACTGGAAGTACGAGCCATTTGAGCGCGTGATCGCCGACGAATCAGGCGGCAATCGGAAGACTCCGCAGAGCGAGTTCCTGCCGTTGGGGCGATACGCAATCGTTGACCAAGGAAAGGATCTCGTTGCTGGCTACACGAACGACGAGTCCCGTCTGTGTCGTGCCCATCTCCCAGTCATCGTTTTTGGCGATCATACTCGTTGCTTCAAGTACGTTGATTTCCCGTTCTGCATGGGTGCAGACGGAGTGAAGGTGCTGCGTCCGCTGGTCGACGCCGACGTCAAATACCTGTACCACTATTTCAGACAACTGCGCCTTACCGAAGGAGGGTATGGCCGACACTTCAAGTATCTCAAGCGGTGCACCATCGCCCTGCCGCCCCTTCCCGAGCAGCGGCGAATCGCGGAGATCCTGGACAAGGTGGACGCGCTGCGAGCCAAGCGCCGCGGGACCATCACTCACCTCGCCGCCCTTGCGCAATCCATCTTTCTCGACATGTTCGGCGACGCCGACACTAATCTGAAGGGTCTCCGGAAGTCGGCGCTGGGCGAACTCATTCGGCTGAAGAGCGGGCGGTTCCTACCTGCATCGGATTTAGCACCGGGAGGTGCATTCCCCGTTCTCGGCGGCAACGGCATCAACGGCCATCACGACCGCTACATGTTTGCAGAGCCCCAGATAGTGATCGGCCGTGTCGGAGTCTACTGCGGTTGCGTGCATGCGGCGCCACCGAAGAGCTGGATAACCGATAACGCGCTCTATGTGAGTGAGCGTGTCCCCGAGTTGAAGTTCGAGTATCTGGTCCATGCGCTGACCAATGCGAATCTCAATCAATACGCGAGTCAATCCGGGCAGCCACTCATATCCGGATCACGTGTCTACCCAGTTGAGATCCTAGTGCCTCCGGAGGACCTGCAGGACTCTTTCGGGGAACTCATTGCCCGGGTGACGAGACTTGAGCGCCTTGTCGACACCGGACGCTCTGAGCTGGATCGTCTCTTCGCCTCCCTCCAGCACCGTGCCTTTCGGGGCGAGTTGTAGACGAAGCCGATGCCGACCACCCGGGAGCAACTTCAACATTGGCTGGACGAACCCGAGGGTACGAGCCTCGAGTTCAAGGAAGCCCGTCGCAAGTACGACTTCGAGAAGCTGCTCGCGTACTGTGTCGCGCTGGCGAACGAGGGCGGCGGCAAGATCATCCTCGGGGTCACGGACGAACGGCCCCGGCGCATCGTCGGTTCGGAGGCGTTCTCCGAGCCAGGCAGAACCGAAGCCGGATTGCACCAACGGCTGTATCACCGCATTCCTGTCGAGGAAATGCGAACAGCCGAGGGTCGGGTATTGATCGTCCACGTTCCCGGTCGTCTGCCGGGCGCGGCGTGGAACATCGACGGGAGATACCTGAAACGCGCTGGAGATGAACTCACCGCGCTCCCGGATGCCGAATTGCGGGCGATCTTCGCGGAGATGGGACCCGACTTTTCGGCGGAGCCATGTGTCGGCGCGTCCATGGAAGACCTCGATTCCGGGGCGATCGCTTCGTTCCGTGAACGGTGGGCGAAGAAGACGGGCGACGATCGCAAGGTCGCATGGTCGGACGCGCAGACTCTGGCCAGCGCCGAACTCCTGGTGGACGGTGCGTTGACGTATGCGGCGCTTATCCTGTTTGGCAGCCGGGCGGCTCTCGGCCGCCGGCTGGCGCAGGCGGAACTCGTGTTCGAGTACCGGCCATCGGATGCCTCCGGCCCGGCCGCGGACCGAGAGGAGTATCGCGAGGGTTTCTTCGTCTGGCACGACGCGATCTGGAACAAGATCAACCTGCGCAACGACCGGCAGAGCTACCAGGATGGGTTGTTTCGTCTGGAGCTGCCAACCTTCGACGAAGTGCCGGTTCGCGAAGCCCTGCTGAACGCGATCGCGCATCGGGACTATCGGCACGGGGGTTCGGTGTTCGTGCGCCAGTTTCCTCACCGATTGGAGATTGTCAGTCCCGGCGGCTTTCCGCCGGGCATCACGGCGCGTAACGTTCTCGACCAGCAGAACCCGCGTAACCGCCGGCTCGCGGAGGCGTTCGGGAAGTGCGGACTGATCGAGCGTTCGGGTCAGGGTGTCAACCTCATGTTCGAGAGCGCGATCCGGCAGGGAAAACCTCTTCCTGATTATTCGGGGACTTCCGAGCACGAAGTCAGGCTCGTTCTGGAAGGTACGGTCCGCAGTCCGGCGTTCGTTCGCTTCATCGAACGACTTGGTGAGCAGACCCTTCGCGCGTTCTCCACCGCCGACTTTCTGGCTCTGGACTATCTGCACCGGGACCAGCCACTTCCGGAAGCCCTTTCTTCCCGGCTGCCTGGTTTGGTCGCGGCCGGAGCGGTGGAGGCGGTAGGCCGCGGCAGGGGAACTCGTTATCTGCTGTCGAAGCGTCTGTACGCCGAGATCGGTGCCAGGGGCG
>CAZUVK010000255.1:0-5753 GCA_964623785.1 uncultured Gemmatimonas sp. | reverse complement strand
GGCCGCGCTCTGGCAGCTGCCGCTGGTGGTGATCGTCGAGAACAACCGGTTCGGGATGGGCACCGCGTGGGAGCGTGCTTCCTCCCTGTACGACATCTCGCAGAAGGCCAGCGCCTACGCGATGCCTTCCGCGATCGCCGACGGGATGGACGTGCTCGACATGTACCGCGTAACGAAGGAAGCCGTGGATCGCGCCCGCGAGGGCGGCGGACCGACCCTCATCGAGGCCCGAACCTATCGTTTCGTCGGCCACTCGATGTCGGATCCGGTACACGGCGTGTATCGCACGAAGGAAGAAGTGGAGGAGGAGAAGCTCAACGACCCGATCCGCATCTATGCCAACCTTCTCGCGGACCTCGACATTCTCTCCCAGTCGGAACTCGAACAGATCGACGAAGAAGTGAAGCGGATTTCGGCCGAATCGGTTGAGTTCGCCGAGAAATCCCCCGAGCCCGAATCGGCGGAACTGTACCGCGATGTGTACGCCGAAGAGGATGTCGCGGGACGGCTCTACTTCGATGGTCGAAATCACTCTTAATTCTCCAAGCCGAGCATGGCCGTAATCACATACCGCGACGCGCTCAACCAGGCGCTCGCCGAAGAGATGGAGAGGGATCCCGATGTCTTCCTCATGGGCGAGGAAGTCGGGGTCTACAACGGGGCCTACAAGGTGTCGAAGGGGCTCCTCGACCGGTTCGGCGAGATGCGAGTCGTCGACACTCCGATCACGGAACTCGGGTTCGCCGGACTGGGCGTCGGCGCGGCGATGACCGGCCTGCGTCCCGTCATCGAGTTCATGACGTTCAACTTTTCGCTCCTCGCCGTTGACCAGGTGTTCAACGCGGCGGCGAAGATGCTCTCGATGAGCGGCGGCCAGTTCAGGATCCCGGTAACGTTCCGCGGCCCGACCGGCGCTGCCCTCCAGCTGTCCGCCCAGCACTCGCAGGCGCTCGAGGCGATGTACGCGCACTTCCCGGGGATCAAGATCGTCACGCCCGGCACGCCGGCCGACGCGAAGGGCCTGCTCAAGGCCGCGATCCGCGATAACGATCCGGTCTGCGTGTTCGAGGGGGAGATGCTCTACAACCTGAAGGGTGAAGTCTCCGAAGATCCCGAGTTCATCATCCCTCTCGGGGTCGCCGAGCTCAAGCGGGAAGGCAGCGACGTTTCGATCATCACCCACGGGAAGATGATCCACACGTGCCTGCAGGCGGCCGCGAAGCTCGAGAAGGACGGAATCAGCGCGGACGTGCTCGACCTCCGTTCTCTACGTCCGCTCGACACCGACGCGATCCTGACCTCCGTGGCGAAGACGAACCGCGTCGTCCTGGTCGAGGAAGGCTGGCCCTACGGCGGCATCACGGCGACCGTCGCCGCGATCATCCAGGAAGAAGCGTTCGACGAGCTCGATGCTCCGATCCTGCGGGTGACCCAGGCGGACGTTCCGATGCCGTACGCCAAGCAGCTCGAGAAGACGGCCAAGCCGAGTGCGGAGCTGGTGATCGAAAAGGTGAACAAGGTCCTGTATCGATAGGCGCGAGGGTTTCGCCGCTCGACCACCGACTGACGACTGACGACCCGGATACCAATGGCAACCAAGGTTTATATGGAAGCGCTCTCCCCCACGATGGAGGAGGGGCGTCTCATCACCTGGCTCAAGAAGGAAGGCGACGACATCCAGGAGGGTGACCTGCTGGCTGAGGTCGAGACGGACAAGGCGACGATGGAGCTGGTCGCCCGGGGATCGGGGAAGCTGCGGAAGGTCGCGCTCGGTGAGGGTGAGACCGCGAACGTCGGATCGCTGATCGCCGTGATCGCGGCCGACGGCGAGGATATCACCGCGCTCGAAGCCGAGTTGGGTGGCGGCGGCACGGCAGCGGCGGAAGCGCCGAAGGCCGAGGCACCGGAGGAACCGGCCGCCGCACCGCCTCCCGCTGAGCCAGGCGCCCCGGAGACCGGCGCGCAGCCGCAACCACCCGCCGCCGCGCCAGCCGCGACCGTGCGGGCGGAAGCCGAAGCCGCCGCGGCATCGGAATCCCCCGAGTCCGATGGCCGGCGACGGGCGTCGCCCGTGGCGCGCCGGCTCGCGGCCGAGAGTGGCCTCGAGCTCGGCACGGTCGAAGGGTCCGGGCCCGGAGGGCGAATCATCAAGCGTGACATCGAGGCCGCGCTCGAGGCGGGGCCAACCGCCGCCGCGCCAGCCACCGCTCCGGCGCCCGAAGCCGCAGCCCCCGCTGCCGCCGAGGCTCCGGCACCCATCGCCGCCGCTGGCGCCGAAGCACGCGATCTCCCGCTTTCGCAGATGCGAAAGACCATCGCCAGGCGCCTTTCGCAGTCGATCGGCCCGGTCCCACACTTCTTCCTCACCGTCGAGATCGACATGGGCGAGGCGATGGCGTTCCGAGGCCGCCTCAACGATCGGCTGAAGAACGACGGGATCAAGGTTTCGCCGAACGACCTGACCATCAAGGCGGTTGCGGCCGCCCTCCGGAAGCACCCCTGGGTCAACTCGGCGTGGACTGGCGAGGCGATCCGCCAGTACGATGTGGTTCACGTCGGGGTAGCCGTGGCGGTCGACGAGGGCCTGATCACTCCCGTCATCCGCGACGCGGACCGGAAGGGGATCGCGGAGATCGCCACCGAGGTGAAGGAGCTCGCCGGCCGGGCCCGGGAGAAGAAGCTCACGCCCGAGGAGTACACCGGCGCCACCTTCTCCATCTCGAACCTGGGGATGTTCGGCATCACCGAGTTCACGGCGATCATCAACCCGCCTGAGGCGGCGATCCTGGCCGTCGGCGCGATCGAGGACCGGGTCGTGGCGGTCGACGGTGAAGCCGTCATCCGCCCCCGTATGCGCGCGACGATGTCCTGTGACCACCGCGTCATCGACGGCGCAACCGGCGCCAAGTTCCTCCAGACGCTCAAGCAGTATCTGGAAGACCCGATGATGATGTTGTCGTAGCGCGGGACGGGACCGGACTCACGCGGAGACGCGGAGACGCGGAGACGCGGAGGGGATCTGGTGGATCGATCGGGATCATTGAGATCCCCGACCATCTGTCAGATCCCCTCCGCGTCTCCGCGTCTCCGCGTGAGTCCGGTCCCTTTCGCGCCTTCTACCCCCGAACCAGCTTCTTGTACTTGATCCGGTGCGGCTGGTCCGCCTCCGCGCCGAGCCGGCGCTTCCGGTCCAGATCGTAGTCCTGGTAGTTCCCCTCGAAGAAGACCGTCCGGCTGTCCCCCTCGAACGCCAGGATGTGGGTGGCGATCCGGTCGAGGAACCACCGGTCGTGGGAGATCACCACCGCGCACCCGGCGAACTCCAGCAACGCATCCTCCAGCGCGCGCAGTGTGTCGACATCGAGATCGTTTGACGGCTCGTCGAGCAGGATCAGGTTGCCGCCCTTCTGCAGCGTCTTCGCCATGTGAACGCGATTTCGCTCGCCACCCGAGAGTACCTTCACCAGCTTCTGCTGGTCGGTCCCCTTGAAGCCGAACCATGAGCAGTAGGCGCGCGCGTTCACTTCCCCGCGACCGAGCTTGATGTTGTCCAGCCCGCCGGAGATCTCCTGGTAAACCGTCTTCTCGCCGTCGAGCGCGTCGCGGCTCTGGTCCACGTAGGCAAGCTCCACCGTCGAACCCACCCGCAGAGAGCCGGAATCGGGCTTCTCGGCACCTGTGATCATCCGGAAAAGCGTGGTCTTGCCCGCCCCGTTGGGTCCGACCACACCGACGATCCCGCCGCGCGGAAGCCGGAAGGTCATCCCCTCCATCAGCAGCTTGTCGTCGTATCCCTTGGCCACGTTCTCGGCGATGACGACGTCGTCGCCCAGCCGCGGACCGTTGGGAATGACGATCTCCGCCCGGTTGAGCTTCTCCCGCGGATCCTCGCTGAGCATCTGCTCGTACGCGCCGAGGCGGGCCTTACCCTTGGCCTGCCGCGCGCGCGGCGCCATCCGCACCCATTCCAGCTCCCGCTCCAGCGTCTTCCGCCGCGCGGACTCCTGCTTCTCCTCACGCCGAAGCCGCTCCTGCTTCTGCTCCAGCCAAGCCGTGTAATTCCCCTTGTACGGGAAGCCCTCGCCGCGGTCCAGCTCAAGAATCCACTCCGCGACGTTATCCAGGAAATACCGGTCGTGGGTGATCGCCACGATCGTCCCCTTGAACTCGGCCAGATGATGCTCGAGCCAGGCGACCGACTCCGCGTCGAGGTGGTTCGTCGGTTCATCGAGCAGCAGGAGGTCCGGCTCCTCGAGGAGGATCTTGCAGAGCGCCACCCGCCGTTTCTCTCCGCCGGAGAGCCGCTCCACGGACGCGTCGGGCGCCGGCAGGCGGAGCGCGTCCATCGCGATCTCGATCTTCCGGTCCAGGTCCCAGAGGTTCTCCGCGTCGATCCGGTCCTGCAGCCGGGCCTGCTCCTCGATCAGCGCGTTCATCTCCTCGTCCGAGGTGACCTCGCCGAACTTCATGTTCACTTCCTCGAACGCGCGGAGCACGTCGCGCTGGTGCCTGACCGCTTCCTCCACATTGCCCCGGACATCAAGCGCCGGGTCCAGCTCGGGCTCCTGAGGCAGGTATCCGACGCGCGTCCCCTGCGCCGCCCACGCCTCACCGTTGAAGTCGGTGTCGAGCCCGGCCATCACCTTCAGCAGCGAACTCTTGCCCGACCCGTTCGCGCCTACGACGCCGATCTTCGCGCCAGGATAGAACGACAACCAGATGTCCTTCAGAATCACCCGATTCGGAGGGACGACCTTGGTCAACGCCTTCATGACGTAAATGAACTCAGGTCCAGCCATGCGCTCCTTCCAGCTCGTCGTGTGTTCCGGAACCGGCGCCGTGCCGCGCTCCGCCTGAACGCGCGAAGGGCGCGCCGGGAGTGACCCCGGCACGCCCCCGCGAACTCCGGTCCGTCAGACCCGTCGTACCGGGATCCTGACGCGCGTGTTCTCCCAGGTGAGGACGAGGTTCGTTGTGTTCGCGTCCGCCGACTCCGTCGTGATCACAAACGTCTCCACATGCTCCGGGATTGCTTCGGACGGGACCGCGGCCCGCGCGACCTCCTGCGCCCGTACCTCGGGCGTGTAGGCTGTCTCGATCCCCCACTGGCTGATCGACCGGTTCACGATCACCGTCCACTCTTCCTCGCCCGGCACCGTGTAGATCGTGTATGACCCCGGCTCAACCGCGATCCCCGCGATCTCGGCGGCGGCGGGAAGGTGGATCGTCGTCGCCTCGTTGGCGCCGGTCCGCCACAGCGTGTCGTATGGCACCAGGCCGCCAAAGATCTCGCGATCACGCGCGGAAGGCCTGCCATAGCAGAGCTTCGCCTGGTCGGCGCCGACAGCCACAAACACGGAATCGTAGGGGCTCGGCCGATCCGCGAGCGGCATCTGGCTCGGCTGGCACGCGACGGCGACATCGATCGCCGGCGCCACGTCGACGGTCGCCGCTTCGGTCGTCACCCCGGCCGCCGGTTCTCCATCATCCGCGGCACCGCACGCCGCCACAAACGCCAGCACGGTCAGAACTCCGGCTACGCGAAACGTCATACACCCTCCAGTGAGATCATGGACTCAGGTCCCGCCACAATCCACCAACTTACGGAGAATGAGGGTCGCGGACCAGCGCTCGCGGGGCTATGCCAGGGTACTGAGGGGTTGGAATGGGAAGCGTGTCCAAGCTGAGCTGACCCCCATTGTCATCCTGAGAGGGTGTTGACAAAAGTCACGACACCACTCGACGCAGGAGCA
>CAZUVK010000254.1:0-5804 GCA_964623785.1 uncultured Gemmatimonas sp. | reverse complement strand
ATCCGGAAGAAGGGCAGGGTACCGAAGAACGGCAGCGTCTTCTTCACCATCTTCCAGACCTTCATGTCAGGCGCGGACGCCGAGGGGAACCCCGCGCCCAGCTTCGGCGACTACCCGCCCGATTTCTTCGATCTCATCATCGTCGACGAGTGCCACCGGGGCGGGGCCAACGACGAGAGCAACTGGCGCGGCATCCTGGAGTACTTCTCCCCGGCCGTGCAACTCGGTCTCACCGCCACGCCGAAGCGCACCGACAATGTCGACACCTACGCGTACTTCGGCGAGCCCGTCTACACCTACTCGCTGAAGGAGGGCATCAACGACGGCTACCTCACCCCCTTCAAGGTGAAGCAGATCTCCACGACGCTCGACGACTACATCTATACCTCCGACGACCAGCTGATCGAGGGCGAGATCGAGGAGGGCCGGCGCTACGTGGAGGAGGACTTCAACCGGGTCATCGAGATCAGGGAGCGGGAGAAGTACCGGACCGGGCTCTTCATGAGCGCGATCGACCAGCGCCAGAAGACGCTCGTGTTCTGCGCGACGCAGGACCACGCGCTCGCCGTGCGCGACCTGGTCAACCAGATGAAGACGAGCGCCGATCCGAACTACTGCGTACGCGTGACCGCCAACGACGGGGAGGAAGGGGAGCGGCAGCTGCGGGTCTTCCAGGACAACGAGAAGACGATTCCGACCATCCTCACCACCTCGCAGAAGCTCTCCACCGGCGTGGATGCGCGGAACGTCCGTAACATCGTCCTGATGCGACCGATCAACTCGATGGTGGAGTTCAAGCAGATCATCGGCCGGGGCACGCGCCTCTTCGAGGGGAAGGACTACTTCACCATCTACGACTTCGTGAAGGCGTACGAGCATTTCAACGATCCAGAGTGGGATGGCGACCCGGTGGAGGTCGAGGTCGGGCGGGAGCGGGGGAAGCCCTACGGAACGCCGCCAACGGGAGGCGGCGACGATGGCGGCGAGGTGACTCCGCCGCCTCCTCCGAGGAAGAAGATCCGGATCAGGCTGGCGGACGGGAAGGATCGGACCATCCAGCACATGGTGGCGACCAGCTTCTGGAGTCCGGACGGCAAGCCGATGTCCGGCGCGGAGTTCATCGAGCGGCTCTACGGCGATCTGCCGGCGCTGTTCCGCAACGAGGCGGAATTGCGGACGCTCTGGAGCCGTCCCGACACCCGGCGGGCGCTGCTGAGCGGGCTGGCCGAACGGGGTTACGGGGAGGCGCAGCTCGCCGAAGTGACGCGGATGATCGATGCCGAGAAGAGCGACCTGTACGACGTGCTGGCGTACATCGCGTTCGCCTCGCCGACGATCAGCCGGGAGGAGCGGGCGACGCTGGGCAAGCCCGTCATTCACGACCGGTACGACGAGAACCAGCGCGAGTTCCTGGACTTCGTGCTCGACCACTACGTGAGCCAGGGCGTCGGGGAGCTGGACGTGGGCAAGCTCCCGCGGCTCCTGGAACTGAAGTACTACGCGGTTGGGGATGCGGTGAAGGAGTTGGGTGGCGTGGCGAGGGTCCGCGAGGTGTTCATCGGCTTTCAGGAGCACCTCTACTCGCCGCGGGAGGCGGCGTGAGTCGATAGCAGTTCGGCCCCGTAGGGTTAAGCCCTACCGGCGACATGGGCTTTTGCCCGATGGAGACCGGGAAGGGAAAGGGCTACAATGCGGGCATGCGGTATACTGCGCTTCTCTCGAGTATGCGTGGCGGTCTCGCGCTGAACCTGGGCACGCTCCTTCTCGTCGCAACCCTGCTGTTGGGCACGGTTCGCGAAGTGGCCGGGGAAGCCGGCCGCCATCGTCCCCGGCCGGAGAAGGCCGGCGGCGCCGCGGAGCGCGGGAACGAAGTCGCCGCGGATCCGCGCATCGCCGTCGAGACCGGCCTCATGGCCTCTTCCGCCACGTTCTCCGCGCCGGGCGCGGTAGGTGCGGTTCCCGCGCCGCTGATCCATCAGGCGACGGGTGCCCCGGCGTTCCACGAGGTCCGGGTTGATCGTCTGCTCCTCCGGCTGTTCCCCTTCTCGAACGGACCACCGGCCCATCTGACTCGCTGACGCGATCCGGATGAGCCAATCCCGATCCCGATCCCAGGCCGTTTTGACGGCCGGGGCGGGTCGCCACGCCCACGAAGCCGGGCGTGTACCCCGGATTCACGCCCGCGCGCCGCGGGTGGTCGCGGCCAGCGCCCACTGAGACATCGGTCAGCGGCACGTTTGTGCTCCTTCTCCGTCGTGGTCGCATCCACGAGGCGCCGGTGCTTTGGCGTGTCCCGGAGCTTCGGACCGGCGCGACCACGAGGAACGCCCATTACTGGAGGTATGAGGTGAAGATGCTTGTTCTGGCCGGAGTGGTGATCACTTTGCCGGCCATCGTGGTGATACTGTACTTCTGGGGCAGCATCGTGATGATTCCGGCGGTTGCGAGTCTGTTGGTCGCCGCGCTTCCGTTCTTCGGGTTCGCCTACGTCCTGAGAGGTGCCGGAGACGAGGTCGACGAGTTGGACGGGCACTGACCAATCACACCCCGGCCACGGGGAGCAGGGAGGGCCAGAATGCAGAGCACGACCCCTGTCGGCCTCCCGCGCGGGGGGCCGCCCGCGAGGTATCAGGAACTCAGCCTATCACGTGCGGCCAGGTTGCTTTCCCGGGGGATCCGGCTTCGTTGCCCGCACTGCGGTGAAGGCCGCATTCGCGAGAGCTGGCTCAAGCTGAAGTTCAAATGCCCGTCCTGCGGGCTGCGCACTGACCGCGGGGAGGAGGACTTCTTCAGCGGCGGGCTGATGTGGAACATCGTTTTCTCCGAAGGCGCGCTCCTGGGGGTTAGCCTGCTGATCGGTATTCTGATGTGGCCGGATGTACCGTGGACGCTGATGCAGTGGGTGGGGACCGCCCTGATGGCGGTCGTCCCGTTCGTCTTCTACCCGTTCTCGCTCGGGTTCTGGCTGGCGAACGACATCTGGATCCGGCCGGTCACGGAAGAGGAGATGCAGTGGCATCGGGCCAGCGAGCCGGGTGACTACCGGCCGCAATCGGATCGGTAGGGATGTCTCGACGCATCGAGTGGCCCGCCGAATCCGTCCCGTTGTGCATTGTTGCGCACATCTCTTGAGCCCGCGAACTTCACCGATACCTCCAGTAGCGAGACCGGGCACGGCATAGCTGCATGCAGGATACCCTACTCGACCGCCCCGAGCGCATCCCCGCCGCCTTCGTGGAGGCATGGAACGCGCGCGACCCCGACGGCATCGCCGCGCTCTTCGACGACGATGCCGAGTTCGTGAACGTGACCGGCCTCTGGTGGCACGACCGCGAGGCGATCCGCCGGGCCCACGCCTACGGGCTGGAGCGCATCTTCAACCGCTCCACGTTGCGGCTGGGGACGGTGCGCGTGAAGCACCTCTCGGACGACATCGCCGTCGTGCATGCGCGAATGATGCTCACGGGACAGACGCCCCTCGAATCGGAACCCACCCCGGGCGCGCGGACGAACATCTTCTCGTTCGTGGTTCACCGGACGGCGGATGGCTGGCGGTGCGCCTCGGCGCACAACACCGACGTCGTCCCCGGAATGGAGACGAACCTGGTCGACGAAGGGGGCCGGCTTCGGGCGGTCGACTACCGCGGGCGGGACGAGTGACACCCGAAGAGTTGCAGGCACGGAGCGCGCGGGCGGTCAAGGCGGCGACGGATGCCGGGCGGGATCTCGGCCTGGATGTTGGCGACCCCGTCCTCCTGCACGATGTGTTTTCCGCCGTCGTGCACCTGGCGCCCGCTCCCGTCGCGGTCCGGGTGCCGATGGTGCTCCCTTCCGACCTCCGCGGCCCGCGCCTCAGGGAGCGCCAGCAACGTGAACTCGACGTGGTGGCGTGGCTCGCGGGGCAGGGTATCCCGGTGGTCGCCCCGAGCCCGCTCGTGCCGCTGGCGCCGGTCGAGCGGGATGGGTTCTCGATGACGTTCTGGGAGCTGGCCGACGTCTCGGAAGAGCACGTCCCGTACGGATCGGTCGACAGCGCGCTCGTGGTCGACCTCCACGAGGCGCTCCGTGACTATCCCGGCGCGAACGATCTGCCGTTTCTGGCTCCGGTCAGCCACACGGTTCCGTCGCTGCTCGCGTCGCTTGCCACCACGCCCGACCTGATCGCGGCGGAAGTCCTCGACCGGGCGCGGCGGGAGTGGGAGATCCTCGGGCCGGTGCTCGGATCGCGCGCCGGATTCGCGGAGCGGTTTCCCAACACGCCCGTCCAGGCGGTCCACGGGGATGCGCCGTCGTACAACGTCATCCTCACGCGGTCCGGTCCGCGTTTCGCCGACTTCGAGGACGTGAATCTCGCGCCGGTCGAGTGGGACCTGGCGGCGGGCGCACCCGAGGACATCGAAACCTACACGCGCGAGGCGTCACGACGGGGGCTCCGCCCGATCGACCCGGACGTGCTGCGGGTGATGACCGCCGCGAGGATGTTGCAGATGGTTGCGAGCCTCGCGCTCGTTCCCGAGCTGCCGCTGCTGGCGACGGGGCTTGAGCCCGCGATCGAGGCGTGGCGGGGGATGCCCTTCGCGGGCGGGCTCGGTTGATGGAGGGAATCGGGGCCGAGTACACACACTCCCTCGATCGCCGGAGACGTTCGACAGTCCCCGCGGGAACCTCACCCTCCCGCCAGCCGCCGGGCCAATTCGATCGCCATTTCCTTGTTCTCGGCCTCGTCGGCGAAGCCCCGGACGGCGACGGCATATCGGACCCCGGCATACGCCGCGGAGAGCTCGCTGAGCCGCGGAGCCCACCCCGCCCGGTCTCCCACGCCGTCGATGAAGCCCTCGAAAACGAGTGGCGGGGAGTCCTCGCGATCGCGCGTGTACACGGTGCCCGCCACCGTGAGCGAGGTCACCGTGCCCTCCAGGGACGTTACAGCGGCCTCGGCCGAATCGTACCTCCGGTTGATGATCGTGAGGGTCACCTCGAACCCGGGACTCGGCGGTCGGGGCTCGTCGAATTCCCGGCGCTGGATCATGGCTGTCACCTGGCGGCTCTCGTAATCGGCCCGGACGAGTTCCAGCTCCTCCCGGTTTGGTTTGTCCCAGGCGGCCGTGCACATCGCCTGGGGCATGTAGCTCGCGGCGGGTTCAAGGACCGCGGCGTCGGCGGCGGATCCGAAGACGTCGAGGAGAACGCCCGATCGCAGGACGTCGCAAGCGACCGGGCTCCGGCCCCCCGCGTCATTCGCCAGCACTCGTTCGAGCGCCTCCCGAATCGCGGCGTCCCGCCCGCGCGTCGTGGCCTGCCCCTCCGTCATCCGCTCGCTCGCGGCTCGTCGGTCCCCCGCATCCGTTCCACACCCGGTCATCACGGAGATGGCCAGGGCGGTTGTCACCCAGTGTCTCATGGTTCTTCCTCCTGCAGGTTCGATCACGACCCCCTCGACGCGATAGCGGCGGTCCGACCCGGAGTCCGTTGGTGGGCTCCGCTCGACGGAACCCGAGTCCGGATTCTCGATCCTCAATTCCCGCCCGGATCCCTCATCGATTCGAGCCGGCCAAGGTTCAGGCCGCCCACGGCCGCTCTCAATGCGTCGAGATCGACGCCGTTCCCCGTGGCCATGACGAGGAATCGGTCACCCAGGACGATGCCGAACTCGTCGGCGCCCCGGATCGAGGATTTCTCATGGACGAGCCGGCCATCCACCCTCCGCGTCCGCTCGAAGCCGTCGCCGTCCTCGCGGCATTCGGTCTGCTGAACGACGCGTACGGACACGTGGCGCGCGCGTATGACCCGCCGCTGGCGGCGCG
>CAZUVK010000253.1:0-5823 GCA_964623785.1 uncultured Gemmatimonas sp. | reverse complement strand
GTCGGGCGACGTGGTGAACGAGACCGAGGTGTTCGGTGATGAGCCGCTCGCGGGCGGCCGCGTCGGACCCTTCGAGCGAGGACTGCCAGGTTGTCTGTGTGCGCATGGTGCTCATGACCTCCAGGGAACGTGGCGTCGGCCCGAAGAGGGCCCCGCCGGGAAGAGTTCATCCATCAGGATGCCAGCGACTTCGTGCATTGCGACGGCGGCCGGCGAACCGGCAGCCGCGTCCTGGACCGACATTCCCGCAGCGACACCCGCCCGAAGGCATGCGTCGTCGGGAAGGGATCCCGCGAAAGCGACGTCTCGCCCGAGGAACTGGCGGGTCGCGGTTTCGACGAGGGCGGCTGCCTCACGCCCTTCCTCGTCGTCGACTCGATTGCCGAGGATCGCGACCGGCCGGTCGCCGAGGCGCATGCCGATCGCCTTGACGAGCGCGTAGGTCGCGGCCAGGCAGATCCGGTCGGACGAGGTCACCGCGACGAGCACGGACACGCCGCCCTCGCACGCGCCGACCACCGACTCCAGCCGCGATCCGCCATCGACGACCACCAGGTCGTGGGCGTTGAAGTGACCGCTCGCGCGCCGGATCGCGCCGCGCCGATCCATCCCCGCGGCGCCGTCGGCACGCCGCCGATCCGGCTCCGCGAAAGCCCGCAGCAGTGACAGGTTCGGCAACACTGGAGCGACCGCTTCCCGGAGCGGAATGACCCGATCCTCCGTTGCGCGCGGCTCGGAGCCGTCCCCGAGACCGAGTAGGAGGTGCTGCACCCCGAGCCCGTCTGACGCGTCGACGAGCAGCACCTTCTCGCCACGCGCCGCCACGACGAGCGCGAGCAGGCACGCGGCGGTCGACGTCCCGACCCCGCCCTTGCCACTCCCGACGACGACGACGCGCGCGCCACTCGCCTCCGGTGCGGGTGCCGGCGATCGATCGCCCACAAAGGCGATGACGGACTCCAACTGGCTCGTCATGCGACGGCGCGCGACGGCGTCCGGCGGTTCACCGACGTCTGGCTGAGCGCGTGGAGGATCCGCTGGACCGCGCCACGCAGGTCGACCGGCACTTCCTGGCCGTCGGTGACCCAGCGCGACTGCAGCCCAAGCCGATCCGCGAGCTCGACCACCGACGCCTCGGTCGGCAGCTCATCGAGCTTGGTGATGAGCGCGTGCGTCACGCCGGCCGGTTCGTACGCCTCGCGAACGAAATCCACGAAGTCGAACCTCGCCGTCGCCGGCACGACGAGGTGCGTCTCGTCGGGGGCGATCGCGGCAAGGACCTCGCGCCACTCCATCTCGTCGTTCACCGCCCGCGGCCCGCGCCCCGGGGTGTCCACGACGATCACCTCGCACCGGCCGAGACGGTTCAGCGCATCCGGGATATCACGGGCCTGGTAGACGACCTCGAGCGGCATCCCCGCAACGTCCGCGTAGGTCCGGATCTGGTCGATCGCGCCGACGCGGTAGGTGTCGAGCGTGAGCAGGCCGACCTTCCGGCTGCCGAACGCGTGCGGGCTCAGTGCGATCTTCGCTGCGGTCGTGGTCTTCCCCGCGCCGTTCGGCCCGACGAGCGCCACCACGAGCGGGCGAAGCACCGACCCGTCGCGCGCGGCGGGCGGCACCGGCAGCGGTCCGGCGTCGATCCGGTCGCGGAACCGCTCCACGTCCTCCCCACGAACCGCGGTGATCTCCGCCCACCGACCGTTGCCGCGGTTGATCATCCGCGTGCTCACGATCGTGACGTCGTCGCCCAGCTCGGCGGTCGCGACGCGGATGACGCTGGTCATGTCTGGTCCGGTAAAGACATGCGGTTTCATAGTTTGCCTCCGGTCATCGTTCCTCGGTGTTCGGTGTCGCCACCGCTATCGTTACGTCGGCTGTTCACGGCATCTCCCAGGTCGCGGCCGCGTGCAGGTTGACCTGCGCGGGCAGTTCGGCGAGCGAAATGACGGGGAGCCCGGGCAGCACCGGCTCGACGAGGCGCCGCACGCCGACGCGAAGCTGCGGCGGCGTGATGAGCGGCAGCGGCCGGCCATCCGACGTGTGTGCCTGGGTGAGCTGCGCGAGCTCGCGAAGGCTCGCGGAGAGCGAGTCCGGCGTGAGAAGGTTCGCGACGTTCTGCGGTCCGCGCGGCGAGAAGAGTGTGGTGAGCGCGGCCTCTAGCTTCGGGCCCATCGTGATGCCGCGGATCCCGCCCGTGGCGTCCAGGTGCAGCCGCGCGATGACGTTGGAGAGCGCGCGCCTGACGTGCTCGGTGAGCGCCTCCGGGTCCTTTGTCGTCTCCGCCGCGTCGCCGACCGCTTCCAGGATCGAAACGAGATCGCGGATCGGCACGCGCTCGCGGAGCAGCCGCTGAAGCACGCGCTGGAGAACGCCCAGCGAGATCTTGCTCGGGACCACGTCCTCGACGAGCGCCGGGTGCGACTTGCGGAGCGTATCCACCATCTCCTGCACATCCTGCCGACCGAGCAGATCCGCCGCGTTCGCCTTCAGCATCTCCATGAGATGGGTCGCGACCACGGTCCCCGGCTCGACCACCACGTAGCCGACGGCCTCGGCCTCCGAACGACGCGACGTCGCAACCCACCGCGCCGGCATGCCGAACGACGGGTCCACCGTCTCGATCCCGTCCACCGGGTGAACGACGGAGCCGGTGTCGAGCGCCAGGAGGAAACGGGGCATCACCTCCGCGCGACCGATCTCGGCGCCGCGGAGCTTGATCACGTACTCGTTCGCCGGCAGGCGGATGTCGTCCTGGATGCGGATCGGCGGGATGAGGATGCCCAGCTCCAGCGCCGCCTGCTTGCGCAGCATGGAGATGCGCTCGAGGAGGTCGCCACCCTGCGGCTCGTCGACGAGCGGAATGAGCGCGTAGCCGACCTCGAGCTCGAGCGGATCGATCTGGAGTAGCTCGCGGACGGGATTCTCTTCGGGCGCGGCCGCCGGCTCCAGCGCGCCGATCGCCGCGGCCTGAACCCGGACCTTCTCCGACGCGCTCGAGGCGCGAGCGAGCAGCACCGTTCCGCCGCCCAGCGCGGCGAACGGCAGTAGCGGAAGACCTGGCACGAGTCCGAACGCGAGCAGCACGCCCGCCGCGACCCACATCGCCCGCGGCTGCGCGCCGAACTGGCTCGCCATCGCCGCGCCCATCCGCGCCCCACCCGCCGCGTGCGTCACCATGATGCCCGCCGCCGTCGACACGATCAGCGCCGGGATCTGCGATACCAGGCCGTCACCGACGGTGAGGATCGTGTAGTCCTGCACCGCGCGACCGATCGGCATGCCGCGCTGGACGACGCCGATGAAGATCCCGCCGAGAATGTTGATCCCCGTGATCAGCAGCCCTGCGATCGCGTCGCCCTTCACGAACTTCGAGGCGCCATCCATCGCGCCGTAGAAATCGGCCGAGCGGGAGACCTCGTCGCGGCGGCGGCGCGCCTCCGCTTCGTCGATCAGGCCGGCCGAGAGGTCGGCGTCGATCGCCATCTGTTTGCCCGGCATCGCATCGAGCGTGAACCGCGCGGCCACCTCGGCCACACGACCAGCGCCCTTCGTGATCACGATGAAATTGATGCCGACCAGGATCAGGAAGATCACAATCCCGACCGCGTAATTCCCGCCGATCACGAACTGGCCGAACGCCTCGATGATCTTGCCGGCTTCCCCCTTGCCCAGGATCAGCCGGGTGCTCGACACGTTCAGAGCGAGCCGGTAGAGCGTCAGCAGGAGGATGATCGCGGGGAAGGCGCTGAAGTCGAGCGGGTGCACGGTATAGAGCGCGACCAGCAGCACCACCAGCGACAGGGCGATCGAGAGCGCGAGGAAAAGGTCGAGGAGCAGACCCGGCAGCGGGAGGATCAGCAGGGCGATGACGAAGACGACCGCCACCGCGAGCGCGATCTCCGCGGTCCGCTGTGAGCCCGTGCTGGGCGCCGGAATCGGTCGCGTGCTCATGCGACCGCGCTCCCACTCCAGCTACCGCGCTCGGCGCGCTGCTGGAACACGAAGGCCAGAACCTCGGCGACCGCCATGTACAGCTCCGAAGGGATCGACATGCCGACCCGCGCGTTCGAAAGCAGCGCCCGGGCGAGCGGCCTGTTCTCCACCATCGGCACCCCGTGCTCCTTCGCGAGCGCCTTGATCCGCTCCGCGACCTTCCGCTGCCCCATCGCCACCACGATCGGCGCGTCCGAGACCATCGGGTCATACCGGAGCGCGACCGCGATATGCGTCGGGTTCGTGATCACCACGTCCGCCGTTGGGATCGCCTGGAACATCTGCCGCCGCGCCATCTGCCGGCCGATCGCCCGCATCCGCGCCTTGACCATCGGGTCGCCGTCCATCTGCTTCGACTCTTCCTTCACCTCCTGCTTCGACATCCGCAACTGCTTCTCGTGCTGCCAGAGCTGGTATCCGTAGTCGAGCGCGGCGAGAACCAGGTAGGTTCCACCGGCCATCGTCAGCAGGCGGATCCCATATCTGCGTGAGACCTCGAGCAGCGCCGTCGGCGACTGCTGCGCCAGGGCGACGATTTCCGGCCACGCCCGCGAGAGTGAGAAGTAGACGGCGATGCCAATGATGAAGAGCTTGAGAAGCGACTTGAAGAGCTCGGCCCATGGCTGCACGCCGAGCATCCGCTTTCCGTTTGCGAGCGGGTTCATCCGGCCCCAGTTGGGACCGAGCGGCTTCGGAGAGAGGACGCCGCGCGCCTGAATCCCCGTAACCGCGAGCGCGATCGTGGCCATCGCCACCAGTAGCGGCGAGATCGCGGCAAGCGCGCGCCAGCCCATGTCGCGGATGAGCGCGATCGTCCCGTCACCATCCAGCGGACCCGACCCCGCGATGATCAGCCCTCGGCCGAAGATCTCCCGGATCCCCGAGGCCGCCGCCGGCGCGAGCATCGCCAGCACACTCGCCGCGCCCAGCAGCATGATCGCGGTGTTCATCTCCGTGCTACGCGGGACCTGACCCTCTTCGTGCGCGTCCTGCCGTTTCTTCGGGGTCGCTGCCTCGGTCCGATCCTGCATCGTCGACTGTTCCGCCATCAGCGACCGCCCGGCTGCATGGCGGAGAAGAGTCGCACGAGCGCGCCGTCGTACTCACCCGACCAGCCGGTGAAGAACGTCGCGAAGAGCGGCACGGACGCGGCGAGCGCGAGCAGGCCAACGCCGATCTGGACGGGGAACGCGACCGCGAGGATGTTCAGCTGCGGGGCCGCCCGGCCGAGGACGGCGAGTGCGGCATTGGCCACCAGGACCACGGCCACCACCGGCGCGGCGAACCGAAGGCCCAGCATGAAGAGCGCGCTGCCCTGCGAGACCATCGCCGCCAGGCCGGCTTCCACCTCGATCGGGGTGCCCACCGGGAGCAGGTCCATGCTCGCCGCGAGGCTGTCGATCATCAGCAGGTGGCCATCCACCGCGAGAAGCAGCGTCACCGCGAAGAGCGCCGTGAACTGGCCCAGGACCGGAACCGAAAGCTCGGTCATCGGGTCCAGCGACGCGGCGCCGGAAAGCCCCATCTGCACCGCCATGAAGTCGCCCGCCGCCTCCGCCGCGCCGACGAACATCGCGGCGCCGAACCCGATCGCGAACCCGATCAGCGTCTCCGTCGCGAACGCCCCGACCGTCAGCGCCGGCGCCGACTCGGGCGCCATGTAAGCCACTGGCTGGAGCAGGATCACCAACACGACCAGGAACGCGGCCCGCAGCATCAACGGCAGCGTCCGCGACGCGAACACCGGCGCGATCATCATCACCCCCGCGATGCGCGTCCCCACGAGCAGCGCCGTCGCCGCCGAACCCGGTGCGAAGATGTCCATCC
>CAZUVK010000252.1:0-5851 GCA_964623785.1 uncultured Gemmatimonas sp. | reverse complement strand
GGCGACCGCCGCGCCGTCGTGGAGCGCATACTCGTCCATCCGCTCGATATACTTCGCGACGGTTTCCGATGCCGCCCGGTCGAGTTCGGTCGACTCACCTGCCGGAACCGTGCCTGACCGGTATCGATGGATCATCGACAGCGTCCGATTCGCCAGATTCCCCAGGTCATTGGCGAGTTCCGAGGTATACCGCTCGTCGAACCGGTCCCAGCTGAAGTTGCCGTCCGAATCCCACGGAACCTCGCGCAGGACAAAGTAACGAAACGGATCCGGACCGTAACGTTCCACTGCTTCCGGAATCCCGATCGTCGACCCCTCGGACTTGGAGATCTTCCCGCCGCTCATCGTCATCCACCCGTGCGCCCAGACGCCGCGCGGAATGGCGACGCCGGCCGACATGAGCATCGCTGGCCAGTAGACGCAGTGGAAACGAATGATGTCCTTGCCGATGACGTGAAGATCAGCGGGCCACAGCCGTTCGTAACCATCGGCGGGGAATCCCGTCGCCGAGAGATAGTTCGTCAGCGCGTCGATCCACACGTACACGGCATGGTCCGGATCGCCAGGCCAGCGGATACCCCACGCGAGGCCGGATCGGGAGACCGAGATGTCCTTGGTCTCCTCGATCATCCTTCGGACTTCGTTGCGCCGCGATTCCGGCCGGACGAAGTCCGGCTGATCCTGAAGCAGCGCCAGCAACGGTTCACGGTACGCCGAGAGCCGGAAGAACCAGTCCTCCTCCTCGAGCCACTGGATCTCGCGCGAGGGATGCTCAGGACAGCGCCCGTCGACGAGATCAGCTTCGGTCTTGTACCCCTCGCAGCCTACGCAGTAGAACCCCGCGTAAGTGGCCTTGTAGAGGTCACCGTTCGCCTGCATGAGGCGGATGATCTCATGGACCGCCGCCGCGTGGCGCGACTCGGTCGTGCGGATGAAGTCGTCGTAGGCGATCCCCAGGAGCCGCCATGCCGCCTGCCAGTCTTCGGCGATCCGGTCGGTCCATTCGCGTGGTGATACACCCGCGGCGGCGGCGCTCTGGGCGATCTTCTGCCCGTGCTCATCCATGCCCATCAGGAAGTGCACGGTGTCGCCGCGCTGTCGGCGGTATCGGACGATCGTGTCGGCCCCGATCTTCTCCAGTGCGTGTCCGATGTGGGGCAGACCGTTGGCGTAGTCGATCGCGGTCGTGATGTAGAACGGCTTCTGATTCAAGCGGGTCGTCGGTCGTCGGTCGGTGGTCAGGCGTCGGTGGCGTTCGGATCGGAGTCGACGTCGCTCTCCGGGCGCCCGGGCTCTTCATCGCGGATGCTTCGGCCATCGCCGGCCGCGCGCGATCCGTCCGGCCGGCCGGCATCGCCGGGCGTGGGCGGAAGAGCGGCCAGTTCGGCCCGCAGCGCTTCCAGCTTCACGACCCGTCGTTGCCGCGCTTCGTTCAGCAGCGTGACCTGATCGTGCCAGATGTCGATCCCGATCACCTTCTCCGATCCGATGGCCGTGCGAATCGTCTTGCCCTCGCGGGGGAAGCGTTTCCGGGCGGCGAGGTAGGCGTCGTGTTCGTAGGTGAGGCAGCACATGAGGCGGCCGCAGGTACCGGAGATCTGGGCCGGGTTGAGCGAGAGGTTCTGGTCCTTGGCGAGCTGAAGCGAGACGGGTTTTATCTCGCGAAGCCAGGTCGCGCAACACAACTCGCGACCGCAGCGCCCCACGCCGCCGAGAAGCGATGCTTCGTCACGCACGCCGATCTGGCGCAGTTCGATCCGCGTCCGGAAGGTCCGCGCGAGATCCCGCACGAGCTGGCGGAAATCCACGCGGCGTTCGGCGGTGAAGTAGAGCGTGAGCTTGTTCCGGTCCCATTGCCACTCGGCTTCCGTGACCTTCATCCGCAGCTGGTGTTCCGCGACGAGATCGCGGGCCTTCCGGCGGACGCGTTCCTCGTCCGAACGCAGCGCCAGTAGCTGCTGGACCTCGTGCGGCTCCGCCCGCCGGAGTACGGGGCGGAGTGTGCCGGTTTCCGCGTTCGTGTCCTTCGGCGAGCCGCAGGTGGTGCACTTCTTGGCGGCGATCCCCCCCGCCGATACGATTCGGCCGGCGTCTTCCCCGCGCTCGGCCTCCACCACGACGTAGTCGCCCTGACGCAACGATTCGTCGGTCGCCGTGAAGTAGCCACGCCGGTTTCCCTTGAACGCCAACTCCACCACCTGCGACCCCTGGTCGATACGCGGGGCCGCCTGGAGAACGGGGAGGTGGAGCATGGATTCCATTTCCACGATCACCTCAACCCGCCAAGGATGACGCGACGCAAGGGGGACGGAGCCATCTCAGTTGTCCACATTCCATTCCCCGATCGACAGATACTTCTCGGTGCGCCGATCCACCAGCCGGTCCGGTTCGAGCCTCTTCAGCTCGTCCAGGTGCTTCTGGATCGAATCCTTCAACTTCACCGCGACCTGGTCCCAGTCGGAGTGGGCGCCGCCAGCCGGCTCGGGGATCACTTCGTCGGCGATGCCGAGCCGGTTGAGGTCGATCGCCGTCAACTTGAGCGCGGCGGCCGCGCGGTCGCGCTCGGTTCCCGACTTCCAGAGAATCGCCGCGCAGCCTTCGGGTGAAATGACCGAGTAGACACTGTTCTCGAGCATCAGGAGCCGGTCAGCGACGCCGATCGCGAGCGCTCCGCCGGATCCGCCTTCCCCGATGACGACCGCGATGATCGGCACCGGGAGCGACGCCATGGAACGGAGGTTCCGCGCGATCGCCTCGGCCTGGCCGCGCTCCTCGGCGCCCAGCCCGGGGTACGCACCCGGCGTGTCGATCAGGGTGACGACCGGGCGTCCGAACCTGCCGGCCATCTCCATCAGGCGCAACGCCTTGCGGTACCCTTCGGGATGTGGCATCCCGAAGTTGCGCGGGAGGTTCTCCTTCATGTCCCGCCCCTTCTGGTGCCCTACGACCATCACCGATTCGCCGTTCAGCCGCGCCCAGCCGCCCACGATCGACTCGTCCTCACGATAGAGGCGGTCGCCGTGCAACTCGACGAAATCGGTGAAGATGAGGCGGAGATAGTCCAGCGTGTAGGGCCGGCGGGGATGGCGGGCGACCTGGACGCGCTCGATCGGCGTCAGGTTCTCGAAGACGTCCCGCTTGAGCGTGTGGAGCTTGCGCTCGAGCGAGCGCAGTTCCGCCGACACGTCCAGGCCTCGCTCACGCGCGAGATCCTGGAGACGGTCGATCTGGTCTTCCACTTCCGAAATGGCCTTCTCGAAATCGAGATGGGCGATCGTAGCCAAATATCCCTCAAGACGATGTCGATTTGGATCAAATCATGATGGCCGAGCCGGCAGGGCCGAGTCCGACACATCCTCTATAATAACGATGGAAGTCGAAAAAGGGCATTACGTTGTCGCGCGCGTGCCTCCGGAGTGTGTTCGGCCAACCGCGGGGCCGTCATTGGCGGCGGTCCTCACCAGCCGCACCCGCTGGTCGCCGAACACTTCGCGCAGGGCGGTCATCAGCTCTTCACGCGGGGCGATCCGCACAGTTCGGGAACGGAGCATCGTCTCGCGTCCGGCGGCCGCGGCCACGCCGCCGTTCTCGCCTGGCGTATGCCAGCGCAGCAAGAGCGGGCCGGACCCGGGGAAACGGGAAAACGCCGCGCCGGCGAGCTTCAGCGTCTCGGCGTCGTGCTGGTCCGCGCTCATCTCGATGCACACCGTCACTTCGCCTGACTCCCGGATGCGCTCGAGCGGCACCACCCCGTCAAGGAAGATCGGTGGATCCTCCTCGTCACGTTCGCGACCGGAGACGGAGCCCCGGATGAGCACCGGCGCGTCCTTGTGGAGCAGTTCCTTGCAGGCAGCCCACACCTCGCCGAACGCGAGCACGGTCGCGGTGCCCACGAAATCCTCCACGGTGACCCGACCCCACTCGGCGCCGTCACGCTTCGAGATCTGTGGAGCGGTGGCGGTGACTACGCAGGCCAACTCCACCTTCTGGTCGCGGAACTCCCGCAGATTCGCGGTGCTGATCCGGTCGAACACCGTCATCTCATCGCGGTACCGGTCGAGCGGGTGCCCGGAGATGAAGAACCCGAGCAGCTCCTTCTCCCGCTTGAGGCGCTCGCTCTCCGGCCACGGTTCCACGCGGGGCAGGGGCGGCGCGACGATCCCCACCGTCGAGCCCGGATCGCCGAGCAGGTCACCGAAGATGTTCTCCTGCAGGCTCTCCCGGTCCCGCTGGGCCTGCTGCGCCGCCGCGAACGAGGCATCGAGTCCCGCGAGCAGCTGCGGGCGGCCGAATTCGGGCGCGAACCCATCGAGTGCCCCCGCGCAGATCAGCGCTTCGACCACGCGCTTGTTGCACAACCTCAGGTCGATCCGGTTGAGCAGGTCGAACATCGACTCGAATGTGCCCTCGGCTTCCCGGGCGGCGAGGATCGACCGGACGGCGCCCTCGCCCACCCCGCGGATGGCGCCAAGCCCGAACCGGATCTGGCCGGCGCCCTCGCCGACGACGGTGAACTTCAGGTTCGACTCGTTGACGTGCGGCGGGAGCACTTCCAGGCCCACCGCGAACTTCTCCGGCAGCGACCGGGCCAGCTCCCGGCAGTCGGCGATGTACGCGACCACGTCGTCCGGCTTGTCGACGACCGAACTCATCAGCGCGGCCATGAACTCGGCGGGGTAGTGACAGCGGAGCCACGCGGTGCGGTACGAGAGGAGCCCGTATGCCGCGGAGTGCGACTTGTTGAAGCCGTACCGGCCGAACGCTTCGATCTGCTCGGCAAGGTCGCGGATCACGCGCTCGTCATGGCCCCGATCGGTCGCCTTCGTCACGAACTTGCCGATCTCCGCGGCGATCAGGCTCGCGTCCTTCTTGCCCACCGCCTTTCGGAGCACGTCCGCTTCGGCGAGGCTCAGCCCGCCGAGCACCTGCGCGATCCGCATCACCTGCTCCTGATAGACGATCACGCCGTACGTCGGCTCGAGTACTTCCTCAAGGTCGGGATGGGCGTATCTCACCTCCTCGAGGCCGAGCTTCCGGCGGATGTAGACGGCGTCCATGCCCATGTCCAGCGGGCCGGGGCGGATGAGCGCGCTGGCGGCGATCAGGTCGTCGAACCGGTCGGCTTTCATCGCCCGGAGCTTCTCGGTGGCGAGCGCGGATTCGAACTGGAACACGCCGCCGGTGCCGCCGCGCGACAGCATCCGGTAGACGCTCGGGTCGTCGAGCGGCACGTCCTCCATCCGCGTGTACTCGACGTCTGTCTCCGGGTGCCGGAAGCTCCCGTGACGCCGACGGATCGTCTCCACGGCGTCGTGGATCACGGTCAGCGTCTTGAGGCCGAGGAAGTCCATCTTCAACATGCCCGCCCTCTCCAGGCAGTTCATGTCGTACTGCGTCACGATGATCGACTCTCCGTCGCCGGCGCCCGCCCCCTTCGTGCTCTGGGTGCAGACCGGCACGTAGTCGTCCAGCGGGCCGGGCGCGATCACGACGCCCGCCGCGTGAACACTGGAGTGACGCGAGAGACCTTCGAGGGTTGAGGAGTAGTCGAGCAGCTTCCGATAGCGCTCCTCATTCGCGTAGAGGTCGCGAATCTCCGGCACCTTCTCCACGGCTTCCTCGACGGTGAGCGAATACGCCGGACCGTTCGGGATGAGCTTCGCCAGCCGATCGGTCTCGGCGGGGAGAAAGCCGAGCGTGCGACCGACGTCTTTCACGACGGCCCGCGACTTCATGGTCCCGAAGGTGATGATCTGGCCGACCGCGTCGCGACCGTACTTCTCCCGGACGTACTCGATCACCTCGCCGCGCCTCTCGAAGCAGAAGTCGACGTCGATGTCGGGCATCGACA
>CAZUVK010000251.1:1808-5896 GCA_964623785.1 uncultured Gemmatimonas sp. | reverse complement strand
CCTGCGGGCCAGCCGGACCCTGCGGGCCAGCGGGCCGAGTCCGGTGGCATAGGCCCGGCGGGCCCCGCGGGTCCCCAGGGTGAGCCGGGCGAGCAGGGGCCAGAAGGCCCCGCCGGACCAGAGGGACCCGCTGGCCCTGCGGGAACCCTCGACACCACGGTTTCGGGAGCATTCGATCTCGACAATCTCAACGGCCTGGTCGCGGGCGGAACCCTGGACGCGGGAGAGATTCCGGTCACGGGGGTCGGCGTCCGGATGATGTGGTATCCAGCGCGAGCGGCGTTCCGCGCCGGCAACCTCACTGCACCCGGCGGTACATATTGGGATGTCGCCAGTGTCGGTCATGGCTCGGTGGCGTTCGGCGAGAATACGCGGGCCGAAGGAAGCTCCTCGTTCGCGGCGGGGTTGTCCACGAGGGCAGCCGGCGATCAGTCTGTTGCGTTGGGCAGCAACTCGACGGCCTCCGGGAATCGCTCCCTGGCATTCAATGGCACGGCCACATCGACATCCGCCGTGGCGATCGGGAGCGGTGCGCAGGCGACCGGCGACGATGCGCTGGCGCTAGGCCCCTCCTCGATCGCCGGCGGCCAGGCTTCAATGGTCCTTGGGCCCAGCATCGCCAACGGCAGTTTCGCTGTCGCCATAGGACTGCAGAACAGCGCCAGCGGCAACTTCTCGATTGCGATCGGCAAGAATGCGCGCACGGCCAACCGTTCCGGCTCGATCGTGCTTGGCGATGGCTGCGCCGGCTTCTCGTCGGACTCAGTCTACGCGACGGCGAACAATCAGTTCGTCGTTCGCGGCTGTGGTGGCATCAGGATGTACACCAGCCAGAACCTCTCCTCCGGCGTTGAGGTCGCGCCCGGTGGAGGCTCATGGAGCAGCATTTCGGATCGTAACCGCAAGGAGAACTTCCTCGAAATCGATGGCGAGGAGATACTCGAGCGTCTACGAGGAGTGCCGGTCAGCAGCTGGAACTACAGGACCCAGGCCCGCGAGATCCGCCATCTGGGGCCGATGGCGCAGGACTTCTACGCCGCGTTCGGCCTCGGTGAGAGCGACCTGCTCATCAATTCCGTCGACATCGATGGCGTCAACCTGGCCGCCGTCAAGGCGCTCACGGAAAGGACCGAGCAGCTGAGTCGTGAGAACGCGGAGCTGCGAGTTCGGCTGGAACGGCTCGAAGCCCGACTGGAGTCCCTCGACAGTCGGTAGCGAATCGGAATGCGCCGGTATCCGTCCACCGCGGACCAGGATGAGCCTTGTTCGGTGGGGCTCACCGGGTACGCCATCTCGCTCGTCGCACGCACGCCTCACCCCGGCTCGCTGAAGGGGGCTTGCTCCGCGTCCTCGGCCGGAGGATATTGGCAAGCGAGTCCGCGATCCCGATGGCTCGACGGATCCATCGCAGCCCGGCCACGACGAAGCGTACGGCGAGCGTCCAGGGTACCGCATCGCCGATCAGCGGTGAATCCGGACCCGGATCCGGACAGAGACACCCCTCTCTGAGCCCGTTACTCAACCTCGCGGGCTCCATGGGAAGGGTGGCAGGATGGTGACCGATCATACTCGCCGGGTCCGGCATCGGGCCCGGTTTCGTAATTATGGGCACTTCGATGTGCCCGGCCTGTTTGCTGTCTGGAGTCCCGACCCTATTGATCCCCCGGCCCCGCATCCCCGGACGCCATTCCGTGCACCGGATCCGGGCTCGGGGCGGGGTTCACCGAGGCGCTCGAATCCGCGCCGCGGCTCGAGCCACGAAGGAGCAAAGGGCAGCGCAATACCGACCGGACCGCAACTGAACGTGACGCATGAGTGAGTACCTGAATCTGCCGATCACCAACCCGGTGGAGCAGTTTCTACTGATCCTCGTAATCATCCTCGTGGTGCCCATCCTGTTCAACAGGATCAAGGTACCCCCGCTCCTGGGGCTGATCTTCGCGGGGATGATCATCGGTCCGCTCGGGCTGAACATCATGGACCGCGACGCCAGTTTCGACCTGTTCGGGACGGCGGGGCTGCTCTTCATCATGTTCCTGGCCGGGCTGGACACCGATGTCTCCGAGTTCAAGCGAAACAGCGGCAAGAGCGCGCTGTTCGGCTTCCTGACCTTCATCTTCCCGTTCGGGCTGTCATTCGCGGCGGCGTACTACCTGCTCGGGTTCGAAGTCATCCCCTCCGTTCTGATCGGGGCGATGATCGCCCCCCACACGCCCATCACCTACCCGATCGTCACGAAGTTCGATGTACACAAGAACATTGCGGTAGGCATCACGCTCGGCGGAACGCTGATCACGAACATCATCTCGTTCCTGATCATCATCGTCGTGGTCGGCATGTCGACCGGGGTGGTGAACCAGGCGTTCTGGATCAGGACCGGCATCGGGGTGACGATCTTCGCCGCGATCATCGCCTTCGTCTTTCCCATTGTCACCCGGTGGTTCTTCAAGCAGTTCCAGGACAACGTGCTGCAGTTCGTGTTCGTGCTCATCATGCTCTTTTCGGGCGCGTTCATCGCGGAGCTGGCCGGCATCGAGCGGATCATCGGGGCGCTCTTTGCCGGGATGTCCCTGAACCGGCTGATCCCGCGCACGTCGCCGCTGATGAATCGAATCAACTTCGTCAGCAACTCGCTTTTCATTCCGTTCTTCCTGATCGGCGTGGGGATGCTCGTCTCGCTCGGCGCCTTCGTGTCGGACGGGGACACGATCATCGTCGGCGTGGTGATGACCGTCGCCGCCGTGCTATCGAAGTATCTTGCGGCGCTCGGGACGCAGAAATCGCTCGGGTTCTCGGTCGCGCAGCGCCAGGTCATCAACGGTCTCAGCAGCGCGCAGGCGGCTTCCACCCTCGCCGTCGTGATCGTCGGGTACAATCTGGGCCTGTTGAATGACGCGGTGCTGAACGGTTCGCTGATCATGATCCTCGTGACCTGCACATCGGCCGCGATCCAGACGCAGTTCGGCGCGCAGCGGATCGCGCTCGACTCGAGCGGCGCGGACGTGTCGAGCGAGACCGGCGGTGACGACGAGGAGCGCATCCTGATCTCGGTTGCCAGGCCGGAGACGGCCGAGGAACTGGTCAATCTCAGTACGATGGTGAAGCGACCGAACAGCCGGAGCGGTCTTTACGCGCTGAACATCATCACGAGCCACGACTATACGGAGACGGACGACAGGAATGCGATGAAGGTTCTGGAGTCCGCCGAGAACGTTGCGGCCGCGACGGACAATCACCTCGTCTGCCTCCTGCGCCACGACGTGAACATCGTGAACGGCATCACGAACGTGATCAAGGAGAACAAGATCACGACGCTCGTGCTCGGGATCCATAGCGAGAAGGGGATGTCGGACGCCTTCATCGGAAGGCTGAACCAGGGCATCCTCGCAAAGAGCAACGTCACCACGCTGATCTACAAGAATGCGCAGCCGATCGCGACGATCCGGAGGCACATCATCGTCGTGCCGAAGGGTGCCGAGATCGAGGCGGGCTTCCCTCACTGGCTGTTGAAGGTGTGGAATCTCGCGAAGAACAGCGGTGCCAGGCTCGTCTTCTATGGCTCACCGGAAACTCTGGAGTTGATCGCCAAGGTCCGCGACCGGTACACGGTACCGTGTGACCTCCACGAGTTCGCGGAGTGGGACGACCTCCTCATCCTCTCGAGAGATTTCGAGAGGAACGACAACCTCGTCTTCGTGCTGAGCAGGCGGGGTGGGGTGACCTGGCACGACTATATGGCGAAGCTGCCTGACTACCTGAACAAGTACTTCCGGGACAATAGCTACATCCTCGTCTTCCCGAGGCAACTCGGCGTCGGCGAGGACGGCGCTCCATCCGGGAAGATCGACGAGCTGAACGATGCGTTGATGTATCTGTTCCGGAAGCGGCTGGGGTGAGGTTCCTCGATCCATTCTGCCTTCCGGACGTGCCGCCCCTCACCCCATGTACCGCCCGATCGCCATTCCCGACGCGCTGAGGATCAGCAGCCACATCGCTACCGCGCTTGCCACCCCGCTCCGCCGCCGCACCCGATCGAGTTCAGCCGCGATCCTCGCCCGCTCCTCCTCGCTTGGAGCGGCCTGGAGCGC
>CAZUVK010000251.1:0-1798 GCA_964623785.1 uncultured Gemmatimonas sp. | reverse complement strand
AACGCGGCCACGCCGGCAGCCGCGAAGGTGGCTCCCCGTGGCGTCGCGAAATACGCCGCCGCGAATCCGCCGGACGTCAGCCACATCAGCCGAAGCCCCGACAGGATCGTGAACACCGCCACCCACGGCAGAACAACGAAGAGCCGCCGCCGCCGCAACCCCTCCATCACCTGACCCGCCGCCGGCCCGGATGCCATCAGGGAAGGCATCAGGAAGAGGCCGGTGAAGAGCCCGCTTCCTACCCAGAACGTGCCTCCCAGAACATGTACGAGGCGCAGGACGATGATTTCGATCATGCCGGACTCTCCGTCGGTTGAAGCGTGCTGAACCAGGGATACCTGAGCGTCGGCGGGAAGCTAAGACCTGAAGCGCGGTTGAGGTCAAGGGGGATACGCTCTATTATCCCCCTATGTTTCCATTCCTGACGATCGGGGAGGTGTCGCGACGCAGCGGGGTCGCCGTTTCCGCGTTGCGATACTACGAGAAGCGTGGCCTGATCACGGCGGAGAGGGCGGAGTCCGGACATCGGCGGTACCGCCGCGCGACGCTTCGCCGGATCGCGTTCATCGTGTTCGCGCAGAGGGTGGGATTGACGCTCGAGGAGGTCGGCGCCGAGCTGGCGAGCCTGCCGACGGATCGCGCCCCAACGGAATCCGACTGGACGCGCCTCTCCAGCGGATGGCGGGAGCGGGTCAGGGCGCGGATCGCGGAATTGGAGCGTCTCGATGCGGAGCTCACCGAGTGCATCGGCTGCGGATGTCTCTCCATGGAGCGGTGTCCGTTCACGAATCCGGGCGACCGCGCCAGCTCGCTGGGACCCGGTCCTCGATACTGGATCACGGGCCGCCCGCCGGACGGGGAGCGGGGGGAATCCCTCATTAACCGAAACCACCATGATCCGGGCTCGTCTCGTGACGATCGGCCTGGATCACGGGTGGATCCGCGCTTCCCGGGCTAGGCGGACGCTCGCACCACCGCCTTCCCCCAGTTCTCCCCCCGCAGCATTCCGATGAACGCCCGCGGAGCGTTCTCGAACCCCTCGGTGATGTCTTCCCGGTAGTAGATCCGTCCCTCATCCACCCACTGGCGGAGTTCGTTCCTCCAGCCCGGTCGGTTGTCCACGCCGTTCTCCACGTAGTGATCGCCGATGATGAAGCCCTGCATGCGGACCCGGCTCGCGAGGATGGACACCTGGAGGAGCGGCATGCGGTCCGGCCCCGGGGGCAGGTTCTCCTCGTTGTACTGCGCGATCAGCCCGCAGACGGGAACGCGGGCCTGCAGGTTGAGCAGAGGCATGACCGCGTCGAAGACGGGGCCGCCGACGTTTTCGAAGTACACGTCGATCCCGTCCGGGCACGCTTCCTGGAGCAACCGCGGCATCTCCGGGTCGCGATGGTCGACGGAAGCGTCGTAGCCAAGCGTCTCGACCGCGTAGGCGCACTTCTCCGGTCCTCCGGCGATCCCCACCACGCGGCATCCCCGGATCTTCCCGAGCTGTCCCACCACCGAGCCGACGGCCCCCGTCGAGGCGGCGAGCACCAGCGTCTCCCCGGGCCGCGGGTCGCAGATGCGCAGGAGGCCGTGGTACGCCGTGAACCCGGGCATCCCCAGGACGCTCAGGTAGTATTGCGGGTTCTCCATATCAGGGTCGATCCGCGTCAACCCGCCTCCCCCGCTGACCTGGTATTCCTGCCAGCCGGAATTCGACAGCACGATCGTTCCCGTCGGGAGATTCGGGTTCTCGGACTGGATCACCCGGCTCACCGTCCCACCCGACATGATGGAGTTGAGCGGGAGC
>CAZUVK010000250.1:255-5904 GCA_964623785.1 uncultured Gemmatimonas sp. | reverse complement strand
CCAGCGCGTGCGTGGCCTGATCATTCGCGACTTCGACCACGTTTTCGCGTCGGGTGTGGATCTGATCTTCACGCCGACCGCGCCTTCGCCCGCCTTCGCGCTCGGGGAGCGCATCGACGAGCCATACGAGATGTACCTTTCCGATGTCTTCACCGTCACCGCCAATCTGGCGGGAATCCCCGCGCTGTCGCTCCCGATCGGGACTGTCGGCGGCCTCCCGGTGGGTGGCCAGCTGATGGGGCCGCGCTGGAGCGAGCCGGCACTGGTCCGGGTCGCACGGTCGCTCGAACGCGCGCTCGGCGAGGCTCCCGGCGAGCCGGCAACCGAAGGGACCCGCTGATGACCGTGGTGGCGACGGAGCTTGAGCCGGTGATCGGCCTGGAGATCCACGTTCAGTTGAAGACGCGGACGAAGCTGTTCTGCGGCAACCTGAACGAGTTCGGCGCGGAGCCGAACGTCCACACGTGTCCGGTGTGCCTGGGCCTGCCCGGAGCACTCCCGGTCCTCAACCGCAGGGCCGTCGAGCTCGGCGTGCGCGCGGCGGTGGGACTACATTGCGAGGTCCACGAACACTCCGTCTTCGCCCGCAAGAACTACTTCTACCCGGACCTGCCGAAGGGCTACCAGATTTCGCAGTTCGAGCGCCCGTTCGCGACCGACGGATACGTCGAGCTTCCGGAATCAGGCGATCGTCCGGCCGCGCGAATCAGAATCCGCCGGATCCACCTGGAGGAGGACGCGGGGAAGTCGCTCCACGACCGGATCGACCGTGCGACCGCCGTCGACCTCAACCGGACGGGTGTCCCCCTGATCGAGATCGTCACCGAGCCGGACGTACAGTCCCCCTCTGAGGCGCGGGACTTCCTCGGCCGGCTCCGTCAGGCGCTCGAGTATCTGGACGTGAGCGACTGCAACATGGAGGAAGGCAGCCTTCGCGTGGACGCGAACGTGTCCGTCCGTCGCCCCGGCGATCCGCTCGGGACGAAGACGGAGGTGAAGAACATGAACTCCTTCAGCAACGTCGAACGCGCGCTGGAGTTCGAGATCGCGCGCCAGCGGGCGCTCGTGTCGAGCGGAGAACCGGTCGTCCACGAAACGCTGCTCTGGGACGCGGCGCGCGGTGAAGCCCGACCGATGCGGAGCAAGGAAGAGAGCCACGACTACCGGTACTTCCCGGATCCCGACCTGCCGGTCGTGGAGATCCCGGGCGCCTGGCTCAACGAGATCGCGACGACGGTTCCGGAGATGCCGTGGGCGAGGGCTTCGCGATTCGAGGCATCGTTCGGACTGGCCCGGGCGCATGCCGAGCAGCTCACCGCGACCCGCGAACTCGCCGACTACTACGAGCGGGTGGTCGCGGCCGGTGCCTCATCGGCGGACGCCGCGAGCTGGACGATGGGCGACGTCCTCGCCGCGGCACGGAACGCCCGCGTCGAGATCTCGGGTCTGCGCGTCACGCCTGACCTCCTGGCCGGGCTGATCGAGATCCTGAGGTCGGGTCGGATCTCGCGACCCATCGCGCGACAGGTCTTCGCCGAGATGGTCGAAACGGGACGTCCAGCCGCCACGATCGTGGACGAGCAGGGTCTCGCGCAGGTGAGCGATACCGGGGCGCTCGAGGCCTGGGTCGATGAAGCGGTGACCGGCAATGCAGACGCCGTCGATCGATTCCGGGCGGGTGAGGCGAAGCTGATGGGCTTCTTCGTGGGACAGGTGATGAAGCTGTCGGGCGGGAAGGCCGACCCGAAGGAGACGGCCGCGCTCCTGCGCAAGCGGCTTTCCTGAGCCATTGGGTGCCTGGCGCGGCGCGGATGACCCTCCGCGTCGCACCCTCCGTCTTCAGCTGGCTTCCCGATCTTCTCTCGCGCGCCGGAGATGGCCGAACGGCACGTTCGGTATGGGGAAGAAGTTGTCGGCCATCTCCTCGAGCAGGTCCGGATACTCCAGTTTTCCTTCCTTGATCGCGAGCCTCCGGATTCGCTTCGAGAGTCCCAGGTTCTCCTCACCGATCGGATCGAGCCCGGCGGCAACTGCCTCACCTCGACGGCTCAGGTAGTCGACGATGTAGTCGAACGAGAGCTCGGTGTAGTCTTTCACGGCGAGGTTCGAAAGGCTCCATCGCGAATTCTGGAGCACGGTTCCGAAGATCGATTGCCACCGATCGCTGTCCTGGAAGCGGATCATCCCTCGGAAGATCCTGCGGTTCGTCTGGAAGGAGAAGAGCGTGGCGGAAAGGACGCGGTCGAAGAGCGCATCGGCGGCGGAGTGATCGTGCTCCATCACCACCTCGCGCGCGACCCGGGTGAACCGCTCCCCAAGCTGCACGTCCATCCGGTGCTCCCAGTAGGAATGCCCGAGAGCCTTGCTGGAGGAGGTCAGGAGCAGTTGTCGCGGGACGAAGTAGTTGTGGGCGATGGTGTCGGCGGCAAGGTGCGCGAGGTAGCCGAGCCCAACGGCACGGAGGCGATCCGTCTCGGCGGTTTCGAATATCTCCTCACCGACGTGCCAGTGGTGGCAGTGGCGACCTTCCGGGACGTACTTCTTGGCGAGCGAGATATCAGCGGCGACGGATCCGTAGAGAAAATCCTTTGGATACGCGCTCAGCAACACGCGGACGGCCGGCGGCAGCAGTACCAGGGACCGGAGGATCTCGGTCCCGAGGAACACATGCGTTGCCGGCCCCCACGCCCATGCCGGTTCCGGAATCAGTATGACCGCCGCGAGGGCGAAGCCGAGCGCGCGAAGCAAGTGCTAGAGTCCGACCTTTCCGCGAGTGCGCCGGGCGCCTTTCCGTATCTCCTTCGCCTGCTCGGTAACGATGTCACCAAGCTCGGCGCGCGCCTGCTCGAGGATCTCGCCAACCTCCGCGCGGAACTCGCCGAGGAGCTCGCGACCGGCGCTGATCACTTCCGAGGTCATCTCGGAAGTCGCATCCGAACCACTTCGAAAGCCCCGGGACACGCCCCGGGACATTTCCTTGTAACTCTTTCGGATCTGCTTCTTGTACGGCTTCAGCTGGCGTGCGACCTTGGCCTTGGGCGACTGGTCGGGCTGCAGGAGCAGGGTCGCTCCGACACCCAGGACGGTGCCGACGGCGAAGGCCGTGAGGAAGTCCAGCGTATCCTGGCGTGGCATTCCACAAACTCCGGGTCTGGTGTGGGGGTTGTTTTCGACGCTGATGGTGCAAGTCTGATTCCAATGCGAGGCGCGTCAGCCCCCATCCGTTGTGGACTCGTCGCCGATCTCGGGCGCCAGTCCCACGACACGGTTCACCGGAATGGTGAAAACGATGCCCGTGGCCGGATTCTCGAGATCGCCGCAGATTTCGCGGATGAGCCGAAGCGCGCCGTCCACCTTCTCCTCTTCGCGGATGACGCTGAAGATCGTCTGATTCTGCGGGCGCGAGCGAGAGGCGATCGCTTCGAGCCCGGCGAAGATCGGGATGTCGTGGGAGAGGACCCGGCCCATGCCTTCGCTGTTGATGATCGTCGCGCCGGTAATCCCGAGCTCGATCATCCCCGAGAGGATCTCGTCCAGCTTTTCTTCCTCGTTGATGACCGCGATCAGCAGCTGCAAGGGTCCTCCCGGCGGGGAGATGGGGACGTCACGTACCCGATCCGCACGTTATGTGACGATACGGGAAACGGATTATTCGCAAAGGTATTCCACCATTCGGAAGGGTGTCAAGCAAATTGAAGGGTAAGTCGTTGCACGATCCTTGCGCGGGCGAAGGCGCTTTCGAACGTTCTGAAGACGCCCGAGCCGCCGGTGACCCCCACCCGGCAGTCGTTCCCACCGATGCCAGAGAGTCTGGAAACAGGAGCAGCGGAAAAGTGCCCAAGTTCGTCGTCCAGGGTGGTCAACGCCTGAATGGTCGGATCCGGCCCGCCGGAAACAAGAATGCCGCGTTGCCAATGCTCGCGGCGACGCTCCTTACGGACGAAGAGGTCATTCTCGAGAATGTCCCCGACATCCGCGACGTGCGTACGCTGATGTCGCTGATCGAAGGACTCGGCGCGGAGGTTGGATGGATCGACCGGAACGTCGTTCGAGTGCGTGCCGTGGAACTGCGGCCGAACGCGCTGGACCCGGTCGTCGCCGCTCGGATCCGCGCGTCGATCCTCCTGGCCGGACCGATGGTGGCGCGGACGGGGCAGATGCAGCTGCCGCCTCCGGGCGGAGACATCATCGGTCGGCGCAGGATGGATACGCACTTCCTGGCGCTCGCCGGCCTGGGCGCGGAGGTCGGGTTCCGCCGCGAGGTCTTCGGCGTGCACGCGGAGAACGGCCTGACGGGGAAGCGAATCTTCCTCGACGAGCCGAGCGTGACCGCGACGGAGAACGCGATCATGGCCGCGGCGCTCGCGAAAGGCGACACGCAGCTGCGGAACGCCGCCGCCGAGCCGCACGTCCAGGACCTCTGTGCGATGCTCATTGGCATGGGTTGCGAGATCTCGGGTGTCGGGACCCAGTCGCTCGAGATCAGCGGATCCGACCGACTGCGTGGCGGGCGGTTCCGGGTCAGCCCCGACCACATCGAAGTCGGCTCGTTCATCGGGCTCGCCGCGGTCACCCGCGGCGAGATTCTCATCGAAGACGCCGCTCCCCACTTTCTCGACTCGACACTCATCGGGTTCGACCGGCTGGGCGTCCGTGTGGAGATCCGCGGTGAAGACGTGTTCATCCCCGGCGACCAGGAGTTGAGAGTCAAAACGGACCTCGGTGGCTACATTCCAAAGATCGACGATGGTCCATGGCCCGCATTCCCCGCGGACCTGACGTCGATCGCGCTCGTCGTCGCGACGCAGTGTGACGGCACCATCCTCGTCCACGAGAAAATGTTTGAGTCGAGGATGTTCTTCACGGACAAGCTGGTGGGGATGGGCGCGCGCCTGATCCTGTGTGATCCGCATCGCGTCGTGGTCGTCGGGTCGTCCAAGCTCTACGGCGGTGTCCTCGAAAGTCCCGACATTCGGGCGGGTATGGCGCTGTTGATCGCGGCGCTCGGGGCGGAGGGCGAGAGCGAGATCTACAATATCGGTCAGATCGAGCGGGGTTACGAGCGGATCGACGAACGTCTGCTCGCTCTCGGCGCCAATATCTCGCGCGGCGATTCGCGCGAAGACTGAGTCATGGCGCGGGACCCCGCGGAAACGAAACATCCATGGAGCCAGGATGACGGAGCAGCGCAGCGGTGGTATCGCCGAAGGGATCCGTACGGGGATCGGAATGCTCGCGGCGTTCAAGGACGCGCTCGAGGAGTCGCTCGACGAAGCGATTTCGCGGGGCGATCTCAGCCCGGAGAGAGCGAGGAACGTGGTGCGCGACACGGCGAGTCGGGTGCAATCGACCCTGGGCGACGCGCGGGAGCGGCTTGAGTGGGTGTCGCGAAAGGAATTCGACTCGCTGCGGCTGGAGGTCGAAGCGCTGCGTGCCCGACTCGACAGGGTGGAAGGCGTATCCCCGAGCCCGGCGTCCGTCGAGGCCGGCAGCGAGGCGCGGGCGGATGGAGTACCGACCGATTGACTCCACGGCACGCCTGACGGCGGCTGAGGTACGCCGCGTCGCCGAGATCCTGACCGCCGCCGACATCCCTCTCTGGCGACATCCCGAGTGGGCGGATCGGTTCCCGTGGCTGACGCAGGGTAC
>CAZUVK010000250.1:0-245 GCA_964623785.1 uncultured Gemmatimonas sp. | reverse complement strand
GCAGGGTACGACGGGGAGCGGAGGGTCTCCGGAGACGATGGATTTCGGTCTCTTCGGCGAATCGCCGGTCGGCGCCTCGGTCGGTCGGTGGCGCAGGTTGCGCGAGGCGACGGGATTCCCGACCACGGTGCACTCCCGGCAGGTCCATAGTGCGCGGGTGGCGATCTGGGGAGAGGGACTGCCGCCGGGCCTGGTCGTGACCGAGGGGACGGACGCGCATGTGACCCGGGCGCCTGGAGTGCTCG
>CAZUVK010000249.1:0-5946 GCA_964623785.1 uncultured Gemmatimonas sp. | reverse complement strand
CGGATCGCGATTGCGCGGGCGCTGCTGAAGAACCCGCCGATCCTGATCCTCGACGAGGCGACGAGCGCGGTCGACAACGAGACGGAGGCGGCGATCCAGCGGTCGCTCGAGCGGATCTCGAAGGATCGTACGACGATCGCCATCGCGCACCGGCTGTCGACGATTCGCGGGGCCGACCGGATCTGCGTGCTGGACCAGGGGCGGGTCGCCGAGGTCGGGACGCACGATGAACTGGTCGCCCGGGACGGGATCTACGCGGCGCTCTGGCGGGTGCAGACAGGAGCGGAGGCGGAGGGGGTGGAGGGGTGAGATCTCCCGCGCCCTCGTGCCGCCGACAGGAATACCTGGACAGTCGTCACTTGTCCGCGGGCAGTTCCAGCGTGAAGGTGCTCCCCTTTCCAGGCTCGCTCTCCACGGTGACATCGCCGCCCAGGGTGCGCGCGAACCGACGCGCGATCGATAGCCCGAGCCCGCTCCCATCCTCCCGACGGGTCATCACCTCTTCGACCTGAACGAAGGGCTCGAAGATACGCTCCTGGTCGCCCGGGTCGATTCCGATTCCGGTGTCGGTGACCCGGATGCGGATGCGCCCATCGTCGCGTTGCGCCTCGACCGTCACCAACCCACGCTCGGTGTACCGGACCGCGTTGGAAACGAGGTTCATGAGGATGTGCTCGATCCGCGCGGGGTCGGTCGTGAGCGGGACGGGCTCCTCCGGAATCCGCGTCCGGAACTCGAGGCCCGCTTCCTCGATAAGCGGAGCCGCTCCAGCCGCGAACTCGCGCAGGAGGCCCGCAAGGTCAATGACCTCGTCCTCGGGCTCATCGTGCCCATCCTCCATCCGCGCGTAGTCCAGGATCTCGTCGATCATCCGCAGGAGATCCTTCGAGCGGAGGCGGACGCGTTCGAGCTGCCTGGCCTGATCCTTGGACACCTCGCCCGACGCGCCGGAGAGGATCAGGTCGGTGTATCCCTGGATGGCGGTGAGGGGCGTGCGGAGTTCATGGCTCATCACCGACAGGAAGTCGCTCTTGGCGCGACTCGATTCGCGGGCGCGCTCGTAGAGGGTGGCATTCTCGATCGCCATCGCGGCGCGGTCGGCCAGGTCCGTTACGAGCGCGAGGTCGTGACCGTCGTAGCTCCGTTTGACGCTGACGAACGTGATGGCGCCGAGCGTCCGGTCGTTCCGGCGCATCGGCACGGCGATCCAGGAGCGGAGTTCGAGCTGGCGGATGAGACGTCGATGCTGCTCACCCCGCGTCCTCGACGCGAGGATCTCGCCGCCGCCCTCTCGCACCATCTCGGCCTTCCCCGTGCGAATCGCGCGTGCGCCGGGCTGCGGCGAATCCCACTCGGGCGGGAACTGGCTCTCGAGGTCGCGGAGGAGCTCCTCCTTCCGCGGATCGTCGTGACTCGATGCGATCCGTCGGATCCGCCCATCCTCGACCATGTCGACCAGGCACCAGTCGGCAAGCATCGGGACCGCGAGATGAGCGACGTTGCCGATCGTGGCCGGGTAGTCGATCGACGATGAGAGGATCGCGCTGGCGCGGGCGAGGAAGCGCGTTCCCCATTCCGCCCGCTCGCGGTCGCTGGCTTCGAAAGCGATGGAGACGAGGTCCGCGATCGAACCCGCGAAGCTCTCATCTTCGACGGTCCACTCGCGCGGAGGGCCGACCTGTTCGAAGCAGATCACGCCGACCACCTTGCCTCCCAGCCGGATCGGCGCGTCCAGCATGGAGGCGATCCCGATGGGGGCGCAGTAGTAGTCGGCGAGGCCCGTCGTGCGCGGATCGGAATGGACGTCGTGGATCGCGAGGGCCCGCTCTTCCTCCAGCGCCCCGAAGTACGGCCGCGCGTCTTCGCGGCGGAGCACATCCCCCGATACGTGACGTTCTTCGCTCCTCAGATAAAGATTGTACAGGCGCAGATTCTCGTGCGCCGAATCGTAGAGCCAGACACCCGCGCGCTCCGTTTCGAGGATCTCCGACGCGGCTTCCGTAATCCGTTCGAGGGCCTCGGCGCGGCCCGGCACGCCGCGCCGCGCGAGGTGAAGGAGAGCGGAGTTGTAGAGGCCGAGACGGCGCGTCCGGTTCCGCAATTCCCGCTCGGCCCGTGCCCGCGCCGTCGTGTCCCGGAAGCTCCAGACCCGCCCATTGATGCGCCCGCCCATTCGGCGGGGCCGGGTATAGGCCTCGAAGATCCGGCCGTCGAGGCACTCGACGATGTCGAAGCTCTCCGCGTTGGGTCGCAGTCCGATCTCGAGCAGCCGCTTCCGGAACTCGACGGGCTCGCGGAGCTGCCCCAGCAGGTGCTTCCAGAGCGCCTCCTCGCCAACGGCCTCTTCGGCGACCGACCTGGGCAGTCGCCAGAGTTCGACAAAGCGGTCGTTGATGATCGCGACCTGGCCTTCGCCGTCAACCGCGAGGATGCCGTCAGCCGTGGCGCGGAGGGTCGCGCGCAGCAGGGACGCCGAATGGTCGAGCCTCTCCTGCGCCAGCTTGCGCTCCGTGATGTCCTCAACGACGCCGGCGATGATGACCTTGCCGCCGTCGTCGCGTACGGGAAGCCCGCGGGCCCACATCCAGCGAACCTCGCCGTCCGGCCCGATGAGTCGCCCCTCGATGTCGTGCGGTTCGCCCAGACGGTTGCGGTCCTCGATCTCCGACTCGACCCGGGTTCGGTCACGAGGGTCGAGCGCCGATCGCCAGGCGGTGGCGTTGGCGTAGACGTCCTCGACCGGGATCCCCGTGACACGCTCGAAGGCGGGATTGACGTAGAGTACCCGGTACGTCTCCGGATCGAGGATCCAGAAGATCTCCTGGATGTTCTCGGCGAGCATCCGCCGGAAGTGATCGCCGGTCAGAGTGTCGGGAGGAACTCCGGTCTCGGTGACTTCGGCCATGGCAGCGGCCCTTCGTGGCGGATCGTTGTGCTGGGCGTTCGGTGTGCCGCGTGCAATGGACGGGCCATGGACGTGGGGTTTTCGTCAGGCCGGCGGCCAGGCCCCCAACAATCTCCGTACGAGAACGAGCTCGCCGACGTGATAGCTGTTGTGGTCGGAGGCGAGCAGAATCTCGCGCAGGTAGGTCTGGCCGTCGCCGTGCGGAATCGGGGCGAGGAGATCGATCGTGCGATCCTCCGCGATCCGCACGAGCTCCGCACGATCCCTCAGGAACCTGGCGATGCTCTCGTTCCAGGCGTCGTCGGTCGGCGGCTCACGGGTGGGCGGCCAGTAGTCGTATGGCCACGTGGGCTCCTGGTATTCGGAGTTGACGCAGAAGTCCAGGATGTCCGCCTGCGTGATTCGCAGATGCTCGACAAGCTGCCAGGGCGAATACGGAGCGCCCGGCGGCTGCTGACCGCGCAGCAGCGGGTCCAGATGCCGAACCGCTCGCTCGAACGACGCGTGCGCGTCATGCCAGGTCAGGACCCGTACGAGATGGGCGCGTACGACGGTGTCACTCATCGATGTCCTTGATGATCACGCGCTTCCGGGGCGTGGATTTCAGGTTTCGCTATGGACCCGACCGCCGATCCGGCTTCCGGATTCCTCCAACCAGCGGCCGGCCTTGCTCGATCGTGCTTCCGGCCGCCCTTCCATCGCTGGCGTTCGGCCGTGCGCGGAATGTCCGCCCACGGCCCGCGCGACGTCAAGTCTCCGCACGCGGACTACACGGTCGCGAGAAGCGGGTTGCCTTTGCTTCCGATTCTCCCCGCGAGCGCCGTCGCGCGAGGCGTGGAGAGCGGGTCGCGCGCACCCGAGTTCCTGCCCCTGCATTAGGCGATGCTTAAGGGCCGATTAGAGGATGCTTAACTTCAGTCCCCACAATGGTTAGTCCGGGAACCACCGGGCTCCGCGACCGCTAGGATGATTCGAGGCCATCGCGGCCTCCTCGAGAACAATCTGAAAACGGAGATTGAAAAATGAAGATGTTGATTGGTCCGTCGCTGTTCGCGATGCTGGCGCTCTTCGCGCCGATCGCTGCCCAGGCCCAGCCAGGCGGCGACGGCGCCCCTGCTCGCGGTGACCGGCCGGGACCCGGTCTGTCGGTTCGGGTGCTGGTCGAGAACCAGCAGGCACTGGACCTCACCGCCGACCAGGTGGCGCGCCTCGGTCAGATTGACGCCGATCTGACGGCGCGGAACGAACCGTTGCTCGCCCGACTCAGGGAAGCGGGGGTCGCCATGCCGTCGGGCGGCCGGATCGAGATGCGGGGTTCCCGGCCCGACGGCGCCGAACCGAGGCCCGAACTGACACCCGGGCAGCGCGAGCAGATGCGTGGCCGGATGGAGGAGAGGCGAGACCGGATGGGTGACCGGGACAACGGCGCGGTGCCCGGCGCGCGCGGCGGCCCGATGGCGCTCGGCAACCCCTTGCCCGAGGAGCTTCGGCCGGTGATGGAGCAGCTTCGGTCCAACACCCGGACCGCCAACGAGGAAGTCCGGTCGGTCCTCACCGCCGACCAGCTGCGGCAGTACGCCGACCTCCTGCGCGATCGCGCGCCGGACCGCATGGACGCTCGCCGAGAGCGTCGGTAAGCGTACCGGCCGGACCCGCTCCGGCCCCGGCCCGCAGCTGGCGGCGGGGGCCGGGCAGGGTCGCCGCACGCGGCAAAATGGAGTGCGCGCCACACCGAGGGATGGGTGTGGCGCGCGTTCGTTCCCGCCGCTAGTGTTGCGAGTCAGGAGTTCCTGGACCCTACTCGCCTCGGCCGGCCACCCGCCGCGAAGCATGACACCAGACGATCAGAATCCCCGGCGCCTGAACCTGTCGAGCGGCGCACCCTGGGAACCAATCGCAGGCTACTCGCGGGCCGTCCGTGTTGGCTGGCAGATATGGGTCTCCGGCACGACGGCCACGGATGCAACCGGCGCGATCGTCGGCCTTGGCGACGCATACGCCCAGACGAAAATGGCGCTCGCGAACATCCAGTCGGCCCTCGACCGGGCGGGCGGGAGCATGCGCGATGTGGTCCGGACCCGCATGTACGTCGTGGATATCGCGAGAGATTGGGAGATGGTCGCCAGGGCGCACGGAGAGGTGTTCGGCGAGATCCTTCCGGCTACGGCGATGGTCGAGGTGAACCGCCTTATCGACCCCGCGATGCTCGTGGAAATCGAAGCCGATGCCGTCATCCCGCACGCCAATCACCCGCCCTCCGGATAACACATTGCCATTGGCATACTTGTAGCACTCGCACGAGGGTGTGTGTTGTCCGCGCCGACCTCGAGCCACGGGACCAGATGAAGGCATCGATCAGCCCGCGGATCGCGGGGATCGCCGTGATGGCCATGCTGCCGGCGAACATGGCCCTGACGCCCCCGCCGATCGCGCGCCATGCGCCCGCCATCGCCATCGTCGAGGTCAGCCTCGCCGACCGCACCATCACCCTCACCTCCGGCGACGATATCCTCGGCAGCTGGCCGATCATTGCCGGCGGGTCCGGGCACCCCACCCCGTCCGGCAACTTCCAGATCCGACGAATCGTCTGGAACCCCGAGCAGGCACCGGTCGGCGTCAACGACACGACCACCGCGCGAACTCGGCCCGAGAACAACAACGGTCCTGCCGGCACCGTCAAGATCTACTTCCGGGAACCCGCCTACTACATCCACGGCCCGCGCGACGACGGCGCGATCGGCCGCGCCAGCTCGCACGGCTGCATCCGAATGCATGACGAGGACGCGATCGCACTGGCCACCCTCGTGATGGAACTCGGCGGCGAACCACGCTCCCCCAACTGGTTCCAGCGCGTTCTCAATCGCGTCACCCAGACCCGCGAAATCCGCCTCTCCACCCCCGTCCGGATCCTGATCTCCTGACCCCCAAAAGCAAACGGCCGACGACACCCTCATCGCCCGCCGCCCTCTACCCCCGCCCCATCCTCGAATCCCTCCCCCACATCCTGTCCATCCTGTCCATCCTGTCCATCCTGTCCATCC
>CAZUVK010000248.1:3694-5952 GCA_964623785.1 uncultured Gemmatimonas sp. | reverse complement strand
CCGAGCCTGCCGGTCAGATTCCGCGGTACCATGACGGTGAAGGCCAACTCGCGCCATTTGACGAAGCCTGCATCCTCGATGTACGCGGCATAGGTCTGTCGTTCGCTCTCGAGCAGCGCGATCTGGCCGGCCTGCTCCTCGGGGGTCGCCTCGTACGTCCGGGCGTCATTCTCCTCAAACGTCTCGCGCCAGGCCCTCGAGTAGTTGAGCAACTCGTGGCCACCGCGATGGTCAAACATTGTCGAAATACGAACGAGGCCAAAGATGGTGGTGTTGAAGCCGAAGTTGACCTGACGGCTGGCGAACGGGCTTCCCATGTACTCCGGTTCCTCTCCGACTTCCACGTCGCCGAAGCCGACGCCGCCGTCCACCACGTCCCAGCCAAGGATTGGCCGCTGCCAGTAACCACCGAGTGGGTATCCCTCGACGTGTCGCTGCTCGCCGAAGATGATGGGCTCGAGCGGCTCGCCCGAACGGTCGCTGCCGAGTTCGACGAGTTCGTTGTCCAGCAGAGAACCGCCGACGAAGACACTCACGCGAAGGCCGTCCGTCGCGAAGGCCAGCCCATCTAGCGTGAACTCCAGACCGGAGTTGCGCACTCGCGCCAGGTTCTCCCATCGGGTGGAGGTTCCCCCCGCCGACGGCGCGACGGGAACGGACACCAGCGCGTCCGTCGAAGTCTTGTTGAAGTACGTCAACGTCAACCCGACTCTCCCCAGGAACGAGGCATCGAAGCCAACCTCGTATTCGGAAGACCGCTCCGGCTCGAGGTCCGTATTCCCCATTCCGCTGATCGCGAATGCGGGAACGTCCCGGGAGGAAACCGTCGTGATCGCGGGGCTGAAGTAGAGCAACGCGTCCGTGGTCCCCGGGCGCAGGCCCGACTGCCCCCACGCGGCCCGCAGCCGCAAATCGTCGAGGAAGGTGAGCCGCGGGATGAATGGCTCCTCCGTGAGCACCCACGAGGCACTGAGCGCGGGGAACCAGGCCCAGCCGTAATCGGTTCCAAAGGCCGAGCTCCGATCGCCCCGCACTGACGCGTTCAGGAAGAGACGGTCGCGCCAGCCCGCCTGTTGCTGAAAGGACGCCCCGAAGAGGGCATCGGTTACGTTCACCTCATCCGCGGCGAAGTCCGAGGTCGCCCCCGCGAGCGATGTCTCCGACCCCGGGCTCAACCCCGCCCCGAAGGCGTAGACCCGGTTGAGGGCCTCGCGGTTGTACTGCAGGCCGACAGTGGTCGTGGTTTCGATCGTCGACGTTGGGGCGAAGGTGCCGCTCGCGCTGCCGCTGACCGTGTACTGCGCGATATTGTAGCCGTAGTTCTGTATGAACCCGTTGGTGCGCACGCCGCCGAGCACCGAGTGGGCGTTCTCCCGCGGCAGCCGATTCACCTCCGTCCGCGCGATCCTGTCGATACCGGCGATCCCGTTGAGATCGAGCCACGGCAGGGGTCGGTAACTCGAGTTGAAGCTGGCGGTAATCCGGCTCAGCTCCTGGAACGTCTTCCAATCCTCGTGGAAGGCCGGATCGTTCTCATAGCCCTTCGTATCCAGCACCGAGGCCGGGTCTGCGTCCCCGAATACGCCCATCCCCACGATGCCGAAGAGCGCGTTGTCCGATAGCGGGAGTTCGAGGTCGCTGTCCATGTAGGCCAGATTCGCCGCGACGCTCAGGGCGGATCCAACGCTGCCGCTCACGTTCGCCTGGAATCTCGCCCGCTCGAGCGTGTTCTGCGTCAGGTAGACTCCATCTTCCGTCTCGTATTCGCCCGAGAGGTAGAAGGTCGCGGCCTCGGCGCCACCCGAGACGCTGGCGCCCCCGACTCTGCGGTTCCCGGTGCCGAACGGCGTGGATTCGCTATTCTCCAGCGGGTTCGCCCGGTAGGTCTGCGCCTCGGGCACGCAGATCCCCGAATTCTCATAGACGATCGGACATGTGAACTGCGGGAGAAACGCGTCGAGGCGCGTGACGTTGTCGGGGAAACGGTAGTTCCGGTCGATCTGTCCGTACTCCGTCCAGACGTCGAATCGTCCCGCGCCGGTCTGCCCACGCTTCGTGGTGACCTGGATGACACCATTGGCCGCGGCGGTTCCATACAGTGCGGCCGCGGACGGCCCCCTCAGGATCTCGATGCTGGCGATGTCCTCGGGGTTCAGGTCGTCGAGCCGAGACGGCGACTGACCGCCCACGCCGAAGCCCAGCGAACCCTCGGCGCTGTAGACGCGCACACCGTCGATGACCAGGAGTGGGGCGTTGGA
>CAZUVK010000248.1:0-3684 GCA_964623785.1 uncultured Gemmatimonas sp. | reverse complement strand
CTGTTGTTGCCCCGGATGCGAATCCGCGATCCGCCGCCCGTAGTGCCGCTGCTCTGCGTGACCACGACGCCGGGTACCCGCCCCTGCATGAGCTGGGACATGTTGGTGACCGGTGCGAGGTCGATCTCGCCCACGCTGATGTTGGCGACCGCACTCCCGATCTCTCGCCGGCGCTGGTCCTGACCGGTGGCGGTAGCAACGACACCCTCGAGCAGGACCACACTCGACTCGAGGTTGAAATCCGCGTTGACGGTCTGTCCCGCGCCGACGTTCACGACGATCGTGCCACGCGAGTAGCCGATCACCGACGCTCGGATCTCGCGCTCTCCCGAGGGGACATTCGAGACCAGGAATCGGCCCTGCTGGTTCGTGACCGCACCGAGCGCCGTACCGGCAACCACGACCTGCACACCGGCAAGCGGCGCCTGGGTCGTCGCGTTGACCACGAGACCAGCCACCGCACCCCGGTCCTGTGCCGTCAGACCGGAGGCAATGATGCTGGTCGCCAGGATCAACAGAACCATCGCACGTCGTTTCATTACCGATTCCCTCTCAAGGTTCACCGCGGGAGCGACTCCAACCGGAACATCGATGGAGCCGAGACCAACGTGAGGTCCCGGGGCAGCGCAAACGATCGGCTGCACACCGGGCCGCCGTACACGAACGGTACTACCGGACCCGGGTCGTACCGAGTCTGCCTTCACGTGTGTACATCATCCCGATTGTCCGCGCGAAGGATCGGGAAACGCGCGCCAGCGGCTGTGCCGGGTGGATTCTGCGATCACGCGCCTCGTCATACATTGGTGGATCCGCGGAACCGGTTACGTCGGCAAAGGATCGCCGGACGGCGCGCATGAGGAGTCGAGTGCCGGGGCACGCGATTTACGCGGTCCGGACCATGGGCTCGCGGCCGCAAATAGTGAACCGCATGCTCCCACGAACTCGCCAACGGCGACGTGGTATCCCGCAACCGTCAGCGTTGATCATCGGTGCGCGGGAACGGCCCGACCCGCTCTACCCATCGGCGGGATCCGAGCTTCGCGAGCATGTCCGCGGCGGTCAGCCCCGTGACCGGGTGTCGCCATTCCGGCGCGATCTCGATCAACGGAACGAGCACGAACTCACGCGCGGCCATTCGCGGGTGCGGCACGATCAGGTCCGGGGTTTCCAGGACGACGTCCGCGAACGCCAGGATGTCGATGTCGATCACCCTGGGTCCGTTCCGCCGGGTCCGACGACGCCCCATTCCACTCTCCACGGTCATGACGCGGGCAAGGAGGTCGGGCGGCGAAAGGGGCGAGCTTCCGCGACAGACGATATTGTAGAAGTCCGGCTGATCGGCGAACCCGACTGGCTCCGAGCGATAGATCGAGGAGACTGCCTCGATCTCCGCGAAGTCGGCGATCGCGCGAACTGCCTCCTCCAGCCGTGACACTGGCTCGTCGAGGTTGGCGCCGAGGCCGAGGAGGAACGAACTCATACCGGGGCGACCCGCGGCGACGGCATGAAGAGGAAGACCTGGTTTACCTTCGATACGACGCACCACGCGCTGTGGGCGGAAGAGGTGGCGAACGAGAACCGGGTCCCCTCCGAACTCGTTCCGGCGCCTTCTGAGGCGAATGCGCGGTGCAACCTTGCGCTCATCACCATGGATGACGAGATCGACCGGCTCGCGGCGGTGCTGGAGGGCGAAGACGTACCGTTCCGGCTCTACGAACGCTGACCAACCGGATTGTCAGTCCGGGAGGAGGTGAGGCGTCGGGCGGGGCCAGCGACTCTTTTCCGCCCTCGCCGGGAGTCCGGGCAAGGACGCACCGCCGCCATCCCCGGCCCGACCGAGCAAGACGATAGCCACACCGACCAGCATGCCCGCGACCAGCCCGCTCACAAGCCCGACGCGAGGTCCATCGTCTCGATAGTGCACGTTGCGCATCACCTGATCCAGGGAGGATTCCACCGGGGATGATGGGTCGGAGCCGCGACTCGCGCAATGGGCGCGCAACTTGCGCTAACGCCGCCGCCGACGTGTCCGTTGTAGTACTGTACTCGCCTTGCACGCCATTCGATTAGGCAGCTATCTTCCGCGGTGCGATTCCGATCTTGCGACCATCCGGAGAACTGGTTGCTTCTCGTACTCAGCAGGAGGCCCGGTACATGTCTGACGCGGCCAAGACCGTTCTCCTCGTTGAGGACAACGAAGACAATCGGACCGTATATCGCACGATCCTCGAGCACTTCGGTTATGAAGTCGTGGAGGCCAGGAACGGCGAAGACGGAATCCGTGTCGCCAGGGAGGAGCACCCCAACCTGATCCTGATGGACATCTCCATCCCGATCATCGACGGCTGGGAGGCGACGAAGATCCTGAAGGCCGACGAGTCGACGAAGGACATCCCGATCATTGCGCTGACCGCGCACGCGCTGGCGACAGACCGTTCGAAGGCCGAGGAAGTCGGGTGCGACGGGTACCTGGCGAAACCGTGTGAGCCGCGTCGGGTAGTCGCCGAAGTCGAGCGGTTCCTCGGCGCGGGTAGCAAGCAGGAGGCCTGAGGCCCGGGCGATCGATGACCGACGAAACACGCCAGCGGATTCTCGTCGTGGACGACAACCCGGACAACGTCGAGATCATCGAGGCGCGCCTCGCGAGTCGCGGGTATCTCATCGACTCGGCAAACAACGGTGAGGAAGCCCTCCGGCGGGTGCGCGAGAACCCGCCGCACCTGATCCTCCTCGATGTAATGATGCCGGTGATGGACGGCTTCGAGGTCTCCCGCCGCGTCAAGCGGGACCCTGCCCTCCCCTACATCCCCATCATCCTCGTTACGGCCCGCGGGGAGACCGAAGACAAGGTCGAAGGCCTCGACGCGGGTGCCGACGACTATGTGACGAAGCCAATCAGCTTCCCGGAGCTTGAGGCGCGGATCCGTTCGATGCTACGGATCAAGAAGTTGCAGGACGAGCTGGATCGGAAGAACCGGCAGCTCGAGGAAGCCAACCAGCAACTGCGGCGCCTGTCGATCACGGATGGGCTGACCGGCCTCTACAACCACCGGCACTCGCATGAGCTGCTGCGCGAGGAGTACGAGCGCTGCAAGCGGAACGGCGGGTCGATGGCTGTCATCATGCTCGATCTCGACCGGTTCAAGGAACTCAACGATTCCCACGGGCACCCGACTGGCGACCTGATCCTTTCGCAGACCGCGAAGATCCTCCAGGAGAGCGCGCGCGAGATCGACATGATCGGGCGCTACGGGGGCGAGGAGTTCATTGCCATACTGCCGGGCGCGAGCGAGGACGCGGCACTCCAGTTCGCGGAACGGGCGCGCGCCACCGTGGAGGGTTTCGTCTTCCGGGACAACGGCGACGAGATACGGATGACGGTTTCCGCCGGCGTGGCGTCAAGCCGCGGCGATGAGCTGGCCCACCCGGACGAGTTGCTCCGCATGGCGGACCGCGCCCTCTACGAAGCCAAGGACACCGGCCGAAACCGGGTCGTCCGCGCATCCACGATTCCCGAGGAATCTTGAATCCGGACATCGTGGATCCCGTCTCACGCGCCGCCGAACTTCGCGAGATCCTCACCCGGGCGAGTTACGAGTACTACGTCCTGGATCGGCCGCGGCTTCCCGACGACGAGTACGACCGGCTCTTCCGTGAGCTGCGCGGTCTCGAGGAGGCACATCC
>CAZUVK010000247.1:5531-5960 GCA_964623785.1 uncultured Gemmatimonas sp. | reverse complement strand
AGCCGCACGACCGGTCCCTCGTGAATGAGGGTGGACGAGAGCGGTGTAAGTGACGGATCAGGCGCGGATGACGCCTCTGAGTCACGGAGCGTCATGCGTTACTCTCCCCGCTCACCACTTCGATCGGCCCGAGATCCAGTGCCTCGAGCGCCGGCCTCACCGTGGTCGCGTCGCCGACAACGAGCACGGTCATCTCGTCCGGCCGGATCCGATTCCTCGCCGTCGCGAGCACGTCCGAGTCGCTCACCGCGAGCACGCGATCGGGGTATTCGTCGACGTAGCTGTGCGGCAGGTCGTAGATCAGAAGTTCCGCGAGCCGGGAGGCGACCCCGTCCGTGGTCTGCAGCCGCAGGGGGAACGTTCCCGCGAGGTAGTTCCTCGCATCCGTCAGTTCGGCTTCCGTCACGACCGCTTCCCTGATCCGTTTCA
>CAZUVK010000247.1:4636-5521 GCA_964623785.1 uncultured Gemmatimonas sp. | reverse complement strand
TCCGTTTCAGTTCCGAGTTGATCTCCCGGATGGCCGCGCCAGTGACGTCCGTCTGCACCGCGGTCGCGACCACGAACGGCCCCGGCTGCCGCCGCATCACGAACGCCGAACTCACGCCGTACGTGAAACCGTGCTTCTCTCGCAGGTTGAGGTTCAGGCGAGACGAGAACGCGCCACCCAGGATGGTGTTCATCACCAGGAGGGGGAAGAAGTCCGGTGTATTGCGGGGGACTCCGATGTGTCCGACCCGAATCTCCGACTGGACGGACCCCGGCCTGTCGACGATCACCACTCGAACCCCGGGCTCGCGCGGTCTGGCCACCCCCGCCTGTGCCGGCGGCGGATCGCCTTCCCAGTCGCCGAACGACCTCTCGGCGGCCTCCCGCGCCGCTTCCTCGCCGATGTTGCCGGCCACCACGATGGCGGCGCCATTCGGCGTGAACGCGCTCCGATGATATGCCACCACGTCCGACCGGGTCAGGTCGCCAACGGTCTCGGGAGTCCCGCTTGCCGGGCGAGCGAACGGACTGTCAGGCGCGAAGATGTACCGGTTCACCATCTCGCTCGCGAGCTGTCCCGGGTCGGCGCGGCGCTGCAGGATCCCCGTGAGCTGCTGGTCCCGAAGTCGCTCGACCTCCGAGTCGGGGAAGTTCGACCGCGTGATCAGGTGCGCCGCCAGATCCAGACCCTCCCCGACCCTGGACGCGAGCGCCGTGACGTCCACGCTGCTCACCTCCCACGATGTCGACACGCCGAGCCGAACTCCAAGCGACTCGAGTGCCTCCGCGATCCGCGGCGCCGTCATCCGGTCCGTGCCTGACTCGAGCAGGTGACCGGTCAGCGTGGCGAGCCCCGCCTGCCCCGCGATCCGGGAGGACGCGGGGC
>CAZUVK010000247.1:3877-4626 GCA_964623785.1 uncultured Gemmatimonas sp. | reverse complement strand
GGATCGCGCCCGACGGCTGGATCACGCTTACGGTGACCACCGGCACGCCATCCGTCTTCCGGAAGAGCACCGGGATCCCGTTCCCCAGCGTGAACGTCCGGATCTCCCCGAATTCGAAGGGACGTAGCGGCCCCGCCGGAGGCGTGATCGATCGGTCGAGCGTTGGCCGCGTCATGAGGTGGCCTCCGCGCTCGACGTCTCGTCCGAACGTGCGGCCACCGGCAGGTAGACGAGCACCCCGGCGCGATCCCGGTTCAGGTAGTCGCCGGCAAACCTCGTCACGCCTTCTCTCGTGACCGACCTGATTCGGTCCATCTCGGTGTTGATCCGCTCGGGCTCGCCGAAGAGGGTCGTGAACATGGAGATCTCGTTCGCGCGCTCGCCCACGCGCTGGAGCGAAACCAGATGCCTCGATTCGGTACTCGTGATCACGCGGTCGATCTCCCGCTGCTCGCAGCCCTTCTCGGCGACCGCCTCCATCTCACGCCAGAACGCCGCTTCGAGCGCGTCCGGCGACACGCCCTGCGCCGCGGTGACCCAGAACACCACCATCGCCGCGCCCGTCACGATCGGGAACGCATAGCCCACCACGCTCTGCGCCAGCCGCTGGTCCCGGACGAGCGCCGAATACAGCCGCGACGACTTCCCCGTGGTCAGCAACTGCGTCACGACCTCCGCGGCGTAGAAGTCATCCGTACCGTAGGGCGGGATCCGGAACGCGAAATAGAGCCTCGGAAGAGGGACACGCG
>CAZUVK010000247.1:0-3867 GCA_964623785.1 uncultured Gemmatimonas sp. | reverse complement strand
GGTGACTCCAGCCGCCATGGCACCTCCGGCCGCCCCGGGAGCGCGGGAGGGGTCGGTCCGCGCGGGATCCCCCCGAAATACCGGTCGACCAGTCGCAGCGCCTCCTCCGATTCGAAGTCGCCGCAGAGGGTCAGCACGGCGTTGTTCGGCGTGTAGTAGGTCGAGAAGAAAGCGCGCACGTCGTCAAGATCGGCTGCGTCGAGGTCTTCCATGCTCCCGATCACGGAATGGTGATACGGGTGATCGCTCGGATACATCATCGCCTGGATCCGCTCATCCCAGTCACCGTATGGCTGGTTGTCGACCCGCCATCGGCGTTCGTTCTTCACGACGTCACGCTGGTTGTCCAGCTTCTCCTGAGTCATCGCGGGGAGCAGAAAGCCCATCCGATCCGACTCCAGCCAGAGCCCGAGCTCCAGCCGATTCGAAGGAAGCGTTTCGAAGTAGTTGGTGCGATCCAGCCAGGTCGATCCGTTCATGGATCCGCCAGCACGCTCCACATGCGCGATGTGCTGCGTGTCCGGCACATTCTCGGACCCCTGAAACATCATGTGTTCGAAGAGGTGGGCGAACCCGGTCCGGCCTTCCCTCTCGTTCCTGCTGCCCACGTTGTACCAGAGATTTACCGCCACCACCGGTTGCGTCGTATCTCGCGACAGAACAACCCGGAGGCCATTCTCCAGTTGATGCTCTTCGATCGGAAATTTCATCACGGCGAGGTCGGAAACGGGTATGGCGCGCTCATTCGTCGAGCGCGCGCGAGATCGATTGCGCGAGGCCACCCACCGCCAGGCTGGGTAGGATCAGGCTTTCCCGCAGGATGTGGCGCCACTCTTCGGCCGACCCGGCGGCGATCGGGCTCGTGCGAGTGGGCGCGCTGTAGGCGCGCATGTCGTGGCGCGAGGCGAGCAATCGGAGCCGCAGCATATGGAACGGGTCGCTGACGAGGAGAGCGCTGGAGAGCCCGTGACTGTTCATCAACCGGGAGACGGCGACCAGCGACTCCTCAGAGCTGAGGCCGGTTGGCTCGACGAGGATGTGCTCGGCATCGACACCGGCTCGTTCCATGTATCGCGCGCCGACCCGCGCCTCGCTTACGGTATCGCCGATGCCCACACCGCCCGTCAGGATCACGCGGGCGGAGTACCCTTCCGCGTACAGTTCCAGCGCCTGGTCGAGCCGTGCCTTCAGCACCGGTGATGGGCGTCCATCGTACTGGGCGGCGCCGAGTACCACGATCGCGTCGACCGGACGAGCTTCGTCCCGTCGCCCGAAGAGGAAAATGGAGAGTAGCGCGAGCCCCCACCCGAACACCGCAATCGACATCGCGGCCGCGAGACTGCGCAGGAAGATCATCGCGCTAGCGGACCCGCGCGCGGAGCAGGGCCGGCGCCAGTTCGAGCATGAGCAGGTCGCGGATGGCCTCCTCGCCGTCCTCAAGCGCCTCCTCCACCTCGCGCGCCGCTTCCGATGTGACCGGCTCGGGCGCCGCCTCCGCGCGGCTCAGCGCAAGCCATGCTTCGTCGATCCAATCCTCCAGCGCGAACGTCAGGGCGAGAACCAGCTGCGCCTCAGCATCTTCTTCCAGGGCGCCGACGGCCGGATACATCTCCTCAGCCGCGCGCGCCGGCTCGCCCGCGAGCAGCAGGAACAAGCCGAGAAGAAGCCGCGCCTCCGCATCCTCGCCGTCCATTTCGACCACGGCTTCCATCTCGCGTCGCGCATCCGCTTCCTGGCCCGTCAGGAAGTTCGCGATCGCCGTCTCGCGCCGGATCTCGATGTCCTGGGGATCCAGAGCGCGCGCGGCGGCGAGTTCCTCGAGGCCCTGCTCGAAGAGCCCGCCGCGGACGAGCCACGCACCGTAGTGCAGTCGCGCCGGCGCAAAGTCGGGCGCCGTGAGGGCGGCCAACCGGAGCGCCGGTTCAGCCGCCGGATCGCCTGAACCGGCCAGCCCGGCGCCCGCTCGAACGAGGACTTCGGGATCGGTTGGCTCTTCCGCCAGACATCGCCGGAAGAAGTCCGCGGCCATTCCCTCCGCGCCCAGGCTGCTCGCGACGACTCCAACCATGCATAGCAGCGTCGAATCCGATGGATGGTCCCGCTCCGCCTCGAGCAGGACCGCCAGCGCACCCTCATCGTCGCCGTCGTCCACCATGCCCGCCGCTTCGGCAAGCACCGACTCCAACTCGGCGGTCCTTCCGTTCGACATCTCGCTCAATCCTCACCCCTGGCTGGAGCACGGGTCGCCAACGCGCCCCGCGCGAATTCTACCCCGGCGCCGGAAACGCGCCACTACAGCGGGGAGTGTATGGCCCCGGCCCGCCGCTGAACAGGCGGTCTCACCAATCATAACCCGTCGATCGGATACGCGGTCCTCACCAGTTTCCATGCCGCGGTCACGCCGGCGCGCCCGCCGAGAACCTTCCCCACGCGCGGCGCCCACGCAATATTGATGGACTCCCGATTCGGTTTCTCATCAACAGATGGCCACGGAGATCGCCCCATGACCTACTCCCGCCGCGACTTCGTCCGCGCCTCAGCCCTCGGTGCGGTTGCCGCCCTCTTTCCCCAATCCCTCCTCGGGATGGGTCGGGCCAGGGCCGAGTTCACGCTCATCCGCCGCAATGTCGGGATCTTCACCGAGCGCGGCGGTGTGGTCGGCTGGCTCGTCAACAACGACGGCGTGCTCGTAATAGACAGTCAGTTCGCCGACACCGCGCCGATCCTGCTGGAGGGGCTCCGCGAGCGCACCAGCCGCACGATCGACTTCCTCATCAACTCGCATCACCATCCGGACCACACGGGCGGAAACGCGGTCCTTCGCCCCAACGTCACCTCCATCGTCGCCCACACGCGTGCCCTCGAGAACCAGCGGAACAGCGCCCGCCAGCGTGGCGTCGAAGACCCGGATGCCTACGCCGACTTCACGTTCACCGACACCTGGCGCGCCGAAATCGGCGACGAAATCGTCAGTGCGAAGCACTACGGACCCGCGCACACGGGCGGCGATATCGCGATCTTCTTCGAAAACGCCAATATCGTGCATCTCGGCGACCTGCTCAACAACCGCGGGTTCCCGAACGCCGACGCCCCGTCCGGCGCGTCGATCCACAGCTGGGTCCAGGTCCTTGAGACCATCGCGCCCGAGTTCGCCGCCGACACGACCTACATCTTCGGCCACAACGAGGCCGGCTTCCCGCCCGTCGGCGGTCGCGACGACCTCTACTATCAGCGCGACTACTTCAGCGCGGTGATCGACGCCGCGGACCGCGCGCTTCGGGAAGGTCGCTCGCGCGAGCAGGCAGTCGCGATCGAGTCGCTCCCGGGCTACACCCACTTCGGCGGCACGGCTTCGCGCCTCGGCCTCGCGGTCGGTATCGCGTACGACGAGTTGTCGCGGGACCTGTAGCGGGCACGGGGCCAGCACGCCCGGAATCGCTAATAAAAAGAGCCGCATCCCGGTAACCGGTTGCGGCTCTTTCACATGCCCGGGGCGGGATTCGAACCCGCACGGCTCGCGCCTTCGGATTTTAAGTCCGATGTGTCTACCGGTTTCACCACCCGGGCCCGGCCATCATACACCGCGCCTCCACCACCGGATCACTCCTCCATCCCCTCGCAGCCCCAACCCCGGCCGTTCCCTACCCCACCGCCGCGCGCAGCCGCTCCAGGTTCTCCGCGACCGACGCCTCCTTGTTGTACACGGCATATCCCGCCACCATCACCGTCGCCCCCGCCTCCGCCACCGCCCGGATGTTCGCAGGCGTTACCCCCCCGTCCACCTGCAACTCCGCGTCCGGCCTCCCCTCCACCGCCAGCATCTCCCGGGCGGCCCGCACCTTCCGCAACGCGCTCTCGATGAACCGC
>CAZUVK010000246.1:0-6000 GCA_964623785.1 uncultured Gemmatimonas sp. | reverse complement strand
ACTCGACCGCCCTCACACTCTCATAACGACTGGTACTGAATACGGGGCCTTGACATCAGGGCCTCGCCTGCGCGCAGTTTTCCCATGACATTGTACATCCCCGTCATTGTTACCCGCTCATCGCGGGGCAACGCGATCTTGCGATGCGCGTCGAGTTTCTCGGCGAGTGCGCCTATCGCGCCGCGAGCCGTTGAGGGCGGGTCCGGGAAGGGGAAGGGGTCGAAGGTCTGCGCTTTCTGGTACCGAGGATCGTTCCCCACTCCCAAACGACCACCGGCGGCAAGTGCCCACGTAACATGGACTCGCGAGGACAGCACACCTAGTGAAAAGGCATCCTCCAGTGCAATGCAGACCACGGAGTGTTCCGCCGCCATCCCGATCGGGAGAAACTGGAAGATCCGATGCTTGGCCGTTTCGACCGTCACGATATACCGTGACAGCCCTTCCAGAGCTTGGCGTAGATCCTCACGATTCCTGCCAAAACGCCACCATCTTTCTCGCGTGGAGCGATCGTTGTTCGCGTCTCTCCCAGCCTTCACACGACTGCGGATCAAGTCATACAAGACGGGGAACTCAAGGGCTTCCCGTTCCGTTCGCAAACCGAAATCGATGGTGTAGATTCCTCGCGGTCGCGTGCTGAGGTCCCTTCCGTTGACGATTTGCCGCACTACTCCGAAATGGGTCCGGTCCAACTCCAGCAGGCTTATTCCCTCCTCCGCCCCTACGCGGAATCCCTCTCCAACAAGCGTAAATCCCTGAGAAGAGAGACCGGAGTTCGAAAGCAGAGGGGTTCCGGCCGCGCCCGGCACATCAGCTGTCGCAGACAGGTCGGCGTTTAGGCGCTCCAGATGAAGCTCCCCGAGGACCAGACCCCGATCGTCAACCTCAACGAGAGTGGCGTTCGGTGCTGATTGCGCGATAACAGTCATAGCTACCCGAACCGCCGCGCTTCCCGCCTCATCAACCCATGGATGGTCAGGGGCTGCCCAGACGATCCGCGCCTCCCTTTGCGCTGCGCGCTCGATGACTTCTCGATTGTGGCGTTGCGCAATCGTGTTTGTCGTGATCAACCCTCCTCTGAGAGCCCTACCTACGGCGACTTCGCTGGCGGCCCGAGACCACCAGTACATGACATAGTCGGCATTGTCTGGCACCTCTGGGTACGCGGCTCTTAGCGCATCCACATATCCATCCCCGAACGCATCCCTCTGCCGTCCCCGCCCCATATACGGCGGATTCCCCACGATAAAATCCGCCCGCGGCCACACCGCCTGCCGCGCGCCGCGGTACTCCATGTACGGCAACCGCGCCTCCGGATCGGGCACGAGCTTCCCGGTCACGGGATGCGTGATCCGCGGCGTCGGATCCGGCCGGTCCTTCTCGGGCACGCGGACGATCTCGTCCCAGGCGAGCACCGCGTCGCGCAGCTCCAGCGTCCCCGTGTCGCGCAGCACGGGCTCGGGCGGCTGCACCCCGCCGTGGTTCTCCGCCCAGAACTGATGGAACCCGATCCAGAGCGTCAGCTCGGCGATCTCGCGCGCCCAGGGCTTCACCTCGATCCCGTGGAACTGCCACGGCCCGACCTGCTCGACGGCGAGTTCGGGCTGCCCGGTGATCCGCTCGATCTCCACGAGGACTTCCAGCTCCAGCCGTTTGACCGTGTGGAGCGTCACGTAGAGGAAGTTGCCGCTGCCGCACGCGGGATCGAGGAAGCGGAGCGCGCGCAGCTCCGCGTGGAAGTCGCGCAGGAGGGCGAGCGCCGCCTTCGCCTTCCGCTTCCCGCCCTCCCGTAGCTGGAGCGCCTCCGCCTGTACAGGCGCCCACCGTTCGCGCAGCGGCACCTCGACCGTCTGGCGGACGAGGCGCTCGACGTACTCGCGCGGCGTGTATTCGGCGCCGAGGCGGTGCCGCTCGACGGGGTCGAGCGCGCGGGTGAGGAGGGTGCCGAAGATCGTCGGCTCGACGCGCGCCCAGTCCGCCTTCGCGGCCTGGAGGAGGACGAGCATGTCGGCCTTCGTGAGCGGCAGCGTCTCCTGCTCGGCGAAGAAGTGGCCGTTGAATCGGAGGAGCTTGAGGAACCCGAAGCGGCCGCCCTCGTCCATCGCCTTCCAGAGCGCGCTCATCGCGCCGGCGAACTCGTCCGGCTCCGCGACGTACGCCTGGAGCGCGCGCTGGAAGGGGGATTCGGGGAGGAGCCCGACATCCTCCGAGAACATCGTGAAGACGCAGCGCATGAGGAAGCGGGCGACGCGCTCGGGTTCGTAGCCGCGCTTCTCCAGCGACGTGGAGAGTTCGGCGAGCCGGGCGGCGACCTCGCGCGTGACGGCGGCGGCGCGTGCGCGCGGGTCGAGCGCGTGCGGCCGGGTCCAGATGTCCCGCAGCAGCTCGATCTCCTCCGGCCGGTCGGCGAGCGTCGGCAGGTGGATGCGGCGGCCGAGGTTGAATCCCCCGAACGAACCGGACCAGCGGTCCCAGATGAGGAGGCTGCGCCCGACGTCGAGGACGAGGACGTACGGGGTCGGGCCGCCGGGGAGCGCCTGGGCGTAGCTGAGCGCCTGACCGAACGCGCGGCGGAGGCGGATCTCGTCGGACGCGGTCTCCTCGGCGTCCTTCGCCTCGAGGACGAAGCAGTCCTGTTTGAAGAGGTCGATGAAGTTCGTGCTCTCCCTGCCGTCGCGCGCCACGACCTTCACTGGCAATTCGAATTCGTGTCCGGATCCACGCGGCTGAGGCGTTTCAACTTCGAGGGCGGTGGCGAGCTCGGTCAGGTAGAGCTGGGCGTTGGCGCGTTCGCCGGCGGGGACGTCGGCCCAGCGGGTGGCGAGCGCGCGGAGGTTGTCCGACCGGGTCATCGAGAGCGGGCTGAGGATGGGATCTGGCAGCATGCGGGGAGTGTGCGCGCGCGGGGCGGCGGAGTCAAGGCGGGCCCGGGCCCTGTTCCGCGTCCTTGACGCCGTTTCCGGGAGCCCGTACTCTTCCCCGTGCGAAACGTCACCCAATCTGTTGTCTGAATATACATCTATCCCGTCTGTCCGCCGGCTTCAGGACGGTATCGCTGATTGAGTTCGGATCCCCTTCCGGGATCTTTTTCTTAATGGGTACGCCGGGCGCCCACCGCGGGTCGACGGCGGTCTGACATTCGATTCCAGAACGAGCGGAAGGCCAGAGATCGCGGCGTCGAAGACACGCGTTCCCGGGCCGACTGACTCTGAAACTCCGTCCCCTGGAGTTTCGGCGGTTGGCTTGAGCCCGTCATCCGCCCGTTCACCGACGTCCCTGCATCCCGGCGATGCCGGATGGGGGATGTCGATCCGTTCACCTGAACGCGGGAGGGTAGTGACCCGTCAATGCTCGTGGGAAGCCTCGAAGAACCGCCTTTGAAGAGATGGTCGTACTCCACTTTCCCGAGGAGGACCAGACATGGTTCGGCAATTGATGAGAAAGCGACTGGGAATGGTGATCGCCGTGTTGGTGGCGGCGGTCCTTTCCACGGACGCGGAGGCCCAGACGGGAACGGTGACGGGCACCGTGACCGATCAGCAGACGGGCGCCCCACTGCCCACGGTTCAGGTCTACATTCTGGGTACGTCGCGCGGGACGTTGTCGAGCGCGACCGGCACGTTCGCATTCACGGACGTACCGGCCGGTACCTATACGATCGTTGGTCAGCGGATCGGCTTTCAGGAGGCCCGCCAGACGGACGTCGTGATCGGCGGTGGGCAGACGGCGACGATCAACCTGGCGATGGCGCCCTCCGTGCTGACGATCGAGGGAATCGTGGCCACGGGCCTTGTGGATCCGGTCCAGGGCGTGCGGTCGCCGATCTCGGTGGGCCGGATCTCGCGCGAGAACATGCCGGTGACGGTGGCGGGATCGGCGATCCAGAACCTGCAGGGTCAGGTCGCGGGCGTCTCGATGTCCCGGCAGAGCGGACAGCCGGGTTCGGACGTATCGATCATGTTGCGGACGCCGACGATGGTGGACAACCCGCTGCCGGGCACGCGGGGTGCGCGGGACACGAACCCGCTGATCGTGGTCGACGGGGTGATTCTGGGCACGAGCACGACGAACCTGGAATCGCTCGACATCGAGAGCATGGAGATCATCCGCGGCGCGGCGGCGGCGTCGCTCTACGGCTCCCGCGCCGCGGCGGGCGTGATCTCGATCACGACGAACCGAGGCCGCGGCCTCGACATGGGCACGACCCAGTTCTCGCTCCGGTCCGAGACGGGCTTCTCGCAGGCGCTGAGCGACCGGAGCCAGCCGCAGCACCACATCTTCCGGATGAACGAGGCCGGCACGGCCTACGTCAACGCGGCCGGGCGCGACACGACGCGAGCGGGGCGGGTTCCGATCACCACGAACCTGAACCTCCAGTTCATGGAGCAGCCGTTCCCGAACGGGGAGGTCTACGACAACCTCAACGCCATATTCCGTCCGGGCAACTTCCAGAGTCACAACTTCCAGATTTCGCAGAATACGGAGAGCACGAACTTCGCGATTTCGCTCTCGCGCTATCTGGAGAGCGGGTTGCTGGAGAACAATGAGGGCTACAACCGGAACTCGTTCCGGGTGAACCTGGACCACCGGTTCCTGAACTCGATGAGCCTCGGCGTGGCGGCGTTCCACAGCCGCGACTTCCGGGACGAGCTCGTCGCCGGGAACCTTTTCCAGACGATCGCGCTGGTTCCGCCCGACGTCGATCTTACGGTCAAGGACGCCCAGGGCAACTACGTGCGGATCCCGGATCCGGAGATCGGCACGGAGAACCCGTTGTGGGTGCAGGGGAGCCGCGAAGCGGAGCGAACCCGGGCGCGAACCCTGGCGAACGCGAACCTCCGTTGGGACCCGCTCAACTGGGCGTCGCTATCGCTCAACGCGAGCTACGACCGCGAGGACGCCCGGGAGCGCTACTACGTTCCGAAGGACACGCCCTCGTCGGGCGCCCGGCCAGATTCGATCCGCTTCCAGACCGCGCTGACGGACACCTGGAACGCGGAAGCGCAGCTTCAGGTCCGGCGCGACTTCAACGACCTGAACGCGCGGATGACCTTCCGGGGTCTCTTCGAGCGACAGTTCGCCGAGGAACTGGATTCGCGGGGTCGTCACTTCCTGATCGCCGGCGTTCCGCGGATCGACGCCACGCCCACGAGTCAGCGTTACAACTCCTCCTACCAGCAGGAGGTCCGGTCGGACGGCTTCCTCTGGGACACGGCACTCGAATACGCGGACAAGTACATCGCGACCTTCCTTCTCCGCTGGGACGGCAGTTCCCTCTTCGGGGTGGACAACCGCTGGCACAACTACTACCGGACGGCGTTCGCCTACCGGCTGGGTGAGGAGGAGTGGTTCAATCTTCCGGGTGTTGACGAGTTCAAGTTGAGCTATGCCCGCGGCACCGCCGGCGGACGGCCCCCCTTCCAGGCGCAGTACGAGGTCTGGCAGCTGGTGGATGGCCAGCCAACCAAGGCGCAGCTGGGCAACCGCGACCTGCGTCCCGAGCACACGACCGAGCAGGAGCTATCGCTCGACATGATCGTCGGGGGCCGCTATGGGGTGACGCTGACCCACGCCTGGCAGCGGACCGAGGAACAGCTCGTCACTTCCGAGCTTCCCAACTTCTTCGGCTACCCGACGCAGTGGAAGAACGGGGGTACGGTCGCCGGCCACACGACGGAGCTCACGCTCGAGGCACGCCTCGTCCAGACTCCACGGTTCGCGTGGACGACCACGGTCGTCGGCGACTACTCCGAGGCGAAGATCCAGGATTGGCCGTTCGCTCCGGAGAACCCCGCGTGGCGGCAGTATTCCACGGGGGTCGGTCTTTACGAGATCTGGGGCGCGATTCATGTGCACACGCCGGAGATGCTTCGGACCCACCACAACGGCGCGCTCGCCGACCGGGCCAACGAGTTCCAGCTGAACGACGACGGCATGTACGTCTGGGTCGGTGAAGGCAACAGCTGGCGGGACGGGATCGCGAAGAACCTGTGGGGCACC
>CAZUVK010000245.1:2968-6069 GCA_964623785.1 uncultured Gemmatimonas sp. | reverse complement strand
CGGCCACTCGCACGCGACCAGGGCGTCCGGCTCTGGTACCAGAGCCCCGACTACCTCCCGGCGGTGCGGGCGGACCGCGATCGTCTGGCCCAGATCCTCGCGAGCCTGGTCGGGAACGCCGTGAAGTTCACTCCCTCCGGAGGGTCGGTCACGATCTCGGTCGAGGTCTCCAGTCCGGGCGTTCGATTCACGGTAGCGGATACGGGCCGGGGGATCGCGCCGGAGCATCTGAGTCACATCTTTGACAGGAACTGGCAGGCGAAGAGGTCTGACCGCCGAGGGGCCGGGCTGGGTCTCGCCATCGTGAAACGGCTCGTTGAGGCGCACGGCGGCGAAATCAGCGCGATCAGTGAGTTGAACAAGGGAAGCACCTTCTCCTTCACGATCCCCAGCGCGGCCGCGGCGTAGGGATCCTGGCTCCCCGCCGTTCCGGCCTCAGTCAGTCACCGAAGAGCCGCTTGACGTCCGGCTTGGTGACCTTGCCCATGGCATTGCGCGGGAGTTCGGGCACGGGGAGGATTTCGCGGGGAATCTTGTAAGGCGCGAGTCGTTCGCCTGCCCAGGCGCGCAGGTCGCCGATCTCCAGCGCACAACCGGGCAGCAATACGAGCGCCGCGCAGACGCGCTCCCCCCACTCGGGGTCGTCCGCTCCGACCACCGCGCATTCCGCGATGACGGGGTGAGTCCGGAGCACCTCCTCAATCTCCAGCGCCGAGACCTTGTAGCCCCCGGTCTTCAGAATATCGACGCTGTTGCGTCCAAGGATCCTGTAGTAGCCGCCGTCGACCACAGCGACGTCTCCGGTGCGGAACCACCCATCGCGGAAGCCGTCGCGGGTGGCCGCCGGTCGACGCCAGTACTCACGGAACACGGACGGCCCCCTCACTTCGATCTCGCCAGGCGCGCCCGGCTCGATCTCCACACCCGACTCGTCGACCAGCCGCACGTCAACGCCTGGAAGCGGGAGTCCAACGTGTCCCGGACGGCGCCCTCCGCCGAGCGGGTTCGAGATTGCCATGCCGATCTCGGTCATCCCGTACCGCTCGAGAAGCGTATGGCCGCTGATCTCCCGCCAGCGCTCCAGCACGCTCACGGGCAGCGCCGCGGATCCGGAGACCATCAGCCGGAGGGCCCGGCAACCGTCGGACATCTCCTGCCGACGTTCGGTATCGGCGGATTCCCAGGCCCGGATCAGCCTGCCATACACGGTGGGCACGGCCATGAAGAGAGTGAGGCCGCCACTCGTCACGGCTGTCCAGGTTTCGTCGGCGTCGAACCCGGGGTGGATCGTGCACCGTGCGCCCGACCAGAGCGCGCACGTCAGCACATTGATGATCCCGTGCACGTGGTGGAGGGGGAGGACGAGGAGGATGTGGTCGTCGGCCGACCATCCCCACGCCTCGACCAGGGTTTCGACCTGCGCGCGGATATTCCGGTGCGTCGTGACGACGCCCTTCGGGCGGCTCGTCGTTCCGCTCGTGTACAGGATCATCGCGCGGCGATCGGCGTCGAGGGACGGTAGCCGTGATTCGCCCTCGGGCCGGGGTTCGCCGAGCCGGTCGGTTACCAGGAACCGCGAACCTCGACGCGTGGCGATTCCGCGCAGACGCTCCGCGAACGCGGGCTGCGCGATGACAATACTCGCGTCGGAGTCTTCGATCGTGTATTCGAGTTCGGGCGACGGATGCGAGACCGCGAGGGGTACCGCGACGCCGCCGGCACGCCAGATCCCCCATTGGACCGCGGCATACTCGAACCCCGGCGCGACGAGGAACGCGATCCGCGCCTCCGCGAGATCGTCTGCGCCGTCGAGGAGGTGGGTGGCCACGCGGGCCGAAGCCTCGAGCAGATCCGCGTACGAGTGTTCGCCATTGGCGTCCACAATCCCGGGCCGTTCCCGGTGAGACCGCGCCCGGATGAGAAGGGGGAGTTCCATCGGCTCCATTCAGCGCTCCAGTCCGCGCAGGACGCTCGCGTCCCGGCCGTAGACATCGCGGTGGAAGTGCAGTTCTCCGTCCTCCTCCGTTGCGGCCGTCCAGTACAGGACCAGGACCGTCAAGGGAGTCTCGAGGCGGATCGTTCGGGTGGCCGGATCGGCGGCGATCGCGGCGATTACGTCCTCCCGGCTCCATCGGTCGGGGTCGTTCAGGATCGCCTCGGCGAGCCCGAACGGATCCTCCAGCCGCACGCAGCCATGGCTGAAGAGCCGCTCCTCCTGGTCGAAAAGTGACCGGGCCGGCGTGTCGTGCAGATACACGTTGTACCGGTTCGGGAAGAGGAACTTGATCAGCCCGAGCGGGTTGTTCGGCCCCGCGTCCTGCCGGAAATAGTACGGAAACGACGTCGCGGTATACCCGAGGATCTCGGATCGGGTGATGGGCATCACGCGGCCGGCGGAGTTGATGACCCGCATGCCGGTGCGGTCCATGTAGCCCGGGTCGCTCCGGATGCTCGCGAGCACCTCGCCCACGATGCCCGGCGGAACGGTCCAGGTCGGGTTGAGGTCCATATGCGTCATCGTGCCCCGGAAGACCGGCGTGCTCGTCGTCTCCCGTCCGACGATCGCGCGCGACCGCCACACCTCAGCGCCGTCGCGAAACATGTACGCCATCGCGCCCGCGATGTTGACCGCCACGAAGGTTTCGGGAAGATCCGGCGTGTACCAGCGCGCCCGTTCGAGGTTGATCCTCACCTGCTCGATCCGCCGCTCTGGCGTGACGTTCAGCTCGGCGAGCGTCGCGGGGCCTACGATGCCATCGTCATTGAGCGCGTGACGTCTCTGGAACCGCCGCACACCCTCGATGAACGCGGAATCGGCCGCCAGCGTGTCCGGCCCCGTTGTCGCGGCGGGCAGATCCCCGAGGATCGCGAGCCGCCGGCCGATGGTCGGAACCCGGGGATCGGATCCGTCGAGCCGGATGGCCGGCCCCCGCGGAATGATCTCCCACGAGCCGAGCGTCGCGATCCGGCGCAGTTCCGCGAGCGAGGGGATCAGGCCGGCATAGATGAAGTGGGTCGGCCGCAACGCCCGGATCGCGTCGAAGAGTCGGGGCGACGCGAGCACTCGCTGGAGCTGCTCGTCGAGCTGGCCGTCCCGAACG
>CAZUVK010000245.1:636-2958 GCA_964623785.1 uncultured Gemmatimonas sp. | reverse complement strand
CGTCACGGTGGCCGAGATTGCGACCCGCGGCTGGGTTGTCGGGGTTGAGCTTCCCGAAGCGCAGGTCGTGCACGAGTCGGATGAGGGCATCTGAGCGCAGTACGTCCAGGTCGGCGACGGATGCCGGGTCGCTCCGACCGGAGAGTTCAGCGATCGCGGCGAGGTGGTACTGTGAGGGGTCGAGCCCGTCGTCATACGAGGCGCGGATCGCGCGCTCCAGGTCGGCGGCGCGCGACGGGTCGGTCCAGACGGGCGCGTAGCCCCGCCGCTCGTACAGGTCGGCGAGCCGCGGAGATCGGTGCACCAGCGATCCGCCAATCTGGCGGGAAGCGTTCTCGCGCAGGGAATCGACCCGCGCGCGGATCCCGGCCGACCCCGACTCCTGAGCGGCCGCTGGCCCACCGACGAGAACCGCCGCGATGACGCCAAGCATGAACGCCAGCCCGCCCCGCTTCCCGCAACCCCTATGTCCGTGCATCAAGTCAATCGAACGAGAACGGTGGGTACTCGTCTACCAGAAGGAGAAGGTATGCCTCGACCCGCACGCTCCACCGGAAGACGTTCACGCCGAAACGGTATAGTTCCTCCGGGTATCGCCCGGTGAGGAGGATGGACAACCACGCCAGGAACGAGGTGATCGCCCACGCGATCCCGAGCAGCCAGACCGCGAAGAACTGCGGTATCGCCAGCAGTAGACGAAACGCGACCGTCAGGCGATCCCGCGGTTCCGTCGGGCGTTCAAGAACCAGCCACGCCGGGTATGCCCGTCCACCAAACGGGGGATACTCGTCGCGAAACAACGCCGTATACGCGACCACCCGAACGCGCCACCGGAGATAGAACTCGCAGAAGTCCCACAGCACCTCCGGATGCCTGCCGGTGAGCACGATCGCGAACCATGCGCCGACCGAAGCCAGCCCGGCGACGGCGCCCAGAAGGCCGCCACCCCCGAAGAGGAAGGACATGTTGTCGTCGCCCGTCCAGGCCCATCCGGTCGCGTACACGAGCGGCCCCCCGACCAGGAGAACGTGCGGTATCGCAAGGATGAACCGGAACGCCGACGTCAGGCGATTCCGCCGGTCGATGGCCGGCGTCACCGCAATGTCCACGGGACGTTCCGTCACGTCAAACGGCTCGTCATGTGAGCTCATCTGATATCCACTCCGGTTCCAGGAAAACCGTTCGACTCAGCGGGAGCATTCGTACACGCCCATCAACTCGGCCCGGGCCAGGATGTGGCCCTCCATCTCGCGCTCGAGATCGCCGCGCTTCACCGCGCCCAGGTCGGGTAGCACCCGGTCCAGCGCGAACAGCTTGTGGAAGTAGCGGTGCCGACCGATGGGCGGGCACGGCCCTCCGTAGCCGACCTCGCCCGAGTCGTTCAGGCCCTGTTTCGCCACCTCCGGCAGCCCGCGGGCGGACGCCCCCTCCGGCAGGCCGGCCGTGTCCGGCGGGAGGTTGTATACGAGCCAGTGGACCCAGACGCGCAGGGGCGCCGCCGGGTCGGGCGCGTCAGGGTCATCCACGATCAGCACCAGGCTTTCCGTACCATCTGGCACGCCCCGGAACTCGAGCGGCGGTGAGAGATCATCGCCCTCGCACGTGTAGCGCGCGGGAATCGCCTCCCCGTGCCCGAACGCCGTTGACCCGACGGTCATGGCCATGTCGCCTCCCGGTTGAACGTCATGACTTCACTCCTCTCGGACCTTGCCGCTCGCCACCTGCCGCGCGCGCTCCCGCGGCGGGGCGATCAGCATCGAGCATTCCGCGCCCCGCAGCAGCCGGGTCGACACGCTCCCCAGCAGGGTCCGCCCGAAGAACCCGAGGCCGTGGCTCCCAGCCGCGATCAGGTCCGCGCCGACACCTCGGGCCAGCCCGAGGATCTCCTCCGCCGGTTTCCCCTCGAGCGAGTGGAACTCCATCCGAAAGTCGGACCCCACCGTCGTCGATTCCGCCCACCGGTCCAGGTCGTGCCGGATACCTTCCGCGTACGCGCGTCCGTCGCCGAGATTCTCCACGCGCACCATCTCCTCGCCACTCGCGAGCACGTACGCCAGGTGCAGCGTCGCGCCGGGTTCCGCGATACGTGCGGCCGCGAGCAACGCGTCGCGCGAGAACGTGGAGAAATCCACCGCGACGACCACACTCCGCGGTCGCGCCGAGCCGCCGTCGGCCGGAACCGCCACCACCGGCATGTGGGCGAGTTGCGCGACTCGTACCGCCGTCTCGGAACCCAGCCATCGGTCGATTCGATCGTGACGGCCCGCGCCCATCACGACAAACTCCGCGTCCCATTCGTCCGCGGCCTGTACGATCGTCAAC
>CAZUVK010000245.1:0-626 GCA_964623785.1 uncultured Gemmatimonas sp. | reverse complement strand
CCTCGATATCCAGCGGCCAGTTCGACGGTCCCGGGCCCGCGCTCGCAAGCAGGCGCTTCACTTCTGCCTCCGCGGCGGCGGTCACCTCATCGATCAGCGGGAGCGCCGGCACGAACTGCATCGGCGAACTCGCCGGCGCGTAAATCGGGACGGGCTGCACGACTCGAACCGCGCGCACGCTGGCACCCGCCTCGCCCTCCAGCAACGCACCCAGTCGCACGGCCCCCAACGATGCGGGCTTCCCGTCCGTCGCCAGTATGATTCGCATCGGTACATCTCCGGCTGGATTGTTGTGATCGATCCTCGAACAGGATCCTTCCGGCCCCAATCCACTACTCCCTGTTGACGGTCATCATCCCCATAGTATATTACTATATGATTATGTAATATCTATTATGCGGAATGAGCGACGGGTCAGGGAAGAGGAGAAGGGTCACATGGACGAGTGTTTCGGGCCGGTGATCGAGCCAGCCGGGTTGAAGGATCTGCTCGCGGGGAGTCCGCGGACCCGGGTACTGGATGTACTCACACCGGCGGAGTACGAGTCATTGCACATCCAGGGTGCGTACAATGTACCTCTTGATCCGCTGGGCGAACACGCGGGAGAGATTCGGGCGAACGTGAGC
>CAZUVK010000244.1:2680-6072 GCA_964623785.1 uncultured Gemmatimonas sp. | reverse complement strand
CTCCTTCCGGCGGTGGTCGACCGGGCCTCAGCGGCGGGATTGCGGGTCACCGCCCATGTCGAGACGGCCGATGACTTCCGAGTCGCTGTGGCCGCGGGGGTTTCGGAGATCGCTCACGTGCCCGGCCACTACGTCCCTGATCCGGCCGCGCTATCGGGGGCCCTCCTCACCGATGAGGACGCTCGCGAGGCGGCGCGACGCGACGTCACTTTGGTCACGACGACCTACCTGGCGCGCACTTCCCCTTTGCCAGGAAACAACGTCGAACTCGCGGACTCCGCGCTCGCCGCCAACCTGCGTACGCTGCACCGGAACGCGGTCCGGTTGGCGATCGGGTCCGACCACGGGGCCACCTCCCTGGATGAGGTGCACAGTCTCCAGAGACTCGGTGTCTTCGATCCGCTCACGCTCCTCCGTCTCTGGTCTGAAGTTACGCCCCGCGCCGTGTTTCCCGATCGTTCGATCGGACGGTTGGCTCCCGGGTTCGAAGCCAGCTTTCTCTCCCTCGCATGCGACCCGATCCAGAACTTCTCGTGCGTCGAACAGATCCGGCTCCGGGTCAAACAGGGGCAGCCACTCGATCTCGCCCCGCGGCCCAACCCCGTTCCTCTTTCCACTGAACGGGGTCACGGTCCATGAACGAGTGCGCGGATGCTTCAGAAGGACTTCACCTTGACCCTCCGCCGGTGCAGAGGTCGAACATCTCCCGCGGTCCTGGGCGGAGGCGTTCCCAGGGGTTGAGGCCTCCCATGCGCATCCGCTACTTCCGTCAACCGGCGCTGGCGCTTGCTGCGGCCGTGCTGTTCCCCCTTCTGGGCTACTCGGATGCCCGGGGGATGAGCCACTGTGCGTATCACGCCGGGACGCATTCAGCGGCGGACGGGGTCGAAGCGTCGCTAGCGGACTCGGAGAACTCGACGACAGAAGGAAACCACGGCCATCACGACGGAGCCCACGCCGCCGGGGAGATTGACGATCCTGACCACTCCCATTGCCTGGGCGGAGGACCCGCCGCCGCTGACGGACCCTCGGTCAACACCTGCGACTGCGGGCTCCTCTGCGTCGGGATGTCCGGCCCGCCTCCCACACATTCGGGAACAGTACGGACTTCGTACGACGGCATCGCCTTCAACACTCATTCGAGTCCCGTAGGCTCCGAAGAAGGTCTGGAGCCCATCCGCAGGATTCCATATATGCTCCCGTTCTCCAACGGTCCCCCCGCGTTCTCCGCCTAGCGGTCTTCCCCCTCGCGGAAGTTCCGCGCCGTTCAGTCTTTCTGCCATTTCTGGCGAATCTTCGGCCCACCCGCGCTCAAGGCTCGGGAGGGGGCTGGATCCGCCTGCTTTGGCACCATTGAGAGATCACCTGAGCTGAAGTGGAGGATACCTTGTCAACTTCCAATCGAAGTCGGTTGACGGCGCGGTGGATTGCCGCGCTCGCCATCATCGTCGCGTTCAGCATGCTCTTCGCGCCGTCCGCGAGTTCCCAGGAGGCCGGCTCCATCAGCGGTACGGTCGAGACGGAAGCGGGGGTACCCGCGATCGGCGCGAGCGTCGAACTCGTCGGCGGCGCGGATACGCCCCGTTCCGCCACCACGGATGGCGCCGGCCAGTATCGGTTCGAGGGAGTCCCGGCCGGCGAGTACACGATTCGGGTCACCATTCGCGGTTTCCTGCCAGCGGAACTGCGTGTGAGCGTCGCCGCGTCGGCATCGGCGATGGCGAACGTGAGGTTCGACGTTTTGTCGCTCGACGGCGTCCTCGTGACCGCGATGCGGGAAATGGCGGAGATGCAGGCTCAGCGCGCGCTGACGCCCGGCGCCGTTACCATTGTGGGGGGCGAGGATCTGTTTCGCCGTCCCATCAACGGCTTGGCTGACATGCTGCGCTATGTCCCTGGCGTGTGGGCCGAAAGCAGTGCTGGGGGCGACGAGATGTTCTTCTCGAGTCGCGGCTCCAATCTGGACGCGACCGACTACGACCGGGCCGGCGTCAAGCTGCTGCAGGACGGACTGCCGATTACTTCGGCCGATGGCAACAATCACAACCGCGTTGTCGATCCGCTCGGTGTGCGTCACGCCGTGGTATCACGCGGTGCCAACGCGCTGACCTACGGGGCAAGCACGCTCGGCGGCGCCATCGACTTCGTCTCTCCGACCGCGCGCAACAGCGCACCCGTATCAGCGTTCATCAACAGCGGTAGCTATGGACCGTTCAACGCCCGTGTCACGGTCGGTGCCGCCGGCCCGAAGGTCGACGGCCTGCTGACAGTGGAGGGCCGCGAGTGGGACGGCTATCGCGACCAGAGCAGCCAGAAGCGCTGGGGGGTCTACGCCAACACGGGGTGGAAGGTATCGGACGCGGTCGATGTTCGTGTGTTTGGTACGTATCTCGACAACTCGCAGCGGCTGCCCGACGCCCTGACACGCGACGAAGTGAACGCTGACCCCACCCAGGCAAGCGACGCCGCGCTCGGAGGCAACTATGGGAAGGACGTGACGACCGCGCGCGTCGCGACCCGGATGATGTGGACGCCAGGACCGAACCGATCGTTGACGGCGGGCGTGTCCTACGAGGGCCAGTCGCTCTACCATCCGATCGTCGACAGGATCATGGTCGATTTCGATGGGCCTGGACCGATGGATCCGGTTGAGGTGTTCAGCCTCATCATCGATACCGATCACCGTGATGTCGGTGCGATGGTGCGCTACAATCAACTGATTGGTGCGCACGACCTGGTCATGGGCGTCAACTACGGCGGGGGATCGGTTGGAGGCGCCCACTATTTCAACGACGGCGGGCGACGGAATGGTAGGCACACGACTGTCGAGAACAGCGCGGAAAGCGTGGAGGCATATCTCGCTGACCGCTGGCGCGCGTCCGATCGGTGGACGTTCGTCTTCGGCGCGCAGTACGTCGGCGCGGCTCGCGACGTGCGCGCGACCGATGTGGCGACAGGCGTGTCGAGCAACCCGAATCGCCGCTACACCGCGTTCAACCCGCGTGCGGGTGTCATCGCCTCGGTTGCTCCGGCTGTGGAGGCGTACGGCAACCTTAGTCGATTGTTCGAAGCCCCAACCACATTCGAAATGGAGGATGATGTGCGCGGCGGCAACGCCACGCTCGATCCGATGTCGGGCAACGTGGCGGAAGTGGGGATGAGGTCAACCCTCAGTCAGTCGACGGGCACGCGCTGGACGTGGGACATCGCGATGTACTACGCGCGCATCAACGGTGAAATTCTGTCCATCGACGATCCCGACGCGCCAGGCACCAGCCTGACGACCAACATCGACAGGACCGTGCACGCCGGCATCGAAGCCCTTGGTAGCGTGAGCATCCCGATAGGCAACCGGCATCGTGTCGATCCGATGGTGAGCCTGACGGTCAACC
>CAZUVK010000244.1:0-2670 GCA_964623785.1 uncultured Gemmatimonas sp. | reverse complement strand
ACGACCCGGTCTACGCGAACAACACGCTGCCCGCCGCGCCTGTCTACGCCGCGCGCGGCGAGGTACTCTACCAGCACACTGGTGGCGTGTACCTCGGTCCCACCTTCGATCTTGTCGGCAAGCGGTATTCGGACTTCTCCAATACCTACGCCGTGGACGGCTACGGACTTATGGGCATTCGCGCCGGCCTGTCCACCCAGCGCTGGGAGCTGTTCGGCGAAGTCCGCAATCTGTTCGACACGGACTACGTCGCCACGCTCCGTGTCCACAACGTGGCCGCGGCCGGTGCGCGCGCGCTGTATCCAGGCTCCCCGCGGTCCGCCTACGTCGGCATGCGAGTTTCGTTGTAGCTCTGGATAGCCGCGGAGTGAAGCAGCTCGCGGATGAAAACGGGGCCTTCTCTACCCGGGCGTCTCCGGCGCCCGGGTAGAGAAACGAGACGACGCGGGCGCCCGGGCGCAACGGGCTGGCGGGCTCACCCACCCCAGAAGCGCCACCATGGGCGGCGCTCGACCCCCTCGGTCGCGATCGCGGGCACGCGCGCCAACTCGACCTCCCCCTGCAATACGACCACGGTCCCCACCGTGTCTCCCACCGTGACGGGCGCGTCGATCGATCGCGGCTCCAGCGTCCACCGCACCGCCGCCTCCTCGCCGCGCGCCACGAGGGCCGCGACCTCTCCTCCGGCCACGGCCGGTACGGAGGGAGCCATTCCGCCATCGACCTCGACCTCACCGACGGCGTCTCCCTCCCGGACGGGGATGATCGTGGACCAGGAGAGGAACACCTCGTCCATCAGCCGGCCCGCAAGCTCGAAGGAGCTCTGCCGGCCCCGCGAAGTCGCGGCGCCCGTGAGCACCGCGATGACGTCCGTGTCCCCGCGGCGCGCGGAGGCGGTGACCGAGAAGCCGGCCGACACCGTGTAGCCCGTCTTGATCCCGTAGGCGCCGTTGTACTGGCGCAGCAGGAAGTTCGGGTTGGTCATCCCCGCGGTGAAGGTGGCGTTCTCGAAGGGGAGCGTGGGCGCGGCGGCGTACTCCCGCATCAGCGGATACCGCATCAGCTCGTTGCCGACGACCGCGAGGTCCCGCGCCGTCATCATGTTCTCGCGCCCCGGGTTAGGAAGCCCGTGCGGATCGTGGAACGTGCTCCCTTCGAGCCCCAGCTCCCGACCACGCCGGTTCATCAGCTCCGCGAATGCCTCGTTGGAGCCCGCGATCTTCTCCGCCAGCGCCGTGGCGGCATCGTTCGCCGACTGCACCATCGTCGCGGCGAGCAGAGTCTCGACCGAAAAGACCTGGCCCTGCGCCGCGTAGATCTGGGATCCACCCATGCCGGCCGCGCGGGCGGAGATCGTCACCGAATCGCTGAGCGAAAGCCTTCCGGCGTCGATCTCCTCCATGGTGATCAGACTGGTCATCATCTTCGCCATGGACGCCGTCGGGACGGGCGTGTGCGCGTTGTACTGGTAGAGCACGCGCCCCGTGCCGCGGTCGACCACGTACGCGGCGGTGTAGTCCACTCCCGGTCGACCGGCTCGCAGGAAACCGTCAGTTGGCTCGACTGGCGTGCCGGCGGCACCGGGAGCGTAGGTCGCGGCCGATCGGGGTGCGGGCGCGGCGCCCGGGTTCGGCGCCGCCAGAGCCTCCACCGGCCCATCGGTCGCGACGACCACTTCGGGCTGCGCCGGTGAAGCCGCCTCCACGCTGACCCGTGCAAGCCGACTTCGCGTCTGGAGCAGCAGGGCCACCGCCGCGACCAGCGCGACCGCCAGCATGATCGTGACGACCTTCAGGCCGCGGCCAGGCCGCTTTTCATGGGAGTATCGGGACACGTCTGTTGCCTTTGTTGCGGCTGGATCGACACGTCAAGCGGGCACGCGCACGAGGACCCTCAGACCAGCCGGTGGAGAAGGTCGTCACGCGGAAGAATCCAGCCCGACATCGCTACGGTTGAGGCCCAAAGTTGTCGTACCGGAACCCCGTCAGCAAGGAGGAGTCCGAGCGCGTCCGCCAGAGCGACAACGACATTCCCCGCCGCGCCTCGACTTCTGTGCCTTCTATGCCTCCTGTGGCTACATTGCCGGGGAAGCCTTGCTTCTCCACATTCCTGAGACGGTTGAGATGGGTAGAAAACACAAGCCGAAGCGGCACTCCGAGGTTCCCGCGGAAGGCGCGGCGCGCTCGCGCCAGACCGGAGCCTCCACGCCGCCGGCGACCCCCCGCCCGCCGGACCGCCGGGTGGCCGCCGTCGCCGTGTTCAGCACCATCCTGCTCTTCGTGCTGCTGCTCTCGAGCATCTGGATCGGCGAACGGTTCTACGAGTCCCTTCCGCTGGGGCCACTTCCCCGGAGCCGGCTGGTATCCGCGCTCGTGAGCCTCCTCGCCATGCTCGGCGGATTCGCCCTGGTGCGAGCCGTGGCGTCGGCGATTGGCCGCCGCCGGCCAGGGGGGCGGTGAGCGCGGAGCAGGGTGGGGCAGGATTACCCCACGCGCACCCCCAACCCCACCCACCGCTCTACCCCGATCGCCTCCAGGAACGCCGCGTCGTGGCTGACCACCAGCAACGCGCCGTCGTACTCACGCAACGCGCTCTCCAGCGCCTCCATTGCGTCCAGGTCCAGGTGGTTCGTCGGCTCGTCGAGCACGAGCAGCGACGGAGGCCGCGCCC
>CAZUVK010000243.1:4595-6082 GCA_964623785.1 uncultured Gemmatimonas sp. | reverse complement strand
TCACCGGGACGGCGGATTCGACCTGTCGGGCGCGTTCGGCGTGCTGCTTCAGTATCCGGCGACGGACGGGAGGGTAGATGACCTCTCCACGTTCTGTGGCGCCGCGCGCGAGGCAGGCGTCGTGGTGACCGTGGCGACCGACCTGCTCGCGCTGACGATGCTCACGCCGCCGGGTGAATTCGGGGCGGACATAGCGGTCGGCAACTCGCAGCGGTTCGGCGTGCCGCTCGGCTATGGCGGGCCGCATGCGGCGTTCTTCGCGACGCGCGATGAGTTCAAGCGGCTGATCCCCGGGCGCATCATCGGCGTCTCGCGCGACCGGCGTGGGCGGCCGGCGCTGCGGATGGCGCTGCAGACGCGCGAACAGCACATCCGCCGGGAGAAGGCGACGAGCAACATCTGCACGGCGCAGGTGCTGCTGGCGGTGGTGGCGAGCATGTACGCCGTCTATCACGGGCCGGACGGGCTGAGGCGGATCGGAGAGCGGGTCCACGCGCGGGCGGCGGGGCTCGCGGCGGGGCTGCGGAAGCTCGGCCATACGGTCATCCACGACACCTTCTTCGACACGCTGCGGGTCGCGCCTGTCGGGGGGATCCAGGGGCCGCTTGACCACGCGCTCGGACTCGGGATCAACCTTCGTCGGATCGACGGGGACACGCTGGGGATCGCGCTCGACGAGACCGTGACTCCAGCGAACGTCGCCGACGTGCTCGCGGCGTTCAACGGCGGAGCGCGAGTGGACTTCTCGCACGACGATGAGTCGATCGGGTCGCCCATCCCCCCGTCATTGAGGCGAACCAGCCCCTACCTCCAGCACCCGGTCTTCAACACGCACCACTCCGAGACGGAGATGCTGCGCTACATGCACCGGCTGGAGTCGCGGGACCTGTCTCTGACGACGTCGATGATCCCGCTCGGCTCATGCACGATGAAGCTGAACGCGACGGCGGAGATGATCCCGATCACCTGGCCGGAGTTCGGGCGGATGCATCCGTTCGCACCGCGAGACCAGGCGACGGGGTACCGGATGCTCTTCGACCAGCTCGAGTCGCAGCTCGCGGAGATCGCGGGGTTCAGCGCCGTATCGCTGCAGCCGAACGCGGGGTCGCAGGGTGAATACGCGGGGCTGCTGGCGATCCACCGGTACCATGCGTCGCGCGGCGACGACGGGCGGGACATCTGCCTCATCCCGCAGTCGGCGCACGGAACGAACCCGGCGAGCGCGGTGATGGCGGGGATGCGGGTCGTCGTGGTGCGGACTGATGAGCGCGGCAACATCGACGTCGAGGATCTGCGCGCGAAGGCGGCCGAGCACGCGGACCGGCTGGCGGCGCTGATGGTGACATATCCGTCGACGCACGGGGTGTTTGAGGTGTCGATCCGCGAGGTGTGCGAGGTGGTCCACGCGCACGGCGGGCAGGTGTACATGGACGGCGCGAACATGAACGCGCAGGTGGGGCTCTGCCGGCCGGGCGACATCGGCGCGG
>CAZUVK010000243.1:2307-4585 GCA_964623785.1 uncultured Gemmatimonas sp. | reverse complement strand
CGTCTGCCATCTGAACCTGCACAAGACGTTCTGCATCCCGCACGGCGGGGGCGGGCCGGGGATGGGCCCGATCGGGGTCGCGGAGCACCTGGTGCCGTTCCTGCCCGGCCACCCGTCCTGGACCGAAGGTGACGAAGCGGATACGTGGGCCGTGTCGGCCGCTCCGTGGGGGAGCCCGAGCATCCTGCCGATCTCGTGGGCGTACATCCGGATGATGGGCGGCCAGGGGCTCACGCTGGCGAGCAAGGTAGCGATCCTGAGCGCGAACTACCTCGCGCGGGCACTCGAGGATCACTTCCCGATCCTCTACCGCGGCGACAACGGAACGGTCGCGCACGAGTGCATCGTGGACACGCGGTTTCTGAAGACGCAGAGCGGGGTGGAGGTGGAGGACATCGCAAAGCGGCTGATCGACTACGGCTTCCATGCTCCGACCGTGTCGTTCCCGGTGGCCGGCACGCTGATGATCGAGCCGACGGAGAGCGAGGCGAAGGGCGAGCTGGACCGGTTCCGGGACGCGCTGATCGCGATCCGGGAGGAGGCGCGGGAGATCGAGCTGGGGATGCTGCCGCGTGACGACAACCCACTGAAGGGTGCGCCGCACACGGCTGACGAGGTCACGGCGGACGAGTGGACGCACGTGTACGGACGTGAGCGGGCGGCGTACCCGGCGCCGTGGCTGCGGGATCACAAGTTCTGGCCCGCGGTGTCTCGGGTGGAGGCGGCGTACGGGGACCGGAACCTGGTCTGCGCGTGCGTGCCGATCGAGGACTACGGGGAACTGCAGGGTTCACGCTGAGGACGCGGAGGACGCCTCAGAGGGCGCTGAGGGGTTTGGGCGAGGATCCCGCGGGTTTTGATCCTCACCCCTCTTATGGAAAATGGATCCTCCACAGGAGATGGATTTCTTATAGAAGATGAGTATTCCGTAGGGGATGAGTTTCCTATTGGAAGGGGTTCTTTTTCTATAGAAGAGGGATTGAGGAGACACTGGGGATCGGTCCTCGCTCTCTTTTCCTCAGCGTGCTCCGCGAGAACCCCGCTGTTTCAACCGGGAATACCCTTTGCGCGATGACCCCCGCGAGGCGTCGGCCCTGGTGGGGGTCGTTCGCGATGACGAAACGAAGTAACAACTTCAGAGGTGATAGATGGTCGTAAGCAAGAAGACCGGCGCGAAGTCGAAGCCGAAGCTGAAGGCCTCGGCGAGTCCGACCGCCGCGGCGAGTGATGGGTTCGCTTCGCTCGGGCTCGGCGAGAAGCTCGTGGGCGCGCTCATGGAACTGGGCTATGAGGAGCCGACCCCGATTCAACGTGAGGCGATTCCGCCGTTGATCGAGGGGCGGGACCTGGTGGGGCAGGCCGCGACGGGGACCGGGAAGACGGCGGCGTTCGCGCTGCCGATCGTGCAGCGGCTGGCGGAGGCGGGCGCGCGTCGGGCGCAGCCGTCGTCGCTGGTGCTGGTGCCAACGCGCGAGCTGGCGATGCAGGTCGCGGAGGCGGTCCACCGCTACGGGCGGGCGATCGGCGTCAGCGTGCTGCCGATCTACGGCGGGCAGGCGTTCGCGCAGCAGCTCCGCGTCCTGAAGCGCGGGGTCGACGTGATCGTGGCGACGCCGGGGCGGGCGCTCGATCACATCAATCGGAGCACCCTGGACCTCAACGGGATCGAGGTAGTCGTCCTCGACGAGGCCGACGAGATGCTCGACATGGGCTTCGCCGAGGATCTGGACGCAATTCTCGCCGCGACGCCGGAGAAGCGGCAGACGGTGCTCTTCTCCGCCACGATGCCGCCGCGGATCGCGGCCATCTCACGCCGTCATCTGACCGATCCGGTGCAGATCCGGATCGCGCGCGAATCGGTGGCGGCGGGCGAGTCGCCGAAGGTCCGCCAGACGGCGTACATCGTCCCGCGCGCGCACAAGCTCGCCGCGCTCAGCCGGGTGCTCGACCTGGAGAATCCGGAGGCCGCCCTCGTCTTCTGCCGCACGCGGAACGAGGTGGACGAGCTGACGGAGAAGCTCACGGCGCACGGGCATCGCGCGGAGGCCATCCACGGAGGGATGTCGCAGGAGCACCGAGACCGGGTGATGAAGAAGCTGCGCGGTGGCGCGGCCGACCTGCTGATCGCGACGGATGTGGCGGCGCGAGGGCTGGACATCCCCCATCTCACGCACGTCATCAACTACGACGTCCCCCCGGCGCCGGAGTCGTACGTGCACCGGATCGGGCGCGTCGGGCGCGCCGGGCGCGAAGGGGTGGCGATCACGCTCGCGGAGCC
>CAZUVK010000243.1:0-2297 GCA_964623785.1 uncultured Gemmatimonas sp. | reverse complement strand
GCGAGCATCGGCTCCTCCGCGGGATCGAGGACCTCACGAAGCGGAAGATCGAGGTCGAGCGGGTGCCCACGGTGGCCGACCTTCGGACGCGACGGCTGGAACTGGTGCGGGCGTCGCTGCGCGAGACGCTGCTGGCGGGCCACCTGGACGGGTTCCGGGTGGTCGTCGAGTCGCTATCCAACGAGTTCGACCCGATGGAGATCGCGACCGCGGCGGTGAAGATGGCGCAGGAGGCGATGGGCGCGGAGGTCGAGGACGAGCAGGACATCCCTGAGGTCCCTGTCTACCCCGAGCGGGGGGCGCGGGCTCATGGCGGGGAGCGGCCGTTCCGGAAAGGTGACCGCGACTCCGGGCCGAAGCGCGGCGCGCCCGGTGGGCGGCGTGGGCTCGAGGGCGGGTCGACGCGCCTCTACATCGGCGCGGGGCGCGAGGCAGGCGTGCGGCCCGGCGACCTGGTCGGGGCGATCACCGGCGAGGCGGGGGTCAGCGGGCGGGAGATCGGCGCGATCGAGATCACCGACCGGTTCTCCATCGTCGAGGTCGCGGATGAGGTGGCGGAGCGTGTTCTGGATTCGCTGCGCGCGACCAAGATCAAGGGGAAGAAGGTGACGGTCCGGCGGGACAAGGGACAATGAACAATGGACAATGATCAATGAACAATGATCAATAAACAGCTTGCGGATATCTCGGGAGTTCAGACGCGAATGGCGGGATCGGCCGACCCGCCAGGGCTCGCTTGACCGCCCGCTTTCCCGATCACGCCGTTCCGCAACGCGACGCCCGCAATCCATTGATCATTGATCATTGTCCATTGTTCACTGCCTATACCCGCGTCACCTGGCGCACGATTCCTTCGCGGATCGCGCTGGCGACCTCAGTCTCGACCGGGATCTCGATGACGTCCGCGCCGCGGCGCGAGTAGGCTTCCGCGAGTGCGGCGGCGTGGTTGGCGTCGACGACCGCCAGGTACGCTGAACTTCCGGGGGGCAGCCCCGCCGCGACCCGACGAAGGTCGTCGGGGGGGAGCATCTTCCCAGCAAAATGGCCGGCGACACCCCCGATAATCCCGCCCAGGGCGATCAGCAGCGGCACGATGATGGGGCCGGTGAGGATTCCGACGATACCGGCCGTCGTTGCGCCCGCGGCGGCGCCGATTCCCGCACCGCCGCTCTCGCTGACGTGGACCTTCCCTTCGGGGTCTCGCGATATGATCGCATCTCCCTCGACCTCCACCGCGTCCAGCAATCCCTCGTTCCTGATCTCCGCGTGCGCCCGGGATGCGGCATCCATCTCCCGAAAGGTCAGCATCAGGACGTGAAAGCGAATGGGATCAACCGGCTCCGTAGTCGACATCCTCTCTCTCCAGCGCTCGGGTACCGCGTCGCGTCCATCCGGTGCCGTGAATCAGCCGTCCTGGAAGTTGGAAGAACCGCGCCAGCGGACGCAGCGATGGTTCGCGATCGGATGCGAGGGCAACGCGTTCTCGCTGAGGAGGCCAGGATGAAATCGTTGCGCCAACGCACGCCGCGGTCGAATCTTGGAGCATCGTCGACCGCCGACGAGCCGCGGCGTGGCGCATCCAGCCAGGCGCAAACCTGACACGGAGGTTCCGCATGACCGGTCCCACCACCCGCCCCGCCATCGGCTGCCTGGTCGCGGTCGCCGCATTCCTCACCCTGGCCGCGCCAACGGCCGCGCAGGTGCTTGAAGGCCGAGTCATCACCGAGACGACGGGAAACCCCATCGTCCAGGCCACGGTCGCGGTCATCGCCGGCGACCGAACCGTCGCCGGGTCGCTCACGGACGAGAACGGGCGGTTCTCCATCCGCGTGAGGGAGGCGGGCAGGTACACGCTACGAGTCACCGCGCAGGGCTATTCGACCGAGATCGCGAACAACGTTCAACTGGCGCGGGGTGAAACGCTTCCGCTGGCGGATTTCGAGTTGCGACCAAACCCGATCCCGCTCGCCGAGATCATCGTCGAGGCCGACCGCGGCAGGCTGCGAGGCGAGGACAAGGTGCGGCTCAGGCAGGCTCTCGGGCGAGGAACGTTCTTCTCCGGCGCCGAACTGGAGCAGATCCGGCCGAGGTCGCTTACGGAGTACCTAGCCCAGGAGGCGGATCTGGAGGTTCGCTACGATCGTTGGGGGTACCCCTACCTCTGGTCCCCGATCGGACCCCATCACTGCGTCGTAGTCCAGGTGAACCACTGGCCGCTCAGCACGCAGGGCTTCAGCTCGCTCGACGAGATCCGCCTCAGCCGCGTCGCCGCGATCGAGATCTACAACACGGTTTCG
>CAZUVK010000242.1:3410-6104 GCA_964623785.1 uncultured Gemmatimonas sp. | reverse complement strand
GCGAACTGCGCGCCTGGTGGCGCGGAGGGGGCGCGGGCTCGCAACTCCCGACGCCCCGGCGCGTTCCCGTTCGCCGCCCTTTCTGCGGCCGTCCCGGTCCGCGACGAAGTGGCGCTCCGGAGTGGCCGGGCGCTGGCTTCTTCCATCACGACCGACGCGTGGCGTCGTCACGTCGACCCCGCCGCGCCGATCATCTCGCCGGGGGATGCAGGTCGCGTCCTCGCCCGGATCTCACTCGAGAGCCGGCTATCGGTATTCGCGCACTACGACACCGACTACATTGGCCACCGTGGAGACATGAGTGATGCGCTGGAGGTGATCACCCGGGTCGACGGATTCCTGGAGGGTCTGCTCGGCGAGTTGGACGGCGGCACGCTACTCGTGATCACCAGCGACCACGGAAACCTGGAGGACGTCACGACCGGACACACGCGCAACCCCGTGCCGCTCTTCGCGTCGGGGCCGGCGAGCGAGTCCGTTTGCGCTCGGATCGGGTGTCTCACCGACCTTGCGCCGCTCCTGCTGGAACTGGTCGCGGACGATGAGCTGGGTGGAACGCCGCCGGATGGCGACGTCACCGGGGACTACTTGAACCGGTAGGTGATGCGGCCTCGGCGTAGATCGTACGGCGACAGCTCGACCGTCACGCGATCGCCTTCGAGAATGCGGATGTAATTCTTCCGCATCCGACCGGAGATATAGGCCAGCACCTGGTGACCGTTCTCCAGCTCCACGCGGAAGTTCGTGTCCGGGAGCACCTCTGTCACGGTGCCCTGCATCTCGATAGCGTCTTTCGCCAAGCGGCTCTCCCTGGTCTTTGAGATTGCGTGATGAATCGCGGGGGACGACCTTCCACCGCAATCGCACAATATAGAAGTACGAGGCGGTGGCGCAAAGGTAGCGGCTTGTACGGTCCCACGGCGTGTGGATGATTCGGGTGCCTCTGGTGCCGTCCTTGCGCTGATTTCGAACGTGGATTGCAGCCAACGTAGCCGCTCGACGCGGCGGTTCAGCCGGGGGGAGGAACGCCAATGCGGATGCTGGTGCTCGGGGCCGGTCAGCAGGGAAGTGCGTGCGCCTACGATCTTCTCGTGAACTCATCGCATGATGTTGAACTCGCCGACATCGATCCGGGCGAACCGTCCGCCTTCCTGACCCCATTCCTCGGCGGCCGGTTGACCCTCTCCCGATTCGACGCGACCGACGAGGCCGCCGTGAGGGCGATCGTGCGGGGCGCGGCGGCGACGATGAGCGCGCTCCCGTACTACCTCAACCGGAGTCTCGCCGCGATCGCCGTCGACTCCGGCTCCCACTTCTGCGACCTGGGTGGGAACACGGAGATCGTGACGATCCAGAAGGCGTTGCACCCGGCGGCGCGGGAGGCGGGCGTCAGCGTCGTTCCGGACTGTGGACTCGCGCCCGGAATGGTGAACATCCTCGCCGAGATCGGGATCCGCTCACTGGACCGACCGCGCGAGGTCTACCTCAAGGTCGGAGGTCTTCCCCGGAATCCCGAACCGCCGCTCCGATACCAGGTGGTCTACAGCCTGGAAGGCGTGATCGACTATTACACGACCCGGTCATGGATCCTTCGCGATGGCCGGCCGATGCAGGTCCAGGCGCTATCGGAAGTCGAGGAGGTGTTCATCCCGGAGGTCGGCGTACTCGAGGCGTTCCACACGGCCGGTGGGCTGTCGCTGATGGCGAACACGCACGCGGGCCGAATCGAGCGGATGGAGTACAAGACGCTTCGTTATCCGGGTCACGCGGACGCGATGAGAACGGTGCGGGATCTCGGCCTGCTCGACGCCGAGCCGATCGATGTGAGGGGCGTCACCGTCTCTCCGCGCGACCTGTTCATGGCCGCGGCCGGGCCCCGTCTGCGAAAGGATCCGCAGCGCAGCCCGGACCTCGTGGCGCTCCGTGTGGAGGTGGTCGGGGAGAAGGGAGGGGTCGACACGACGATGCGCTGGGAACTGATCGATCGGTACGACCCGAGGACGGGTATCACGGCGATGATGCGGACCACCGGGTTCTCGCTGTCGATCACGGCGTTGATGCAGGTCGATGGTCTGATCCCGCCCGGCGCCTGGACTCCGGACGAGATCGTCCCCGGGCCGGAGTACATCGACGCGCTAGGGGCGCGCGGGATCCGCATCACCCACGATGTCGAGACCCGGCCTACGTCCGCAGGCCCGAGATGAGGTTCTTCATGCGGGATGCGGCCGAGTTCATCCAGGCGCTGGCCGAGGAGACCTGAGCCGTCGCCGCGGACTGGTGTTCGGCGGCCGCCGCGACCTGGAGGGCACTCGCCGCGTGGGCAGCCGCGGCGTCCGCCACGTCGGCGAGGGCCCGCTCCACACGTTCGAGCGCCGCGCCATTGGTGGCCGCCGCCTCGTTCACATCCGCGGCGGAGTGCGTCACCTCGGCCAGCGCCACGGCGATCCGGTCCAGGGCTGACCCGGCGGCGCGGGCGGCATCCTCGAGTCCGCCCGCCTGGGACCCGGCGCGAATCGCCGCATCGATCTCGTCGCGATGATGTTCCGCGACATCGCGGATCGATTTGCTGAGGTCGCCCACGCGCGCCGCCGACACCTCGATCCGGGCTCCGCGGTCGCGAACCTGCTGGAGCGCGGTTGAGGTCTCGGCGATGCTCGCCGACTGGGCTTCGGCTCCTTTCGTTATCGCGTCCAT
>CAZUVK010000242.1:0-3400 GCA_964623785.1 uncultured Gemmatimonas sp. | reverse complement strand
GGCCGCGACCTGCCCGCTGGAGGTCGCGACCTGGTCGCTGATCGCGGCCAGATCGAGTGCGGACAGGGCGACATGGTCGGAGATCGCGTTCGTTTCTCGGACAAACTCCCGCAGCCGGGAGGCCATGTCGTTGAAGGTCTCGCCCAGCGTCCTGAACTCCCTCAGCATCGAGCCGTCGAGCCGAACGCGGAGGTCGCCGTCGCCTACCTGGGCCGTCGCTTCACGCAGTCTGGCGAGCGGACGGTTCACCATCGCCAGCGTCGCCGCGAGCAGCACGATCGTGAACATGGAGGCCGCGAAGAAGACGATGAGGAGCCAGAGTTGCCCCTGGGCGCCGATCCGCTGAAGGTCGCGGGTCGCGTCGGCGAGTCGCGTCGCGGGGAAGGCGGTGAGAGGGCGGAGGTCGGCGGCGAGCTCGGTGGCCGCCGCGTCGAGGGCGGCGCGCGTGCCGAGGGCCTCGTCGAACCGCTGTGCCGCCAGCAGGTCGAGCGCCGCACGGAACCCGGAGTCGACAGCGTCGAACCTCTCCGCGACGGTCCGAAGCGCGGCCGCCTCCGGGGTGCCGCGCGCGGTGAGAGCGGCCTGGGTCTCGATCATGCCTTCGGCCTGGCCTCCCAGCGCCTCATACCGCGCCAGACTGGCGGCCGAGCCGGTCGCAAGATGGTCCCGCCCCGCTTCGATCCACTGTCCGATCGCAGTCTCGATCCCGAGGGCGAGCGCCGCGCCACGCTGTACATCCTCGAGCTGCGCCGTCACGGTTCGCGTCAGGTCATTGACGGCCCGGTACCCCCACCACGTCGCGGATCCGATCAGGATCACCAGTGTCATCACGGCGAGCGACAGCCAGGAGCGCAACGTCGCGTCCCGGCCCCAGAAGCCAGGTAGCAGCGATTCCAGGCGGGCGCGTACGGGAAGGAAGAGTCCGCGCGGCTCGGTCTGTACGATGTCGGCGCGCATGGGTATTGTCTTGGTTTGCAGGTTCGGGAGGGTTCCCGCTACTCTCCGTATCGACACACTGGCCCGGGAAGCTTAGCGGGGCCCTGGTCCAGGGGATGTGACCCGGCGCGCGCCGGGAGGCGATCAGTGGGGAGCGATGAGCGGCGTTGACTGACAGGACGATCCACGAAGACGAGCGGGAGGACCGCGCCTATGATGCCCGGCTGACCCGGAGACTGCTCCAGTACCTGGGGCCATACCGCACGCGCGTTGCCGCCGCGGTCTTCCTCCTCATGTGTGGCGCGGCGGTCGAGATGGTCGGGCCGTACCTTACCATGGTCGCGATCGACGAGGCACTCCCGCAGGGAGACGCCGACCTCCTCCTGCTCCTCGTCGGCGTCTTCCTCGGCACTCTCGTTCTCGGCTTCGTTTTCGAGTACCTCCAGGTCGTTCTGACCACATGGATCGGGCAAAAGGTGATGTTCGATCTGCGAATGCAGCTCTTCTCGCACCTCCAGCGACTCAGCCCGCGATACTTCGACACGAACCCGGTCGGCCGTCTCATGACCCGTGTCACGAACGACGTCGAGACGCTGAACGAGCTGTTCAGTTCCGGCGCGGTCACGGTTTTCGGGGACATCTTCACCGTCTTCTTCGTGATCGGCGCGATGGCGCTTCTGGACTGGCGTCTCGCTCTGGTTACCATGGCCGTCCTCCCGTTCGTTTTCCTCGCCGCGTTCTTCTTCCGGGGCCTCATCCGCAAGGCATCCTGGGAGATCCGCATCCGGCTGGCGCGCATCAACGCCTTCCTGCAGGAGCGGATTACCGGTATGCGCGTCGTTCAACTCTTCGGACGGGAAGACGCCACGCTCGGCCGGTTCGAGGCCGTGAATCGAGAGCATCTCGACGCCAACCTCCGCGCGATCGTCTGGTACGCGCTCTTCTTCCCGATCGTCGAGGTGCTCACCGCGATCGCGCTCGCCCTGATCCTCTGGTACGGCGGCGTGAGTACCTTCGAGGGAACGATGACGGTCGGGATCGTCGCCGCCTTCATACAGTATGCACGCCGCTTCTTTCGACCGATCCAGGACCTCTCCGAGAAGTACAACCTCCTGCAGGGCGCCGTCGCGTCGTCCGAGAGGATCTTCAAGCTTCTCGACACGCAGCCGCGCATCGTCGACCCGCCGGATCCCGTGCCGCTCCCCGTTCCGGGACGAGGCGAGATCGAGTTCCGCAACGTCTGGTTCCACTACGGCGAATCGGCGGACGAGGCGCCGGGTGACGACTGGGATGGTTGGGTGTTGCGGGATGTCAGCTTCCGGATCCCCGCGGGCGAGCGCTTCGCCGTCGTCGGGGCGACGGGCTCCGGAAAGACGACGATCATCAATCTCCTGATGCGCTTCTACGAGCCCCAGCGCGGCGAGATCCGTTTCGACGGGGTTCCCGTCGCGTTGGCCTCGACCGCCGCGCTCCGCGAGCGGATCGGCCTTGTTCTACAGGACGTATTCCTGTTCAGCGAAGACGTCCGCACGAACATCGCGTTCAACCGGGCGGAAATCCCCGATGCGCGGATCGTCGACTCCGCGAGACGGGTTGGCGCCGACGAGTTCGTCCGGCGGCTGCCGGAGGGATATGGCCAGGCTCTTGGTGAGCGGGGGGCCTCCATTTCGGTCGGCGAGCGACAGCTCGTCTCGTTTGCCCGCGCGCTGGTATTCGACCCGCTCGTCCTGATCCTCGACGAAGCGACCAGCTCCGTGGACAGCCAGCTCGAGGAGCGGATCGAGAACGCGCTCCGGGAGCTTATGCAGGGTCGGACGACGCTGGTCATCGCGCACCGGCTCTCCACCATCCGTGACGTGGACAGGATCCTTGTCCTTCACCGCGGCCGCATCCGCGAGCGCGGCACGCATGCCGAGCTGCTCCGCCTGGGGGGCCTCTACAACCGACTCCACGAACTGCAGTTCGCCGCCGCCGAGCCATTCGTCGGCGACTCCGCTGAATGAAACCTGTAACTACCTGATTGACAAAAGTTTGACGCGGTCGGTGGCGTGCTTCTTGCCCCTGCTCTTCGCGGTTCTTGAGGAGGAAATACCGTGGACAAGCAGCCGACCATACTCGTCGTGGATGACAATCGCGACAACGTTGAAATTCTGAGTTCGTTCCTGGAGTCCCGCGGTTACAACGTCGTTCGCGCTGAGGATGGGAAGACAGCGCTCGCGAAGGTGGAGGAGGTGAGCCCCGCCCTCGTTCTGCTCGATGTCATGATGCCGGGCATGGACGGGTGGCAGGTTTGTCGCACCATCAAGCGGCATCCCGAACACGGGTCGACCCGTGTGGTGATGGTCACCGCGAAGGGTGGGTTCGAAGACAAGTTCGAGGGGATGCGGAGCGGGGCCGACGACTACATCGTGAAGCCCGTGGACCTCGCGGAGCTGGCCGAGAAGGTCGAACGCAACCTCGCTCC
>CAZUVK010000241.1:0-6106 GCA_964623785.1 uncultured Gemmatimonas sp. | reverse complement strand
CCATCGAGATCGACTGCGATCGGCGCGTCCTCCGGAGCTCGGGCGACGTTCGCGCCTACGGGTCGCTGCTCCTCCAGGTCGGACGACGGGCGACGCGCATGCCGCTCGCCGCGGCGGCGTTCTCCCGTCCAGCCACGGGCCTGGAACGGCGGATCCGGGCGATGCTCGCGGACCGCCCGCGCGGCGGATGGGCCGCCACCGCCGCCCTGACGATGGTTGCTGCCGTCGCCGTGCTCGCCTCCTGCCAGATGGACCAGCCGGACCCACAGCCGTCCGTCACCGCCACGGCGGCGGACGAACCGGACCCGCGCACGATCGAGATTCGCAGGGGCACGGAGCCGCCCGTGATCTCGACCGCCACAATGGGAGACCCCGGGACTTCGGCACAGCCGCCAGGGTCCGCGCCGGCCGATCCCGCGAGCCCCCCGGCCGCGCGTGCGCCTGGGGCACCGGGATCCGAGCCACGTTTCACTCCAACCGAAGTGCGCCCCCAGCTCCGCAACTCCTCCGCGGTCGGGGCCGCCATCGCGAACAGATATCCCGCAATGCTCAAGGACGCGGGAATCGGCGGCACGACGACTCTCTGGATCCTGATCGGCGAACAGGGCGAGGTAGTCGAAACCCGCGTCTACAACAGCTCAGGTTACGAGCAACTCGACCGGGTGGCCGAACAGCTGATCCACGACATCGCGGAGTTCACCCCGGCGAGGAACGGCGATCGAAGCATCGCAGTCTGGACCCAGCTCCCAATCACCTTCCGGGCTCAATGAACAATGAACAATGAACAATGACTCGGCATGTGAGAGAACTCCAGTGGGCTGCGTGGGATCGGCGGGGGATCCGGCGTGCCGCGATCTTCAACTCGTAGGCGAACCCGGTCCACAACACGCCGTCAACGGAACTCGCGCCAGAAACCATTGATCATTGATCATTGTTCATTGTTCATTGTCCGTGGCAGCGTTAGCGTGAACGTCGACCCCTCCGCGAGCGTGCTCTTCACCGAGAGCTTCCCGTCCATCGCCTCGGCGAGGTCCCGGCTGATCGCCAGGCCCAGCCCCACGCCCCGCTCGCGGACTTCCTCCGGCGCGCGCTCGATCTGGACGAAGGGATCGAAGATCGAGTCGAGCCGATCCACGGGCACGCCGCGACCGGTGTCGGAAACGTTGAACCGGACCTCGTCGGGCGCCACGTCGACCGTGAGTGCGATCGCCCCACCCCGATCGGTGAACTTGATCGCATTGGTGAGGAGGTTGAGCAGGATCTGCTCGATCCGTTCGCGCTCGCCTCGCACCGTCACGTTTCCCGCCGGCGCCCGACACGTATAGTAGAGCCCCTTCCCGCGCACCTGTGGCTCCACGACGGCGTCCAGATCCTCGATCAACTCGGTCACTCGCACGTCGTCAATGTGGATCTCGAGCTTGCCGGCCTCGAGCTTGGCGAAGTTTAGGATGTCGTTGATCAGGGCGAGGAGCGAGCGCTGGTTGTGCTTGATCCGAACGAGTGCGTCGTGCTGAGGCGGCGTGATTGGACCGTGCAGACCGAGGTCGAGCAGATCGGCGTAGCCGAAGATGGCGTTCAGCGGTGTCCGCAGCTCGTGGCTCATGGCGGCGAGAAACTCGGCTTTCGCGCGGTTGGCCTGCTCGGCTTCCCGCGTCCGCTGATGTAGCTCGTCGTTTACGGTTTCGAGTTTCCCCATCACGTCCTTCAGGCTCCGCGCCTGCTTCCGTAGCTCGACGGTTCGCGATTCCAGCTCGGCGGCCTGGTGTTCGAGCAGCGTGTTCCGCTCTTCGAGAACGAAATGCAGCCTCGAGTTCTCAATCCCCAGGGCGATGTGGCGTCCGAGTTCCCGCGCGATCCACACCTCCTTCTCGTCGAATCGCCGGCCCGACTCGGACTGGCAGAGCGTGAGCACACCGATGGGTCCGCCGCGACCGATGAGCGGAACGAGGATCACGGAACGGAAGTCGACTTCGAGAAAGAACTCATACTCCTCCCGGTCGCGGGCGAACCTCACGCGTTCCTCCTCCGTCACCTCCGCCACCAACTGCGCCTCTCCTTTTTCCAGGACGGCCCAGACGAGAGCCCCGCGGATGGCCGGGAATCGCTCGAGGTACTCCGCGACAAGACGAAGCCGGCTGGGGTTCGCGTCGGCCGTCACGAACCTGCGGAGCACGTCGCCGGGTTCGACCAGGTCGATCGCGCACATGTCGACGACCTGCGGAACCGCGAGCCACGCGATATCGGCGAGCGCGGCCCTGTAGTCGAGAGACTCGGCGAGCAGCTCGCTGGCCCGAACCAGGAACCGGAGCGCCCCGGCGGTCGACTCCGCCGCCGAGCGCGCGGCCTGCGCGCGAGCGAGTTCGAGCGCCTGCTCCTGCGCCTGCCGGAGCTCGGTGATATCCAGACAGGATCCCGCGAGACGAATCGTCCGGCCCGCCGCGTCCCGAATGGCGCGACCGCGGCTGCGCAGGATCCGGATGGCTCCATCCGGCCTGACGATCCGCTCCACGAAATCGAAGGTGCCGCCTTCCCGCAGCACCGTCTCGATCTCCCCGGTCGTCCGATCGCGGTCGTCGGCGTGCACGAGTGCCAGGTACGCCTCGAACGTTGCGCCGAACCGGCTCGGGTTCAGCCCGTAGATCCGGAAGAGTTCGTCGCTCCAGACGACCGCGTTGGAGTCGATATCCCAGTTCCAGCTACCCAGACCGGCGAGCGACTGCATGTCGGCGAACTGCCGCTCGCGGTCCCGGAGTTCCATCTCCGTCGCCCGGGCCTCGGTCAGGTCCCGGACGATCGTCGCGAAGCCCGAATGCCGCCCATCATCGGCGTACAGCGGGGTGGTGACCAGATTCGCCCGGAAGCGTGAGCCATCCTTCCGAACCTTCGACGCCTCCACCTCCACCCGCCCCTCCGCGACGGCCGCCGCGAGCAGCCGCTCCGGCTCGCCCGTCGCCCGATCCTCTTCCCCGTGGAAGCGCGAAAAGTGGGTCCCGATGACGTCACTCGCCTCGTACCCCATCACCCGCGCGGCACTCGGGCTCCAGCCAACGACGAGGCCCGCCGGGTCGAGGCCGAAGACCCCGAAATCCCTGACCCCGTCGATGAGGATCTCGGCGAGCGAAGGCGACACGGGCGGACTGCCGTACTCTACGTTCGACATCGAGCACCGCGGAGCCATAAAGTGTGGAGAGGTGCCGGGAGGAATGCCCGGCACCGGCAAGGTAGGCTTGCCCGCGGGTCGCGTCCAGCATCCTCGCATCGGCTTTCGGAAAACAACTGCTTAACGCAAAGAGAGCAGTTGTCCGTCATGGCCCGGTGTAAGGAAGAGCCTTCTTCTCCCTTCGCCTTTTGCTCTTCGATCGCAAAAGGATTTGACGGAGCGGACGAAACTTGAGACATTGGAAACGCCATCAGCCTTGCCAACGATTCACGGGGCCATCGACCGCGTTCGTTCCATCTGTCCGGAAGCCCGGACGGATGCCGATCCGTGGTGCGGTCACTCGCGGATCCGCCAGGGCACCCCGTCACGACGACACCAGCAGGAGAAAAGCCAATGTGGAAGAAGGAAGACGTGCCGGTCGCGCCGCCCGCTCCGCAAGCCGCGACGGCCTCGCGCCCCGAGCGGGCACCGTCCACCCCTTCGGGTGAGATGGCCACGATCGGCCGGTCGATCACGATCCGCGGCGAGGTAACGGGTGATGAGGACCTGCTCATCCAGGGCAAGGTCGATGGTTCGGTTGATCTTCGCGCGCACTCGGTCACCGTCGGCTCGGATGGCGACGTCAAAGCGAGCATCGTGGGCCGGGTCGTGACCGTTCAGGGGCGGGTCGAAGGGGACATCACGGCCGAGGAGCAGGTGATTCTGAGGAGCTCGGCCTGGGTCCAGGGCGACATTCTGGCGCCGCGGGTGGTGCTGGAGGATGGCGCGCGGTTCAGGGGCGGCGTCGACATGGGCGAGTCCGCCGACAAGCGGCGCTCCGCGTCGAACGGGCTGTCCGCGCAGCCGCAGGGCCGCAAGGACGCGTCACGCTCCGAGCCGGTCGTCGATACGCAGAGCAACAAGGGGAAGACCGCGACCGATACGGCGGCCGGGGCCGCGGTCTGACGGGGCCTTCGGGCACCCGGCTCCAATGAGAACGAAGAACACCGGGGCACCGGCCGGGGCATTGCATCGGCCGGATCGCTTCGGCGTAGCGCGGCGCCCGTTCGCCGTGCGTTGTCCCGGCGTTGAAGGAGCAGAGTAGATGGATTGGATACGCCGGATCGGGCGGTCGCCGGAACCGGCCGCCGTCGTACCCGCGGCGCCACCCCCACCGGTGGGCGTCGAACGGACCACGCCCGCCGTGGCCGCGATTTTCGACCGGGTAAGCGAGGACCGCAGTCACGCGGTACTCGATCTCGGCCCCGCATCCGACGCGAGCCTGCGCGTCTATAGCCGGTTCGCTCGCTGGGTCCGGTTCGCGGACCTCTCCGACGCGGAGATCTCCGGGGGCAACTGGAAGGCCGCCCTCAAGACCCTCCCCCCGCGACCCGAACGCCCGTTCGACCTCGTGTTCGCATGGGATCTCCTCGACCGACTCGAACCCGACGCCCGCCCGGCCTTGATCGCCCGGCTCGCGGAGATCACGTCGGACGACGCCCGGCTCTACGTGGTCGTGGATTCCTCGGGGAAAGCGGAAACCTCACCCCTGCGATTCTCCCTGCTGGACACCGATCGGATGAGGTATGAACCGACGGGCCGGCCGCGCCCGCCCCACCAACGGCTGCTCCCCGCCGAAGTGGAGCGACTGCTGGAGCCGTTCCACGTCGTCCGCGCGATCACTTCGCAGATCGGCCTGCGCGAATACGTCGCGATCCGCAGGCGGAAGAAGGACTGATCCCGCCGGAGCCCTACTGCGCGACCATCCCGCCGTCGGCGACGAGGGCGTGCCCGGTCACGAAGCCGGCCCCGTCCGAGCAGAGCCACAACACCGCGCTGGCAATCTCCTCCGGCGTTCCCATCCGGCGCATCGGCGCCCCCCCGACGAGCTGCTCTTCCGCCTCGGCGGACCCGCCCGTGAACCGCTCGACCATCGCCGTCCGGATCACGCCCGGGCAGACCGCGTTCACGCGAATGCCGTCGGCCGCGTAGTCGAGCGCCGCCGCCTTCGTGAGCCCCAGCATTCCATGCTTGCTCGCGCAGTACGCCGCGGTACCCGCGAAGCCAACGACGCCAGCGACGGACGAGCAGTTCACGATCACCCCCGACTTCCGCCGAACCATGTGCGGGATCTCGTACTTCATGCAGAGCCAGGCGCCCTTGAGGTTGATGTCGATCACCCGATCCCAGCTCTCTTCCGACAGCTCCGCCGCCGGTGCCGGAGTGCCCTCGATGCCCGCGTTGTTGAAGGCGAAATCGAGCCGGCCGTACACCTCGACCGTTCGACCGCCAAGCGCCTCCACCTGTGGCGCGCTGGAGACGTCACAGCGGGCGTACGTCGCGTCGCCGCCGGCGCCATCGATCATCAGTACGGTCTCCTCACCCCCTTCGTCATCGACATCAGAGACCACCACCCGGGCACCGGCCGCCGCGAACGCGATCGCCGTCGCCCGCCCGATCCCCGCCGCCGCCCCGGTCACCAGCGCGACCTTGCCTTCCATCGATTCGTTCATTGATAGCTCCGTCCGCAAAAAGGGTAAAAGGGGGCGGCGCCCCCAACCAATTCTCCTCCAACATCTTAGCGTTCTTCGCGGTGAATCCCCCTCCCATCCACGCACGCCTCCCCTTCACTCAGCCCGCTCTGTCTTCTCCATCTCCGCGACATCCATGATCGTCCGCAGAACCGCATCGGGATTGAGCGAGATGCTATCGATCCCGTGGCTGACCAGCATCCGCGCGAACTCGGGATAATCGCTGGGAGCCTGCCCGCAGATCCCGATCTTCCGGCCCGCGCGCTTCGCCGCCTCGATCGCCGACACGATCATCGTGGTCACCGCTCCATTGCGCTCGTCGAAGAGGTGCGCGACCCGCTCCGAGTCGCGGTCCACGCCCAGGATCAGCTGCGTGAGATCGTTGCTCCCGATCGAGAACCCGTCGAACACCTTCGCGGACGAGTTCGCGAAGGTG
>CAZUVK010000240.1:0-6106 GCA_964623785.1 uncultured Gemmatimonas sp. | reverse complement strand
CCGCCATCGATGCCAAGAACACCCGGCACGGGGTACGGGTTCGTGCCGCTCCGGTACGGTGCCCCGCCCGAGGTCGCAATTCTGACCATCGTACCGGTGCCGGGTGTTCTTGGCATCGATGGCGGCGAGGCGCTGCCCGATTCCCTGCTGGACCGGTATCGCGTGAATCCGGCCGATACCTCGGGGACCCCTCGAAGCCCCGGCTCGCCGTAGTGTGAAACGCGCCGGGGAGTTTGTCTCCGCGCTGATCGGTCCGGTACGCGGGAGGGATCGGGGTCCGGCGGGCCCTCCAGAGCGGACGGGCAGAACTACCGCGCGAGCAGGTCCATCCGACGCGCGGCGATGCCGTCATCCGTGAACGTCGCGAGTGCCACGGAAACAGGTTGGGTGAAGCGCACCGGGCCGGCGCTCCCGGGGTTCACCGCCAATCTCGTTCCCCGGGCCTCGATCTCGGGCAGATGAGAATGCCCAAAAACGACCAGGTCGCCCGAAAACGCCTCCAGGATCGCGTTCGCTGTCGCGCGTCCGACCTGATGGCCATGGGTCACGGTGACGCTCCGGCCCGCCAGCTCCAGGCGAGCGACTTCCGGCAGTCGCGACCGGAGCCCCATCCCATCCGTGTTCCCCCACACCGCCGTAACCGGAGCGATCGCGCCGAGCTCCACGAGGATGTCGTCGTTCCCGACGTCGCCCGCGTGGAGAATGTGGTCGACCCCGGCGAAGGCGGAGAAGACCTCGGGCCGGAGCAGGCCATGGGTATCGGAGATCAGGCCGATCAGCATGGTCAGGTAAGTAGGCCCGGCCTACTCGGCCGGACGGTCGGGTACGGCTTCCCCGCTCTTCCAACGCGGTGCCTCGACGTTCACCCCGAGGTGGTCGAGGATGCGAAACACGACGAAGTCGACCAATTGATCGATTGAGGTCGGGCGATGGTAGAATCCGGGGGATGCAGGAAGGATCGTCGCGCCGGCGTTGGTGAGCCTGAGCATGTTCTCGAGATGAATCGCGGAGAGGGGAGTCTCACGTGGCACCAGGATGAGCCGCCGGCGCTCCTTCAGGGCGACATCCGCCGCGCGTTCGACGAGGTTCCTGGAGGTTCCCGCGGCGATGGAGGCGAGAGTCCCCATCGAACACGGACAGACGACCATCCCCCGTGACGGGGCTGAACCCGATGCCGGCGTTGCCCCCCGGTCTCCCGAGTCGTACAACTCGACCCTGCTCCAATCGCCCGTAGCTTCCCGGAGGCCGTCGATCCCTTCGATTCCGGACTCTTCGGCGAGCAACCGGATGCCGTAAGCGGAGACGATGAGCCGAGTCGGCGTTCCGCTATCGTTCAGCGCGCGCAGGAGGCGGACCGCGTACCGCGCCCCGGAAGCCCCCGTAATGCCGAACGTGACCGGCGCGTGCGGGTGGCTCATGGCGCGAGAAGCCGCTCGGCGAGCACGATCGCGCAGAACAGGAGTGAGATCGCCCCGTTGATATTGAAGAACGCGGCATCGATGCGCGAAAGGTCATCCTCCCGAACGAGGCTCTGCTCATAGAGCAGCATCGCGCCGATCAACCCGACGCCGAGCAGGAAGATGAGGGTGGCGCCTTCGAAGAGCAGCCCCGCCGTCGCGAAGAGTACAAAGCAGAGGAAGTGCAGCGCGCGCGAGACCTGGATCGCGCGACGCCGCCCGAGCGCGGCCGGCACGGAATGCAGGCCCTGCTCCCGGTCGAAATCCTCGTCCTGCAGCGAATACAGGATATCGAATCCAGCGACCCAGCAAAGCACCGCGGCCGCGAGCGCGAGGAGGGCGGCCGCGGGATCGCTCCACCGGCCCAGAATCGCCAGGTACGCTCCCACGGGTGCGATCGCAAGCGCGAACCCGAGCACGAGGTGCGCCCAGCGCGTGAAGCGCTTCGTATAGGAGTAGAAGAAGATCCACCCGAGCGCGAACGGGGCGAGGAGCAGGCAGAGCGTGTTCAGCATCCCGGCGCTCGCGACGAACACGACCGCGGACGCGGACACCGCGAGCGTGGCTTCGCGAACCGAGAGCTTGCCCGACGGAATCTCGCGCCCCCGCGTGCGCGGATTGACGGCGTCGATCCGGCGGTCGACGATCCGGTTGAACCCCATCGCGGCGAACCGGGCGCTCGTGAAGGCGAGCAGGATCCAGAACACGTCCACGAAGCTGACGCTCACCTCGTAGGAGGCGAGAATCGCGCCGACGAGCGCGAACGGCAGCGCGAAAACCGTGTGCGGGAGCTTGACCAGGTTCGAGTAGTCGACCAGTCGTCCCCCGCCCCGCAGTGTCTGACCTTCGATGGTGTGTTGCCGCGACATTTCGGCGCTCAAGCTCCGTGAGAAGGGCTCATTGGCGTGCGCGTCCGTCCCGCTACTCGAGCGGAAGGATTCCCAGTTCGTCCCAGTACCCCGCCACCTTGTCACGAACCTCTCGATCCATCTCGATGAGGTCCGGCCAGCGCCTGGTGAAGCCCTCCTCGGGCCACTTCCGGGTGCCGTCGATCCCCATCTTGCTTCCGAACGATGGATTCCGCGAGGCGTGATCGAGGTCGTCGACCGGACCGAGCGTGAAGCGAACGTCGCGTTCCGGATCGATGTTGCCCAACGCGTACCACCACGCCTCCTGCACGTTCCGAACGTCTACGCAGTCGTCGACCACGATGATGACCTTGGCGAGCGACATCAACCCCATCCCCCAGAGTCCGTTCATCACCTTGTAGGCGTGACCCGGGTACGCCTTCCGAATCGACACGAACACCAGGTTGTGGAACACACCCTCCGGCGGCATGTGGTAATCGACGATCTCAGGCATCGTGAGACGCGCGAGCGGGAGAAAGATGCGCTCGGTCGCGCCGCCCAGGTACACGTCCTCGACCGGGGGCCGGCCGACGAGCGTGGCGGGGTAGATCGGATTTCGACGCATCGTCACGGTCGTGACGTGGAAGACAGGATAGGGGTCCTCCAGCGTGTAGAACCCGGTGTGGTCGCCGAAAGGGCCCTCGATCGCGAACGGCTCGTCCGGATCGACGTACCCTTCGAGGACGATCTCGGCTTCCGCGGGAATGTCGAGGTCCGCCGTGAGCGCGGTGGCGGTGTAGACCGGCTGACGCCTCAGGAAGCCGCCGAAGAGGAACTCATTGATCCCCGGGGGGAGCGGCGCTGTGGGGGTGTACATCGTGGCAGGATCGCCGCCAAGCGCGACCACGACCGGCATCCGGCCGAGACCGCTCTCCTTCCACGCGCGGAAATGCGCGGCCCCGCCCTTGTGACGCTGCCAGTGCATGCCTGTCGTGTCGGGCCCGTACACCTGCATCCGGTACATCCCGATGTTTTGCGGTCCACCCTCGGGATCGCGCGTCATCACCAGGGGCATGGTGATGAAGGGGCCACCGTCCTGGGGCCATGTCCGCAACACGGGCAGAAGCTTCGTGAGGTCGAATTCGCCCTCGCGGTAGACGATCTCCTGGCAGGGCGGCGTTCCCCGGTGCTTCCGCGGCGGGACTTTCGTCAGCTCGGCGAGCTTCGGCAGCATCTGGACCTTGGCCCACAGGCCCTTCGGGATGTCGGGCTTGAGAAGCTCGGCGATACGATCGGCGTGCTCCTCCAGGTCCTCGACGCCGAGTGCCGCCGAGATCCGCCGCCACGAACCGAAGACGTTGATCGCGACGGGGATGGCGCTCTCGCTGCCGTCCGCGAGTACGGGTCTCTCGAAGAGGAGTGCGGGACCCCCGCCCGGCAGCTTCATCGTCCGATCCGCGATCTCGGCCATTTCCAGGTCCACGGAGACCGGGCGATGAACCCGGACGAGTTGGCCGGTGCCGTCGAGAAAATCGACGAATTCACGGAGGTTCTCGAAGATCTTCATCCGGTGGGCCGAACGCTGAACGGTCTCATTGCGCGTTTCTGGAGATCATCGTGACGAGGAGGAGAAAACCGTACGAGAGATAGGCGACGCCACCGACCACAAGGAGCCGCCGCGCGAGGAGGATCTGGCGCACACCGATCTCGTCGAAGTGGCCTTCCGGCTTCCAGAGGGCGCGGAAGCTGGCGACCTCGCCCTTCCTGGCGTGGCGCACCCAGGCGACGACCTGCAGCGCGGCCGAGGCGAGGCAACAGGCGACGAACGCCAGTACGAGCGCGTCCGCGAGCACCGGTACGATCATCGGCGCAAACCGGAATGGAGTGCGGCGATCCCACCGCTCAGGCGCTTGTACGTGACCGACGCGAAGCCCGCGGCCTCCATGCGGGCCGCCAGTTCAGGCGGCTCCGGGAACCGCAGAACCGACTCCGGGAGATAGCTGTACGCGGATCCGTGGCTCGACACGAGCCGACCGATGAGCGGCAATACGTAAAGGAAATAGAAGAAATAGATCGCCCGGAACGGTTGCCAGGCGGGCGTCGTGAACTCGAGGACCACCAGGCGGGCGCCCGGCTTGAGGACACGGGCCATCTCAATGAGGCCGGCGTCCAGGTCAGCGAGGTTGCGCACACCGAAGCCCACGGTCGCGCCGTCGAAGCTTCCGTCCGCGTACGGCAGGCCCAACGCGTCCGCGCACACCGCCTCGATCGGCAGGTCACGCCGTTTGGGCGACCCGGCGCGCAACATCTCGAGCGTGAAGTCGCTCCCGATCACCGTGCCGACGAATCCGGACCGGGTGGCGAGCTCCACGGAAAGGTCGAGCGTGCCCGCGCAGTTGTCGAGGAAGACGCCATCGGGCCGGGTCTCCCAACCGAGCATGTCCACCGCCTTCCGCCGCCAGCGGCGGTCGATGTTCAGGGAGAGGACGTGGTTCAGGAGATCGTACCGGGGCGCGATCGACGAGAACATGCGCCGGACGTGCGCCGCCTTTTCTCCGTCGGATGGTAGCGCCGTGGAGTGAATCCTCGCCATTCTCCCTGCTCGCGGTGTACCGTGAACGATGAAGGGTGGAAGGTAGCCGGGAGACGCGCCGTTCGCTATCCAAACCGGGTGCGCGAGTGTGGCGGGCCGTCGTGTGAAACTCGCGGATAGGGCGGGCCGTACATTCCCCAGAGCATGCTCCTGGGGATCTCGATTGAACACATTGGATCTCATCCACTCGACCGATCACGAACTGGTTGGCTTTGCTCGCGCAGGCAGCGAGAAGGCCTACCGGGAACTCCTCGACCGCTACCAGCGGCCGGTGTTCTCGCTCATCTATCGTATGGTGAGGGATCGTGAGCTTGCCGAAGATCTCGCGCAGGAGACGTTCGTGAAGGTGTTCAACCACCTCGATCGGTACAATCCCAAATACAAGTTTTCGAGCTGGATCTTCAAGATCGGCAGCAACCTGGCGATCGACACGCTACGGAAGAAGGAGTTGAACACCGTCTCGCTCGACGGATCGAGGCACGCGAGAACAGACGACGAGATCGCCGCGTCGCGGATCGCGGTCGCGTCGGACGATGAGAGTCCCGAGGAGCTGCTGCTCGCGAAGGAACTCGGCGCTGAGATCGAGGATGCGATCGGAAAGCTGCGGGCCGAATACCGGACGGCCATCCTGCTCCGTCACGTCGAGGGCAGGCCTTACGAAGAGATCGCGGAGATCATGGAGGTTCCGTTGGGAACCGTGAAGACATACATCCATCGGGCGCGGACCGAGCTGAGGGAACTCCTGGCTCACCTCCGCGTCGAAACCTGAAACTTCACCCTCTGGCGGATCGTAGTTCGACATGGACGAACACACCACTGGAAGAGGCACCGTGTCCGAATCGTCGAGTCACCTGACACCGCAGAGCCTTGAGCAACTGGCCGAGGAGATGCTTCCCGCGGCCGAGTTGGGCGAGGCGCGGAAGCATCTGGATTCGTGTCAGCGCTGCGCGATGGAGCTGGACTCGCATCGCAACCTGTTCGCGTTGTTGAGCCATCTGCCGCGGTTCGCGCCGTCGCCGGCGTTCGGGGAACAGGTGATGGCACGGGTGCGGGTCATGCCCGCGGAGAACCCGCTTGCGGCGTGGCTGCGGCGTCTGGCGCCGAATACGCGCCGAGGTTGGATCCTCCTCGGCACGATCGTGACCGCGCCCGTGACTCCGTTCCTCGCGCTGGTCGCGCTCTTCCTCATCCAGCCACTCGTGACCCCG
>CAZUVK010000239.1:0-6158 GCA_964623785.1 uncultured Gemmatimonas sp. | reverse complement strand
ACAGGCCCCAGTCCACCGTGAGCGACGGGATCGTGAAGAACCGCGTGACGATCTCCTGCGACGGGATTGCCTCGAACTGGATCATGAGGAACAGCCCGAGGACGGCCGCAACCGATACCCGAAGCACCGCGACGCGCGCGGGAGTACGTGTATCGTGCAGCGCAAAGAACGTGGACGAGAAGAGGCGCGTCGCCGTGGAGGCCAGGAGCCCGATCGAGAACCCGATGAGCGTCAGGTGAACGAGCGTCGTATCGCCGCTGTCGAACTCACCAGTCTGGAGAATGGCGGCCACGAGCGCGTCGCCCAGGAGGACGAACGCGATGAATGACGGCACGACGAAGAACGCGATTCTCTCGAGGCCCGCGTTCGCTCGCGCGCGCAACTCTTCGGTTGCCCCCGAACGCCGTCGCGCCAGTTCCGGCAACTCCGCCGCCGCGACCGACATCCCGAAAAGGCTGATCGGCAGCAGATACAGCGTCTGCGCGTAACCGATCACCGCCACCGCCCCGGCGGCCAGGAAGCTCGCAAGGATGAGATCGACCCAGGCGCTGATCTGCACTACCCCCCGACCCGCAATCGCCGGCCCGGCGTTCCGGACCGCCTCCCGCACCGGCGCGAGCTTGAGATTCAGCGATGGCCGCAACCGGGGTTCAAGGCGCAGGACCGCCGGGAGCTGAACGGCGAACTGGAGCGCCCCGCCGATCAGCGCGCCCCACGCGAGCGCGATCACCAGCCGGTCCAGCGACAATCGCCCGCCCAGCAGCACGAGCGTCGCGATCATCGCGCCGTTCCACACGACGGGCGCGACGTACGAGAGGAAGAACTTCCGGTGGCTGTTTAGGATTCCGAGCGACCACGCCGAGAGAACGAGGAATCCGGTCATCGGGAAGACGATCCGGACCACGTCGATCGATAGCTCGCGGCGGACGCCTTCAAAACCCGGGAGAAGGATGCTGACGAGCAGGGGCGCGAGCAGGATCCCGAGGAGCGCGAGCACGCCGGCCAGCGCCGTGAGGAGGCCAAAGATCGCGCCGGCGGTCCGGGTGGCCTCTTCTTCCCTGCCCTCCTCCAGAAGCTCCGAGTAGACGGGGATGAACGACGCGCTCAGCGTTCCTTCGCCGAGCAGGTTCTGGAGCACGTTGGGCATCCGAAGGCCCGCCGTGATCACGTCGGCGTACTCGGTCGCCCCCAGGTATTGGGCGATGACCCGAGTGCGGATGAGACCCGCGATTCGGCTCAGGAATATCCCCGCGGCCACCAGCGAGGAACCCCTCCGCGGTGCCCCCGGGGACGCCGCGGCGCTGACTATGGGTTCGGCCGGGAGACCCTCAACTCCATCGTCGCTCACACGTCTTCCGGCAGGCGCCAGTGTTCTTCGATCGCCCTGCCCACCTCGACCAGGAAGTGGTTTCCGTATCGGGCGAGGAACGGGAGAACGTTCAGCACCCGGTCCTGGCGCTCACCAAGCGGTCGCAGCGTATCGAGCGCGCGGTCGAGACGTCCGAACGCATCGAGGTCGCGGCGCTTGATCGCGCGCAGAATTTTCCGCTCCGCGCGGCCGGAGCCGATCAGGAGATGGTTCCTTACGGCGCCCAGCGAGCCGATGAGGGTCGGATCCAGGTCCTCGACCTGTTCCGCGAGCCGGTCGAACGACCTCACGAGGTCGGAGCGCAGCGTCGCCAATGTCAGCATCGCGTCCTCGGGCAATTCGCGGCGCGCGAGCCGATCCACGAGCGACTCGCGCTGCTCGTCGAGGTCGGAGAGCGAGAGCCGCAGCTTCCCGAGCGTCCCCTCCATCGCGGGATCCATCACCAGGCCGGAGAAGCGCGGGACCGCGACCGGCGAAGCGATCCCGCAAGCATCGAACAGACCACCAGCCTGGGCGAAGTACGCAAGTTCACCGGGGCCTCCGACGTAGGCCAGTGTCGGGAACACCGCACTCTCGATCACGGGCCTGAGCAGGACGTTCGGGCTGAAAGCCGTAGGGTCCGCATCGAGTTCGTCCAGGAGGACACGGGCTTCGATGACCCCTCTCTGCTCGCGAACGACATAGTCACTGCCAGCCCGATGCAGGCGTTCCCTGCCCCGCTTGTCATTTCGGAAGAGGTTGGTGCCGCCCTCGACGATCTGGACCTGCGTCGAGTATCCCGCCTCGGCGAGTTCACGCGACCGTTGCGAAACGGCGCGTTCCTGCGCCTCCGCCTCGCGCAATGCGCGATGCAGCATTGGCCGGGAGAGTTCCTTCAGCACCGGGTCGGCGGCGTCCGCCGTGACCATGTCAAACCCCGCGAGGATCGAGCGCATCGCCTCGCCGAACGCCTCGGCGATCGGCCTGCCAGGAACGGTGAAGGGGTCAATGACGCCGCGAACCAGCGCATCCGTGTCGGCCCGAGGCCCGACGTACTGATGGACTTCCTCGAGCAACCCGACCAGATCACCCTCCGCGACGCGCTGGCTCATCGGCAGCGGGCGCGGATCACCGCTTGAGAGGTCGAACCGTCGCAACCGGCCGCCCGGATTCAGGACGAATGCGTGATTGACCTCGGCCCAGTCGTGGTCCTCGCTGGCGATCCAGAAGATCGGGAGCACGACCCGTCCGAGCCGCGCCTCGAGGTGTTTCGCCAGTGCGGCTGCCGAGAGCGCCTTGTATACCGTATAGAGTGGGCCGGTCAGAAACCCGGCCTGCTGACCCGTTGTGACGGCGACGCCACCTTCACGGACGAAGCGATCGAGCCGTTCGCGGGCGCCCTCTGAAGCAGGACGAAGCGCGCGCACCGCCGCCACCCGTTCCTCATGACCGAAGCGGGAATCGACTTCGGCGAGTTTGTCGCGAAACGTCTGGATTCTGAACGGGGAACCCGCAAAGAACCGCAGGGCGGAAGGTACTTCCTGGAGGTAGTCGCGAACGAGCTGGTTCCCCCCGATGGACTGAGGCCGGACGAGGGATGGAGCTGCCGTCGAGGGCACGTGATCCACGTGTACCGTCAACACAACCGACAATCGACGAGGAATTGTGGCCCGCGGATCATCTCACGTCCCCTTCCCTTTGTGGTACGGCTCACCCCGGAGGATTGTCCCGGCGCGGTAGATCTGCTCGGTCAGGACGAGTCGCGCGAGTTCGTGCGGCAGCGTCATGGCCGAGAGGGAGAGCGCGAGATCGGCCCGCTTGAGCACGGCGGCCGAAGTCCCGTACGCGCCGCCGACCAGAAACGTCACCGCCTGAGTGCCGCGCAGGCCCGCTTCCCCCAGGTAGTCGGCGAGCGCCTCGGAACTCCGGGCTTCGCCCGTCCGGTGAAGAACGATAACCTTGGCCCCGTCAGGAACCCGCGCAAGTAGGCGCTCACCCTCGTCCGCCATGACCTGGTCCACGGGTTGCCGCCGGTGCGTCGTCTCCTTGATCTCGATCGCTTCGAACCCGAAGTAGTGCCCGATCCGCTGCTCGTACACACCGATCGCGTCGGCGATCGGGCCACGTGGGTAGCCGACGCAGACGAGGGTGATCTTCATCTCAGATTCCGATGACCGTATCCCGGAGGAACGACTCGTTGTCGCGGTACGGGTGATCGAGATTGAAGTTCAGACCCCGACTCTCCTTCCGCAACGAGGCTGAGGCGACGATCAGGGCACCACACTGCACCAGGTTTCGCAGCTCCAGGAGTTCCGGTGTGAGAACCGAACCTTCGACCGCCGCGTTCACGGTGGCACTGAACTCGGCGAGGCTGTCGGAGGCCTCGGCGAGCCGCTGGTCCGATCGCACGATCCCGACAAGGTCCCACATCAACTCCCGCAGACTCACGCGATGCGGCTCGGGGTCGAAGTGCTCCGCCCCAACGTAGGCGACGTCCGGGGTGAACGCCTCGGGGATTCGCCATCCGGCGAGCCTCGGGGCGATCTGGTCCGCCGCCCTTCCCGCGAAGACCAGCGCTTCGAGCAACGAATTGGAGGCAAGGCGGTTCGCGCCGTGGACTCCCGTGCACGCCGCCTCTCCGACCGCATACAGTCTGGGGATGGAGCTTCGGCCGGACGTATCCGTCAGGATCCCGCCGCATACGTAGTGCGCCGCGGGGACAACGGGGATCGGCTCCCTGAGGATGTCGATGCCGCGCGCGGCGGTCTCCGCCAGGATGTTCGGGAAGTGATCGCGGATCTCGTCCGCGCCAATCGGCGAGCAGTCGAGCAGAACGTAGGGGTCGCCGGATTCCTTCAACTCCCTGTCGATCGCCAGGGCAACAACATCGCGCGGCGCCAGCGACGCGAGCGGATGGTATCGCTCCATGAACGACGTACCGTCACGTCGGCGAAGCACCGCCCCTTCACCTCGAACCGCTTCGCTGATCAGGAATGCGCGGTCGCCCGCCGGATACAGCGCGGTCGGGTGGAACTGCACAAACTCCATGTTGGCGATTCGCGCGCCGGCCCGGTACGCCATAGCAACGCCGTCACCCGTGGCGATCGCCGGGTTGGTGGTGTGCGCGTATACCTGACCGCAGCCACCCGTCGCGACCATCACGACCTTCGATGAGATCCGGCGAGGCTCCCGCTGGCCGGGGCCGAGAACCAGGGCACCGCTACAGCACGTGCCCCCGCTCCCATCCTCCTCGATGATCAGGTCTACAGCCATCTGGTTCTCGTGGATCTCGATCCGGCCGGAAGCTTCGATGGCGGCGAGGAGCGCGCGCTCGACCTCGCGACCGGTGAGGTCCGCCGCGCGGACGATCCGCCGCCGCGAGTGGCCACCCTCGCGCCCCAGGGAGAGGTCGTCACCCCGGCTCGTGAACCGCGCGCCCAGCTCGATGAGTTCCCGGACTCGCGCCGGACCCTCCTGGACCAGCGCTCGCACCGAGTCGCTGTGACACAGGCCCGCCCCCGCGGTGAACGTGTCGCGCGCGTGCAGGTCCGGCGAGTCATCCGGGGCAAGCGCCGCCGCGATCCCGCCCTGCGCGTAGTTTGTGTTGGACTCGGGCTGGTCCTTCTTCGTGACAACCGCCACTCGTCCGTGCGGGGCGATCTTGAGGGCGAAGAACAGCCCCGCGATTCCGCTCCCGAGGACCAGCACATCCACCTCTTCCCTCATTCCGACCTTTCGACGGCGTGAATCACCAACCTGATCAGATCCTCCAGCCCCGCCTCGAGCACGACACCCTGCTCCACCACGGACGCCGTCACGCCCTCAGGCAGACATCCGCGCAGCTTCACGGCTTCCTTTCTCGTGATGACCCCGCCATCGATGGAAAAGCGCTCCACGATCCGTTCGATCTCCGCCCCGGAAAACTCGTGGTGGTCGCCGAACACGATAGACTCGACCACGGCGCCCGTCGATCGCAGCTGCGCCAGGAATGGCCCCGGGTCGGCAAGGGTCGTTACCGCGACGACGCGACGCCCCGCCAGTTCATCGAGCGGCCGGGCCGGCGCGTGGGCATCCTTCAAGTCGGTCAAGCCGGTCGGCGCGAGGTGCGCGATGCCGATTCCGACGTCCGGCGCGATCCGCCGCAACTCCCCACGGATCAAGTCCGCCGCCGCTCGTGTTGCGCTCTTCCGGGTCACAATGACGTAATCCGCCCGGCGTATCGCGGCGATCGGCTCCCGCCATGGACCCCTCGGCAGCAGACGCCGGCGATCGGACCACTGCTCGGCGGATACGAGGACGATGTCCAGATCGCGGTGGAGGCGACGGTGCTGAAAACCGTCGTCGAGCACCACGCAATCCGCGCCTTCCCCCATCGCCTCCCGGACCGCCGCCCGACGATCGGCACCGTGGTGAACGGCGATTTTCGGATTCAGCTCGCGATGTACGGCGATCTCATCCGCACCGTATCCTCTCAGCACGATCGCGGGCGTCCGCCCCATCCCTCTCAGCAGGCCGGCCAGCCAGGAGGCAATCGGCGTCTTGCCCGATCCCCCGACCGTCACGTTTCCGACGCTGATTACCGGAATGCCAACTCGCTCCACCGAAAGGACCCTGCGCTCGTACCCCGCGCCCCGAACCGCCACGACACCCCTGAACGCGGCCTCAACCGGCGCGAGCAGAAGATCCAGCCCGATCGACGCAGGACCACCTTCGCCGCGCCACCACGCCGCGACCCAGGCCCGGCCATCACCCGGCACGCGCACGCGCGGCCTGGTCGACGACCTCGGTGAGCCGGTTCAACCGCGCCTCG
>CAZUVK010000238.1:0-6199 GCA_964623785.1 uncultured Gemmatimonas sp. | reverse complement strand
GAGCGCCCGGGATATCGCGGGGTCGTGCACGACCCCGCGATATCCCGGGCGCTCGAGCGTCGGCGCGCATCGAACGCACTGGTCGCCGGGCAGGTAGCTCGTGAACCGCATATCGAGCGGATCGAAGATCCTCTCCTGGAGGAGCGCCGGAAGTGGGGCCCCGTGCGCGGCTTCGGCCGCCGCCCAGAGGATGATGAAGCCGATATCGGAGTACACGACCCGGCGGCCCGGCTGCTCGCGAAGGGGAATCGCCATCGCGCTCCTAAGCGATTCCTCGGGCGTCACGCCCGCCGTGTTGCCACCCGCCGGCAGGCCGGAGGTATGAGTGAGCAGATGACGGATCGTAACGCGGCTCTTGCTGCCGCCGGAGAATGCCGGGAGGTAGCGTTCGACCGGCGCGTCCAGCTCGATCTCCCCGTCCTCATAGAGGAGCATCACGGCGGTAGTCGTCGCGATGACCTTGGTCAGCGACGCAAGATCGTAGATCGTGTAGTCCGGGTCGACGACAGGGGATCCTCGGAGCCTGTCGTACGTGCCGATACCGCGTTCGAGGACCGTGCGGTCCCACCTTCCGACGGCGAGGGCCGCCCCCGGGAAGCCCCCGCGCCGCACCTCGCCTTCCACCGCCCTCACGGCTGCGTCCAGCTCGGCCTGGGAGAAACCGACCAGATCGGCGGGCTGCAGCATGTGGGTCGGGAGTCCCGCGAGTCCAGCCTCGGGCAGCGGCATCGCCGCGTACATCGCGAACGTCAGCCGCGGCGGGGGCAGTTCCACGTTCATGAGCTGCACCGCCGGGAGCGCTTCCCGCCAGGACTCGCCATCCGAGGCGGCGGCATCAGCGGAGTTGTGGACAACGTCTCCAAGCAGTGCCCATCCCTCCGACGGGATGGTATCGGTCTGCGCCAGAGCGGCGGCGACAAGCAGCGGAATCAGCATGACCAGATCGCCTGAAAAACGGAATGTTCGGACCTACGAGGAACACCATTTTGAACGGACCGGGGCGGAATCACTCGAAGGTCCGTCGACAGCATAGGGCAAGGCAACGCGATTCGTCAAGCGTGGCGCGGGCTTTCGGCGGCTATCCACCGGCCGCGGCCAGCTCCTCCAACTCCGCCCACCTGCCGTACAACGCTTCCACCTTCCGCTCCGCGGCCTCGAACTCCGCACGCGCGGACGCCACCCGATCCGGAGTATCGACGTAGAGCGAGGGATTGGTGAGGACTTCCCCCAGCTCGTCCCGGAGCGCTTCCGCCTCCAGGATCGCCGACTCAATGCCTTCCAGCTCCCGGCGTTCGGCGTAGCCGAGGCGGCGCCCTCGCGCGGCACCTTGTTGCGTTTTCGCTGTAGCTTTCGCCGCACTCCGCCCGGTGCCACGCGACCGACCCGCCACCTCTCGCGCCTCGTCGCGAAGTCGGCGGTACAGATCGTAGCCGCCTTCGTGCCGATGAACGACACCGTCCTCCGCGAAGACGAGCAGCCCGGTAGCGACCCGGTCGAGGAAGAACCGATCGTGGGTCACCACCAGCACGGATCCGCCGAAATCGACGAGCGCCGACTCAAGTACCCGCAGCGTCTGGAGATCCAGATCGTTGGTGGGTTCATCGAGGATCAGCAGGTTGGCCTCGCGGAGCATCAGCTTCGCGAGCAGCAGCCGGTTCCGCTCACCGCCGGAGAGGCCGCCAACCCTCAGCTCGTGCATGGCGGTCGGGAAGAGGAAGCGCTCCAGGTAGCTCCGCGCGTGGATCCGCCGGCCCCCGAATTCGACCCATTCCTGGCCCGCCACCGACTCGTACACTGAAAGGGTGGGATCAAGATCCGTGCGCGCCTGATCGAAGTACGCAACGCGTGTGTTCTGACCGTGCTTCACCTCGCCCGAATCCGGTTCCAGCTCCCCCATGATAATGCGGAGGAGCGTCGTCTTGCCGGCCCCGTTCGAGCCGATTACGCCGATTCGCTCGCCCGCCCTGAACCGGGTACTGAGGTCACGGATCAGCGTGCGATCGCCGAAGGAGTGGGTGATGCCATCGAGATCGAGGACGGTGCGGCCGAGGCGAGGCGGCGGCGCGAACTGGAAATCCACCGCTTCCGGCTGACCCGATCGACTCGATTCCGCTCGATCGAGGCTCGAGTCGAGTCGCTTGATCCTCGCCTTCTGCTTCCCCGTTCGCGCCGCGGGTGACCGTTTGACCCATTCCAGCTCCTTCTCGATCAACTGGTCCCGCTTTGCCGCCTCCGTCGCCAGGCGTTCCTCCCGGGCAGCCCGCGCTTCCAGGTACTCGGTGTACCCACCGTCGAAGACGTTGAAGATGGCGCGGTCGATCTCGACCATCCGGGTAACGACGCGGTCGAGGAAATAGCGGTCGTGCGTGACGAGGAGCACCGCGCCACGGTACTCGAGCAGCCGGTCCTCCAGCCAGAGCGTGGTGTCGGCGTCGAGGTGGTTGGTGGGCTCATCGAGAAGGAGGAGGTCGGGCGCGTCGAGCAGGACGCGGGCGAGTGCGACCCGCTTCCGCTCACCGCCGCTGAGGCCTTCCATCCTCCGATCCGGATCGCCGATGCCGAGCTGGGACAGCAGCGTATCGATCTCGTGCTGCCAGTCCCACCCGCCCAGGTCGTCGATCCGGGCCATCAACTCGCCCTGTCTCGCGAGGAGCCGGTCGGCTCCGACGGCCGGGCCGGAGGCGAGCGCGCCGGCGATGGTTTCGTACTCCGCGAGTGTTTCGATCATCTCGCGGCGTCCACCCGAGACCGCGGCGCGGATCGTCGTCCCCGACGCGAACTCCGGCTCCTGCGCCAGGAACCCGATGGTGGCGCCGCGGCGGATCGCGATCGTGCCCGCATCGGGCGGTTCGAGGCCGGCGAGGATCGCGAACAGGGTGGACTTCCCGGTTCCGTTCGGGCCGATGAAGCCGACCTTCTCCCCTTCCTCGACGCCGAGCGACGCTCCGCTCAGGATGGGCCGGGAGCCGTAGGACTTCTCGAGCGATTGTATCGTCAGCAGCGGCATCTATGCGATCGTGCGGAGTGGCGGGGACGGTCCGTTTCTGGCAATGCGAAGCGATCGACCGCGATACATCGCGCTTGATCGCCCTCGTCGGTCAACATACTATCCTTCAGAGAGACCGACACACGCTCCAGTGGTCCATATGCTGTACTATTGGCTGCTCTTCTTCTTCATCGCCTTCGGCGCGAAGGTGCTACTCGCCTTCGCGATGGTGTATCTGCTGCTTCCGACGGACACTTCGTGCTCGCAGTGCGACGAAGAGACGCTGCTGATCCGAACGAATCCGGTTGGCCGCGCGGGCTTCGCTCTCTCGTTCGGCCGGGTCCAGTTGCGCTGGTGCCCCCGATGCGGGTGGGAAGGACTGACCCGCCGCGCGTCGCGGCAAGCGACCCACGAGACGAGGCTCGCGCGACCCAGAACGCCTACCCGCGGCTGACGCCCGAAAACCGCCGTGCCGATCACACCCTTTTCCTCTGCTCCCGACACCGCCCGTGCCTGGGTCTTTGGCTCGTCGCAACCGATCCTCGGATCGGATGCGGCCCGACTCCTCGGTTGCGTCGATTCCTTCGTTCGGACTTGGCAGGCGCACGGCGAACCAGTCGTCGGAGCCTGTGACTGGCGGTATGACCGATTCCTTCTCGTCGCCGCCGACGAGGAGGCAACGGGCGTCTCGGGCTGCTCGATCGATTCGCTCTTCCGGAGTCTCCGCGAGATGGAGAACGAGATCGGCGCGACGCTCCTCGACGGATCGCTCGTCTTCTACCGCGATCCCGCGGGCGCCGTGTTATCGGTGGATCGGCCGAGGTTCAGGGAGCTGGTCGCGAGCGGAGACATCGTCGGCACGACGATCGTCTTCGACAACACGGTCGGCTCGCTGGGGGCGGTCCGACGCGGCGAATGGGAGCGGCGATTCTCGGGCTCCTGGCAGGAGCGGGCGTTCCGGAAGTCCCGCGCGCGCTGAGCACCGGCGGGGCCCGCAGGCGGTCGGTCCTCCGGTTCAGTGCCGCACGTCGACGACGAGCCGCGTCGGATCCGTCAGCTCCATCACCCGGTACGGATTGGGCGACGTCACGCCCATTACCCACTGAACCTGCGCCTCGAAGTCGCACGTCATCGTGAGCTGGCGCAGGACGCTGAGCGCGGGCCTTGACGAACGCTCGCTGATTGTCGCGACACCCTGCTCCGTGTGCGCGTTCGCCGGCTCGAGCCGAACCGCCAGCCGTCCATCCCCCTCGATCTCCACCGGTTCACCTGACCCGCACTGAATCACGGGCCGGTCGATGTACTCGATCTGATAGGACGGCATCTCGTCGCCTTCGAATTCGAGGACCAGGCGATCGAACCCTTCGTTCGTGGAAGCCGCGACATCCGCCAGCAGCGCCGCGCCGGTGACGGCGTGGCTCACGCCGGTGACGTCCGCCGTCCATCGGGCCGGAGTCGGGCCCGCGTCCTGTGGCGCGGGGGACGAATCCACGGCCTCGACCAGCGGTTCCTCCACCGCGACGACCTCGGCTCTCGTCGCGAGATCGGCCTCCTCGATGCCAGCGTCGGCGCACCCGAACGCGAGCGCGCATCCGACGGTCGCGGCGAATCCCCTGATCTTTCCTGAGCGCATTGAGTCCCTGTCAGTGGCCGCCGGCGGTACCGCGTCTTCGCGGACAGGCGGGCCCGGTGCTTCCCATTGAACAAGACCTTTACACGCACCGACCCGAAAATGTTTAGCCGGGCTCCGAATGAGTCCGGAACCCGGCTGCTCGCCCACTGGACGGAACTGGTCGATCGCGCTCCACCTCGTGGGCGGCTCGACCCGGAGCGTCAGTGCGCCACCGCTTCCATCTCGCGCTCCTTCCTCGTCGCGTCGATCACGCGCTGAACCTCGGACTGCGGGACCTCCTCGTAAGCGTGGAACCTCCGGGTATGCCCGGCCCGACCCTGGGTGAGCGAGCGCAGCGTCGTGGCGTACTTGTACAGCTCGGACTGGGGCACGAACGCCCGCACGTTCTGCAACCGGCCCGACGGTTCGATCCCGAGGATTCTTCCGCGCCGCTGGTTCAGATCGCCGATCACGTCACCCAGGTACTCGTCGGGCGTGGCCACCGCCACTTCCACGACGGGCTCGAGGATGACGGGGTCCGCATTCAGCGCCGCCTCCTGGAAGGCGAGGGCGCCCGCGATCTTGAACGCGATCTCCGACGAATCCACGTTGTGATAGCTGCCGAAGAAGCACTCCGCCTCGAAGTCGACCACGGGGAAGCCAGCGAGGATTCCTCGCTGGGACGCTTCCTGAATCCCCTTGTCCACCGCCGGGATGAACTTGTTGGGGATGACGCCGCCGACGATCGCGTCGACGAAGTTGTAGCCGGCCCCCCGCTCGCGCGGCCGGAGCCGGATGTGGCAGTCGCCGAACTGCCCGCGCCCCCCGGACTGCTTCTTGTGCCGGCCATGCGCCTCGGCCGTTCCGCGGATCGTCTCGCGATAAGGGATCCGAGGCTCCTTGACCTGCACCGACACGTTGTGCTTCCGCTTCATCCGCTCCAGTTGGACCTCGATGTGAAGCTCGCCGCATCCACGCGCGATCGTCTGTCCCAGCTCGGCGACGTACTCAGCGGAGAAGGAGGGATCCTCCTCGTGCAACATGTGCAGCGCATGCGAAAGCCTGTCCTCCTCACCACGCGTCTCGACTTCGACCGCGACGGCGATGTCCGACTCCGGGAAGGCGATGCCCTCAAGGATCAGGGGATGCGTGGCGCTGGAGAGCGTGTCGTTCGTGTGGGTGTCCTTTAGCTTCGCCACGACCCCGATGTCGCCGGCCCGAAGCGTGTCGACGTCGCGCCGTTCCTTGCCTTGCGGGATCGCCAGGTGCGCGAGCTTCTCGGGCCGGTCGCGGCCGAGGTTGTACACTTCCTGCCCGTTCGAGACGGATCCGCCGAACACCCGGAAGTACGAAAGCTCGCCGACGTGGGGCTCGCTCGTCGTCTTGAAAACGAGTGCGCAGAAGGGGTCGCTATTGAGGTTCTTGAGCTCGAGCATCGAGTCACCTCGGCCGCGCGCCGTCTCGGCGGGGCGTTCCTGGGGTGAGGGCATCAGCTCGACTAGCTCCGTCAGAAGCGCGCGCACGCCCCAGGTGGCGGTCGGCGCGCCGCAGAAGATGGGCGCGAGGTCGGGCGGGCCTTGCATCATCATCGTGCCGCCGCG
>CAZUVK010000237.1:0-6233 GCA_964623785.1 uncultured Gemmatimonas sp. | reverse complement strand
GGTTCTGGCCCGCGACCCCGGGGATCTCGTCCGCGTGCGCGAGGATCTCCTCGATCATCGTCAGGAGTTGCCGACTCGAGCCGATCACGGACTGGACGGCCTCGCGCTGCCGCCGGTTCAGGTCGCCGAGCAGGCCGTCGCGGAGGACCTCGCCGTATGTGACGATCGCGGTCAGAGGCGTCCGAAGCTCGTGGGACACGTTGGCGAGAAACTGGGACTTCGCGATGTCTACGTTGCGTAGCTCCCGGAGCGCGACCTCGAGCTCTTCGATCTGCTCTGCTTCAGACCCGGACCGCTCGTGGGGGTGGGCGGCGAAGCTAACGGTGTTGTCGCCGGCGTGTCCGATATCTTCTACTACAAACCCTTCCTTCTCGAGCGCGTCACGAAGCCGCGCCGCCTCAGCATGGTCACCGTCGATCGAAAGCTGAAGTCGAATCATTCCGCCGCGGCCGCCTCGTAAAGTGGGAAACTGAATCTAGTTACCCTCATTGGGGCCGGCAAGGACGCCCTCCCCGTCCGCCTCGACCTCCTGACGCAGAAGTTGTCGACGGAGCAGGGTGGCGTACGCTCCGTCGCGGCGGACCAGATCCTCGTGGGTACCGCGCTCCACGATCCGGCCGTCGTCGATCACGATGATCTGGTCGGCGTCGATGACCGCAGACACGCGATGGCTCACGACGATGCTGGTCCGATCGCGGAGGACGTCACGCAGGCCGCGGAGGATCTCCGTCTCGGTGTGCGTATCGACGGCCGAGAGCGCGTCGTCGAGAATGACGATGCGGGGGTCGCGGGCGACCGCGCGGGCGATCGTGGCGCGCTGCTTCTGACCGCCGGACAGGTTCACGCCGCGCTCTCCGAGCATCGTGTCGTAGCCGTCCGGGAATTCGCGAATCGTGCGGTCGAGCTCCGCCACCCTGGCCGCCGCCGCCATCTGCACCTCCGGGTCGTTCACGCCATCGAGGCCGTAGGACAGGTTCTCGCGGATGGTATCCGAAAAGAGAAACGCGTCCTGGGGAACCATGCCGCAAGCGGCTCGGAGCCTTGTCAGCGGGATCCGTGTCACAGGCAGGTCGTCGACAAGGACCTCCCCAGAAGTTGGATCGTGGATGCGGACGATCAGCGATACGAGCGCGGACTTTCCGGAACCGGTCGCGCCGACGATACCCAGCGACTCGCCCGCGCCGACCCGGAAGGAGATGTCGTGGAGCACCTCGCGTTCGCTGCCGGGGAATCGGAAGGAGACGTTTCGGAACTCGACCTCGCCACGCCGGACGTCGAAGGCGAGGTCGGCATTCTCGTCGGTGACCGCGGGTCTGGCGTTCAGGATCGTGTTGATCCGCCGCATGGAGGCGGCTCCGCGCTGGAACAGGTTGACGACCCAGCCAAGCGCGATCATCGGCCAGGCCAGCATCCCCAGGTAGAGAAGGAATGCGACAAAGTCGCCGATCGAAATCGTCCCGGCGATCACGGCGCGGCCGCCGAGCAGGAGCACCAGAGCCATCGCCAGACCGCTGACGACACCGAGAGTCGGGTGAAAGAGTCCGGATACGCGCGCGAGGGCGATATTCCCGTCCTGATACTCCGTGGCGATTCTCTCGAACCGTTCGATTTGCCGATCTTCCTGGCGGTAAGCCCGGACGATGCGAACGCCCGCGAGATTCTCCTGAACCATCGTGGACATTGCGCCGAACCGCTCCTGGATCGCCTCGAATCGGCGGTGGATGATGTTGCCGAATCCTACCGTGATGGGAGGTAGCGCGAGCATCGGGATCATGGCGATCACGGTGAGGCGCGCATCGATCCAGAACATCAGTGAAACCGCGAAGAGGGAAACGAAGACGGTGTTCGCGAGGTACATGTATGCGGGCCCGGCGACCATGCGGACCGCGGCGATGTCGTTGGTGGCGCGGCTCATGATCTCGCCGGTGGGCATCGCGCCGTAGAATCCGGCGTCGAGTCGAAGCAGGTGTTCGAAGAGTCGGTTGCGAAGGTCGAGCTCCACGCGCCGGCTCACGCCGTTGAGCAGCATGCGCATGCCGAAACGGGCGGCGCCCCCGAGCAGGGCCGCGATCACGATGAGCACGGCATAGCGCACAAGCACGGAGCGATCGGCTCCGGGAGCGTCGAGCGAGTCGATCGCCTCCTTGATGAGCCAGGGCGAGGCGAGCGAGAACGCATTGGCGACTACGACGAGCGCCAGTCCCGCGAAAATGAGGACGGCGTATTTTCGAAGGAATGGGGTAAGTGCAAGTAGTTCCTTCATTCCTGGTATGGCACCCGTGTTGCCCCTTTGCTCGCGTCGAAGTCCGGTTCCGGGCGGGTTGAAGCTAAGCCGTGAAGTTCCCGGAGTTCAAGCCATTATGCGCCTTTTCGAGGAATCCATGAACAGCAAGAACCGCGGATCCAGCGTGCTGGCGGCGGCGATCCTGTCCACTTTACTGGTCGGTTGTGGTGGAGATTCGGACACACTGGACCGAACCGCGCTCGAGCGGGAGTCGCTGGCGCGTGAGCTGGAGCTTGCGCTGCAGCCGGACACGACGCAGCGGGTGACGTTGACGGACATCCCGCTCGAGGCGGTTGAGACTCCGGCCGCGCCGCCGGTCGCCGCGCCCGTACCGGCGCCGCGACCCGCCCCGACACCACCGCCGCCCGCTCCGCCTCCGCCGAGTCAGACGACGCCGCGACCCTCGTCGCCGACGCCGGCGCCGACCCCCGCGCCCACGCCGGCTCCGGTGCAGCCCCGCATCGTGACATACACGGTTGCCGCGGGGACCACGTTCGGCGTACAGATCAACGACGAGTTGAGCACGAGGAACAACGGGGCGGGGTCGACGTTCACCGCGACTCTCACGGAGTCGATCCGAGCGACGGACGGGACCGTGCTGATCCCCGCCGGCGCGACCGTGCGCGGAACCGTCGTCGAGTCCCGGGAGTCGGGGCGCGCCGGGGAGGACGCGTTCCTGTCGGTTGCGTTCAACTCCATCAGCAGTGGCGGCAACACATACTCGATCTCGGGCTCCGCGGTCGATACGCCGGTCCGGCTCGTGACTCGCGATTCGCGGGCCGAGCAGGCGGCGAAGGTCGGTGGGGGCGCCGCGATCGGCGCGATCCTCGGCCAGGTGCTCGGCGGCAACACGCGGGCGACCGTCGCGGGCGCCGCGGTTGGCGCCGCCGCGGGCACGGCCGTCGCTATCGGCACCGCCGACGTTGACGCCGTGGTCGACGCCGGATCACGAGTAACGATTCGTCTCGACCGCGGAGTCACGATAGAAAGGTGAAGAGTGAAGTTGGAAGAGTGAAGGAACTGCATCGGCGCCGATCGTACGGGGCGCGCCCACTTCACTCTTCCTCCTTCACGCTTCACCCTTCTACTGCACCACCTGGCGTGTTTCGAGGAGGGTTAACGCGGAACCGCCGCGGCGAGGGTCGGATACGGCGGTTGCCGTGCCGTCGGGCAGGACGATGATCGTCTGTACGTCGCCCGAGAACCCATCGCGTTCCTCGACCGAATGTCCCCTCGCGCGCAGTCCTTCCACGACCTCGGGGAAGAGGCCGGCGCTCTCGAACCGCAATACATCGGGCAGGTGCTGATGGTGGACGCGGGGCGCCAGCGTCGCGTCGGCCGCGTCCATCCCGAAGTCGATGACGTTCGATACGATCTGCGCGATGGTGGTGATGATCGTGGCGCCGCCGGGCGTTCCGGTCACGACCTTCACGCGGCCAGCGGGGTCGAGGATGATGGTGGGCGTCATCGCGGAGAGCATCCGCTTCCCCGGCTCGATCGTGTTGGGCTCACCCTGCACGAGCCCGAACTGGTTGGGGGCGCCGGGGAGCGCGGTGAAGTCGTCCATCTCGTTGTTGAGGAGGAAACCCGCGCCCGTCACGGTGATGCCGCTGCCATACAGCGAGTTGAGCGTCGTCGTCACGGCAACGGCGTTTCCGGCGTTATCGAGGATCGAGAAGTGTGTGGTGTGCTCGGGTTCCGCGAACGCAACGGACGCCGCATCCGGTATGGGACCGAGGCCCGGACCGACCTGCTCGGAGGGGGTCGCTCGATCCGGATCGATGGAACCTCGCCGTTCGACCGCGTAGGCCGCGGAAGTCATCGCGCCGATCGGCATGCTCACGAAGTCGGGGTCGCCGAGGTAGAAGTTGCGATCGGCGTATGCGCGCTTGACCGCCTCGGTCCAGATGTGGAGGTGATCCACCGAGTGATGACCGGCGCCGGCAATGTCGTAGCCGGCCAGGATGTTGAGGATCTCCGCGAGCGTTGCGCCTCCCGATGACGAGGGCGGCATGGAGACGATGGTGTGACCGCGGTAGTCGAAGGCGAGCGGGTCGCGCCACACGGCCTGGTACTCGCGGAGATCCCGTTCCGTGATCAGGCCGCCGCCGCGCCGCATCTCTTCCTCGACGAGTCGGGCGGTGGTGCCGGTGTAGAACCCGTCGCGCCCGTCGCTGGCGATGCGCCGCAGCGTCGCCGCCAGGTCCGACTGGGCGAGCCGGTCACCAACGCGAGGGGCGCGGCCGTCCGGGAGGAAGATGGCGGCAGTGGCGGGGTTCCGGCCCAGGCGTTCCTCGTAGGCGCGGAGCGACACGGCGAGCCGTTCGTGAACCACAACTCCGTCCGCAAGGTTGATCGCCGGCTCCAGCAATTCAGACCAGGGAAGCGATCCGTGGCGCTGGTGCGCTTCCCACATGCCGGCGACGGAACCCGGCACGCCGGATGCCAGATAGCCGGAGGAAGACTGGCCAGTAAGCCGGCCGCTCGCGTCAACGAACATGTCGCGAGTCGCGGCCAGCGGAGCCTTCTCCCGGAAGTCGAGCGCCGCGGAGCCGCCGTCCGCAAGGTGGAGGACCATGAACCCGCCGCCGCCGATGTTGCCCGCCTCGGGGTTGACGACGGCCATTGCGAAGAAGGTCGCGACCGCGGCGTCGACGGCGTTCCCGCCGCGGCGCAGGATCTCGAGGCCCACCTCGCTCGCAACGCGGTCGGTGGTGGAGATGATCCCGCCACGACCGCGGACCGGGACGACGGAGCCCGAGGGAAAGCTCCACCCGGGTGGGGCGGAGAAGCCCACCGCGGCCGGCGGCCGTGACTCGTTTCGGGGCGCCTGGATCGCTTCGGAACGGCCCGACGCGGCGAGCGTCAGCGCCAGCAGCGAGAGGGCCGAAGTGGATCGCTGGATGGTCATGGCATAGCCTTTTCGAGCATCTGTCGGCGAATTAGCTTGACTGAACATACTATAGACGGCGCGCACGGCGTATAGCCCCATGTTGAGCGAAGAGTCGGGAGACACGCGGCTCACGGAGCAACGGAATCCGCTGACCGACGAGATCGACCGACTCGAGCCGATCGAGATCGTCGACCTCATCAACGCGGAGGACCATAAGGTTGCGCCCGCGGTGCTCGAGGAACGGTCGGCGATCGCGACCGCCATCGATTTCGCGGAGGCGGCGTTCCGCGCGGGTGGCCGTCTGATCTACGTCGGGGCCGGTACCTCCGGCCGGCTCGCGGTGCTCGATGCATCGGAAATGCCGCCGACGTTCGGGACCGACCCGGAGATGGTTCAGGGCGTGATCGCGGGCGGCACCCCGGCGCTGACCCGCGCGATGGAGGGCGCGGAGGACGATCCGCAAGCGGGCGCGGTGGAGATGGACCGCATGGAAATCGGCGAGTCCGACTTCGTTCTCGGCATCGCGACATCGGGTTCCACTCCGTACGTTCATGGGGCCCTCGGCCGAGCGGCCGAGCGCGGCGCGCGGACGGGGTTCCTCCTCTGCACCCACCCTGCTCCCGAACACTTCGAACGCTACGACGTGGTGATCGCGCCGCTCGTCGGACCCGAGGTCATCACCGGATCCACCCGGATGAAGGCCGGCACCGCCACCAAGCTCGTTCTCAACACGATCAGCAGCGGGGCGATGATTCGCCTCGGCAAGGTCTACGGGAACCTGATGGTGGACCTCCGGGCGACCAACCAGAAACTGCGGGACCGGAGTGTCCGAATCGTGATGGAGATGTGCGAGATCGAACGCGACTCCGCCGGGTCGCTCCTCGACCGGGCCGACGGAAGCGTGAAACTGGCGATCGCGATGTACTGGACCGGGCTCGACGCGGAGGAAGCGAGGCGAATGCTTCAGGAGAGCGAGGGCAGGCTCGCGGAGCTGCGGGACGCTCGCGGAGTGGAGCGCGCATGACCGACCTCGAAGACGCGCTGCTTTCGTTTCCG
>CAZUVK010000236.1:0-6329 GCA_964623785.1 uncultured Gemmatimonas sp. | reverse complement strand
CCGCAAGGGAATCGTGCATCGGGACCTCAAGCCGGACAACGTCCTCTTCACGCTCGATGGTCGGCCCCGGATCACCGACTTCGGCATCGCCCGGATCGCGGGCGGCGACGCCATGGCCCGCACCCGGACGGGCATCCTCATGGGCACGCCGTACTACATGTCGCCCGAGCAGGCCCGGGGCGGCGAGGTGACCGGGGCGAGCGACCTGTACTCGCTCGGTGTTCTCCTCTATCAGCTGCTGTCCGGTCGCGTCCCCTTCGACGGGTCCGACCCGATCTCGCTCGCCCTGAAGCACATGCAGGAGCCCGTGCCCTCCCTGGCCGAGACGATGCCCGGACTTCCGGGGCCGCTCGTCGCGCTGGTCGGGCGCGCGCTCGAGAAGGAGCCGCATCGCCGCTTCGGATCGGCCGCCGAAATGGGGATGGCGCTGAGCACGCTGGAGCTCGAGCCCTCGCGGTCGATCTCCTTCGCCAGCGACACCGGCCCCGGTGCCGACGCGGGCGGCGAGCCACCCCCCGCGTATGCCGGCTGCCCGGAGTGTGGATTCCGCGTGCATGCCGCGTTCGTGACCTGCCCGCAGTGCGCGCTGCCGCTTCGCGCGACGGGAGGCGCCGGTGTCGCGGATCATCCCGGCGTCGCCCCTCACGAGGCATGGGTCGAGGACGTGTTCGAAGTCGCGGCGCCGGTTGCACGCGGGGCCCCGCCGATCGCCGGTCAGCCCGACGCCGTATCCGCGCCCGCACCCGCGGTCGCGCCGGTCCGCCTGACCACCGCCGCGGCGGACGGCGCGCTCCCCCTCGCGGGCGGCTGGAACACCGTCCGCGATCGGATCCTGGCCTGGAACACCGCCGTGGCTCGATGGGGCCGCGAGCGGGGGTGGCTCGCATACTGGCCCGCGGACCGGGAGAGCTGGATCCGTCCCCGGGGCCGGCTCGGGATTCCACCGATCGTGTGGGCGGGGCTGATCGTGGTCGGGCTCGGCGTGGCGCTGGGCCTGATGGGCAACGCGGCGGCCGATCGCCCGCCGGTCGCCGGCATCGGCGGGGCCGGCGCGATCACCGCGCCGCGGCTCGCGGGCGGTGGCCCAACGTCGGGTGGCTCCCGGCCCGGTGCCTCGGTGTCAGGCTCGCCCGTCGCTCCCGGCGGCGTGGCGACCGTGGACCCGGGCCCGGGCCCGGGTGATCCGCCGGGCGGCGATGGGCGCCCCGATGGTCCGGTCGACGGAACTCTCAGCCCCGAGCCCGGCGCGACGGACCCGGAAAACGTCCCCGATGACCTCCCGACCTCGGGTACCGGCGACAACCGGACCCCACCCGTGCTCGTCGTTCCCGGCGACGATCGAGTCGCGGGCGAAGCGATTCCGGTGATCGGCGTCGGGGGTCGGGAGAACCTCCCCACCGGCTTCGACATCGAGCGCGCGCGCCGCGAGCTGGTGGCGATCGTCGATCGGCAGCGTCGGTCCACGGAAGCAGGCGACGGCGAGATGTTCGTCGCCGACCTCTCGCCCGAGCTGACGGTTGGCGCGGCCGATGACCTGGCGGGGCTTCATGACGCCTGGACCGGCGTTCGCAGCGAGATGTGGAATCTCGCCATCTACTTCGAAGATTCCACCCGGGCGAGGGTCGACTTCCACACCCGGATCACCGGCGTCCCGGCGCGCGGCGGCGCGGTTCGGGCTATCCAGGACACTCACGTCTACTGGGGTCTGGCGTATCGCGCCGGGCGATGGGTGATCACGGAGGCGAGGAGCGCCCCGCACGACGGAGACCACGGGTGACCGCGCCAACGCCGGTGGCGGCGCGTGCCTCGCGCTGGGCGCTGCGGGTAGGGCTTCTCAGCGACGTGGGGCAGACCCGCGAGCGCAACGAGGACGCGATGGCCGCTTTTCTCCCGTACCGCGATGAGGTGCCGCCGGCACGCGGCGACGCACTCTTCGTCGTCGCCGATGGGATGGGTGGCCACGAGGCGGGCGACATCGCCAGCGCCTTCGTCGCCGAGGCCGTCCGCGACTGGTTCACCGAACTTCCGGCCCCCGATGAGGAAAGCGGGCGCGGAGACGGGAACGCGGACTTCCCGGATCAGCTCCGCGCCCTGCTGAAGGAGACCAATCGGGCACTCGTCGAGATGGGGCAGCGGGCGGGCCTGGCGAGCGGCGCGGGAAGCACGGTCACCATGGCCTGCTTCCGGGACGGCAAGCTCTACGTCGCGCATGTGGGGGACACGCGGCTCTACCGGCTCAGGGGCGGCACCTTCGAGCAGCTTACCCTGGACCACTCCTGGGTGGCGGAGCAGCGCAGGGCCGGACTTCTCGGGGAGGAGGAAGCGGCCACCCATCCCCAGCGTCACATGCTCACCGAATGTCTCGGCGTCGGTCCCGGCGTCTCGGTCTTCACGGTCACGGAAGAGGTGATGGCCGGCGATCGATTCCTCCTCTGCAGCGACGGACTCCACGGCCCGCTCGAGGACGAGACCCTCGCCCGAGTCCTGGCCGGAGAGAGAGAGCCGCAGCAGGCCGCCCGGCGCCTCGTGGCGCTCGCCAACGACCACTCGGGCCCCGACAACATCACCGCGGTCGTCGTCTACGTGGACGCGCCGGAAAGCGGTCACGCCGACGGAGAGGTCCCGGGCCGCACGGAGCCGGCGCTGGCGATCACGGTGCCGGGCGCCCACCCGATCGCGCCGGGTCCCGCCGCCGAATCGGGCGTCCCGCGGTCCGTGGATCGCGATGCATCCGGCGACCGGGCGAACGCCACCCGGGCGACCCGGCGCGCGACGCTCATCCACCGGCTCCTCCTCGGTCTCGGCATCCTCGTCCTGGCCGCCGCCGCGGTGTTTGGCGGCCGATCCCTCCGGGCCGCGGACTCCGAGAACCGCGCGGACCCCGTGGACCGACCACCCGAAGCCACCAGCGCCGATTCCATTGTCGCCGTACTTCCTCCCCCTCGGTTCGTCCCGGCGGCGGGAGGCGAAGGTTCACCTCAGGGACGAATGAACGGAGAAACCGAGCCATGACCATGCAGCAGACACGTAAGGTTTGCGCCAACGGGCACTGGATGGAGGCCGATTGGGAGGTGTGCCCGTACTGTCCGAGCACTCGTGCCGGGGCGTCCCCCCTCGCCCGCACGGTGAAGATCGACGCGACCCGGGTGGAGGGCGCGCTGAAGGAACCGCCGAAGCCCGTGGCCCCGGCCGCCCGGCACACCGAGATCCTCCGCCGCGGCCCCGCGCCCGCCGGCGTCGCGTGGCTGGTCGCCGCGACCGGTCCGGAGCGCGGCCGTACCCATCGGGTCGAAACCGAGCGGACGATCGTCGGCGCCGCTCAGTCCTGCGACATCACGCTCGACAACGATCACGTATCGGATCGTCATGCCAGCCTGCGATTCCAGGACGGCGCCTACCTGATCACCGATCTCGACTCCACCAACGGCGTCTCCGTGAACGGTGAGGCGGTGCATCAGCAGGCGTTGAACGACGGTGACCGGATCGCCCTCGGCGCTTCCGAGTGGGTCTTCAAGTGCGTGGTTTTCGATGAAACCTGAACGCGCCCCGGTGGCGAACCGAAACCGCCCCGGATCGGGGCCACTGTCAGAGAGGAAGATGACGATGCCCAGCCAGTTCAGATTCCGAACCGCTTTCCTCGCCCTCGCGGCGATGATCGTGACTTCGAGTTGGGCGGACGCGGCGGCCCTCGCGGCCCAGGACCTGACCCAGGACCAGCGTCAGCGGATGTACATGGAAGTGAAGCCCGCGGTCGTGCTGATCCAGACGCTCGTGAATGGCGAGATCGATTTCACGGTGGGCAACACGAGGTTCGAGGGCGACCAGGAGATGCGGAACACCGGCTCGGGGTGGCTGATCTCTCCCGACGGCTACCTGGTCACGAACGGCCATGTGGTGAGTCTCTACAACGGTGACAATGAGCTGGCACTCAGGCGGCAGCTGCTCTATCAGTTCCTCCAGGACAGCCTGGCGGACCTGGAGCGGGAGATGGGCAGCCCGTTCACCGATGAAGATCTCTTCAACGCCATCCCTCAGTTCGAGTCGATGGCGCAGATCGGACTCACCAGGGAACTCCAGGTGCTGCTGCAGAACGGAGATGTCTACGACGCGGAGGTCAAGCAGTTCAGCCCCGCCATGAGTCAGATGCCGGGGCGCGCCTCCTTTCCGGGAGCCGTCTTCGAGCCGGGCAAGGATGTCGCCGTACTCAAGATCGAGGGCCGCGACCTGCCGACCGTGACGATCGGGAACTCCGACAACCTCTCGGTGGGCGACGAGCTGTATGCCGCGGGCTATCCCGGCGTGGTGTCCGACCACCCGTTCCTGAGTGAGCTTACCCAGCTGGAGCCGAGCTTCACCCGGGGAAGCGTCTCGAGCGTGAAGATGGCGGTCGGCGGCGCCGAGGTGATGCAGATGGATGTGTCGATCACCTGGGGCAACTCCGGTGGACCCGTCTTCAACGGCCGGGGCGAGGTGGTTGGCATGGCCACCTTCGGCAGCCTGAGCTCCCAGGGAGGTGGCCCGATGCAGGCCATCCAGGGGTTCAACTTCGCGGTGCCCACTTCCACGGTCATGGAGTTCGTTCGTTCGGAGGGGGTGACACCATCGGCAGGGCTCTTCAATCGCGTCTGGGCGACCGCGCTCAACGCCTATGACGCCGGTCGCTGGTCGGCAGCGGTCGACGGGATGGACGAGGTACTGCGCGTCCACGCCGACCTCCCGGACGCGTTGCGGCTCCGCAGTCTGGCGGTCGCGCAGCGGGGAGCGCAGCCGGATGTGCCGTGGCTCATGGTTGCCCTCGTGTCGACGGGGCTTGGCCTCGTCGGGTTGGGCCTCGTCCAGCGGCGGAGGGTCATGGGCAGGCCGGCGCCTGCGGGCGGTTCCAACGGCTCGGGCCGATCCGCGGCGCCGATCCCGGTCCGCGGCCGGGAGGGCTACATCGCGTTGCCGGGCACGCTGCGGCTCGTGGTCGTCGAGGGGTCGCTACGCGGCAACCGCTTCGACATCACCCAGTCCGGCGTGAAGATCGGCCGCGATCCCGACACCTGCCAGGTGGTGCTGAACGAGGCAGCATCGTCCCGCGAGCATGCGTTGATTCTGCCCGCCGGCGAGCCCGGTACGGCGGTGATCCGGAACCTCAGCGGAACCAATGCCACCTACGTCAATGGCCGTCCCATCCAGGAGGCATCGCTCGCGGCCGGCGACCGCATCCAGATCGCGGGCTCCGTGTTGACCTTCGAGAGCGAGTGAGGTTCCCATGAGCCATCGTTCCCTCCCACTTCACGTTCATCGAGCCGCGGCGCGCGCCGCGGCCCTCATCCTCCTCGTCGCCGTAGCCGTGCCCGCGGCCGCGGTGGCGCAGATCGGCGCGTTCGGAGGCGCCTCGTCCACGCCGTCAATCGGTGACGAGGCCGCCCACCACGGGACGCCCGTCCTCATCGAGAGCGCCGCCTTCCCGATCGCGGGCGCGATGGGCGGTTCGCTCCAGACGTCCTTCACCACCGGAAGCGTCGACTCACCCGGGTTCGCCTTCGAGTACGGGGTCACGCAGACCGCCGCCTCCCTGTACTACGCGGTTTCCGACGCGTTCGTGGTGGGCGTCTCCTTTCAGCCGTGGGGCCAGGTCTCTCTCTCCCAGGGAGGGGTGACCGAGTCCGAGAGCGGGCGTGGCGACGCCGCCCTGTACGGCAAGTTTCGAGTCTGGGGATCGGGGGATGGGCGCTCGACCGCGGCCATCGCCGGCGCGGTCGGCCTGCCGGTCAGCGCTGACGGGTTTGGCGCTGAGGGTGTGACGCTGGGGATCACCCTGGCAGCTTCCCGCCAGCTCGACGGGGCATCGCTCCATGCGGCCGCCGGGGTGGCGATCCCCACCGACGAAATGGACGGTGATCCCGTGCTCAGCCTCGGTGGCGGAGCGATGTACCGGCTCGGCGCGCGGGCCTCGATGGGCGGCGAACTCCTTGCCCGCTTCTCCAACGGCGAGTACATCGCCGACCTCGCTCCGACCGCGCGATTTCAGATCTCCCCTCGCGTCGTGATCGACGGGGCGTTCCTCCTGAATGCCGCGACGAGCCTCGACGAGATCTACGACGGGGGCCTGTTGCTGGCCGTGCGCGTCGGTCGGTAGGGCCGCGCGGCGCGCGGGAGCAGGGGCGCCGCCGGCCCGCGGAGACAGGTTTGCGGAACGGGAACCAGTTGCGGTTGGTCGTACTGAGCCCCCAATGTCATCCTGAGGTCCCAAAGCTGTCATCCTTGAGGCCCCAAAGCTGTCATCCTGAGAGGGTGTTGACAAAATATCCTTCTGGCTGCACAATGTCTCGTCTCCTACCCCG
>CAZUVK010000235.1:1424-6367 GCA_964623785.1 uncultured Gemmatimonas sp. | reverse complement strand
CCCGTTGATACCATCGTTCGAGACCACGAGCACCGGCCGCCGATTCCCTCCCTGCTCGCTGCCGACGGGGTAGTCAAGATCCGCCCAGAACAGATCCCATCTACGAACAGGGCCGGTGTACGCCATCGGTGCGGCTACTCCTGAAGGCCGTCGGCGACGGTGGATTCAAAATCGTCCGAGACGGCACGCATATCCGCAATGAAGGCCGGATCCTGTGCCGCTTCCGCGTAAGAGGCGTACAGCTTGTCGCGGCGTTTCTCCGCCAGGAAACGAAGCACGGCATGCTCGACCAGCGCGTTCTGACTCTCCGCCACGCCCTCCTCGACCGCTTTGCGTACGGCGTCGGCGACAGAGGTACGGACCTGCCAACCCGGTTTTCGGAGTGGATCGACCCCGCGTCGGCGGGCACCCTTTGGTGCGGATCGAATGACGGTCATGCGTCTTCACGGGTTGGTTGAGGTTGCTTCCCTAAATTACATCCTGCATTGCACTCCCGTAAAGTGGTACCTTTATGAGTACCGTCATATGGGGCTTTCCGAGGCATAACTGCTTAACGCGAAGAGCGAGAAGGACGCCAAGGGTTCGGGCGTACTACCCGGCATCATGCGCGCTCGAGCAGGACATCGGGCCGAATCCATCCAGGATCAGAATCGCTCCACGCCGGGAGCCATCCTCAAGACGTATCCTTTGCGTCCTTCTCGCTCTTGGCGTTAAGCAGTTCCGCGGCAACCACTTCCGCCCCCCGCCGCGCCGCGCCGAGGCCGGCGTCGATGAACGCCCGCGCCCCATCCCCAGCACGCACCCGGGCGTCGGGGTAATCGATCCAGCGAGCGAGCGCGCCGGCCAGGGCCGCCTGGTCCGAAACCGCTAGCGCGGCGCCGGCGGCGACTAGTTCCGCCGCCTCCCGGGCGTTGCCGTGGTTCGGACCGAAGAGCACCGGCGCGCCGAAGGCCGCGGGTTCCAGGACGGAGTGCAGGCCCGCGCTCCCGAAACCGCCTCCGACGTACGCGATGTCAGCGAGCCGGTAAAGGTCGCCCAGGATCCCCACCCGGTCGATCACGATCACCGGCGGGCGGGCGGCGAGGCCTTCGGCGTCGGTAAGTCGGGCGAAGGCGAGCCCAGCCGCGCCCAGCCGATCGGCGAGCCGCGTCAGGTGCGCTTCGTTCGGCTCGTGGGGGACGAGGACGAGTCGGGGGCCGCCGCGCCGCACATCCGCCGAAGCGAAAGCCGCGATCAGCCGATCCTCGTCCGCTGGCCACGTCGACCCCGCGACGATCGTGATCCGGTCGGGCTCGTCGATGGACTGGATCAGGGTGGGGTCTGCGAACGGCTGACGGGCGCGCCGGGCGACCTGGTCGAACCGGGCATCGCCCATCACGCTGATGCGCTCCGGCGGGACGCCCAGCGACCGGAACCGGAGCCCATCCTCGGCGGAGATCGCGCCCACGTGCGCCAGCCGTCGGTGCGCGGGGGTCAGGAGCATCCGGGCGCGCCCGCGCAGCCGCGACGACGACTCGGGGAGCGTGGCGCTGAGGAGGAGAACGGGGATGCCTCGCCGCGCGGCTTCGCGGGTCACGTTCGGCCAGACCTCAGTCTTGGTGAACGCGACGACATCGGGCGCGAGCGCGTCGAAGAGGCGGGCGACCGGCCCGGGCAGGTCGAGCGGAAGGTAATCCGCGAAGTCGACCGGCGTCCGCGCCGCGAAGGGGACGGCGGAGGGGGAGAAGTACGTGTAGACGATCTGCGCTTCCGGGTTGGACTCCCTGAGCGCCTCGATCACGGCGCGCGCCTGGAGGCCCTCACCGACGCTGGGCGCATGGAACCAGGCGAGGGGACGAGCCCGGTCGCGGCTGGCCGCCGCCCAGGCCTCGAACCGGGAAACCGCGCCGCGCCGGCCGCGTAGACCGCGCGCGAGCTTGCCGTCGCCGAAGGCGAGGAGGGGCGCGATGGCGGCAACAACCCGAAATGCCGCCGTGTACGCGGTTTCCATAGCTCTCATCCCCGGAAATCTACCGTTCCGACCGGATGCGGCAAGTGACCTCGACCCCATCCCCGGCATTTCCCCGCCGCCCTCGATTCGGTATGTTTTCGGGATGATCAAGGACCGGATCGTCGTGCGTGGTGCACGCCAGCACAACCTCAAGAACATCGACCTGGACATCCCGCGCAGGGCGTTCGTCGTGTTCACCGGTCCGTCGGGTTCGGGCAAGTCGTCGCTTGCGTTCGACACGATCTACGCGGAGGGCCAGCGCCGGTACGTGGAATCGCTCTCGACGTACGCGAAGCAGTTCCTGGAGCGGATGGAGAAGCCCGACGTCGACCGGGTGGACGGGATCTCGCCCTCGGTCGCGATCGAGCAGCGCAATCCGACGAAGACGAGCCGGTCGACGGTCGGGACGGCGACCGAGGTCCACGACTACCTGCGGCTGCTCTGGGCGCGGGTCGGCAGGACCATCTGCCCCGGGATCGACGGCGAGCCGTGCGGCCGGGAGATCGTGCCGGACTCCGTCGAGAGCGCCACCGACCGGGTACTCGCGCTGCCGCCGGGCACGCGAATCATGGTGACCTTTCCGCTGCCGCTCTCGGCGCGCGTAACACACGCGCTCGTGGTCGAGAACCTCCGCGCGATGGGCTTCGTGCGAGTGCTCGCGCGCGGCGAGGAGGTCCATCTCGACGAGCTGCCGAACGACCTCGACCTCGTCGCGTCCGACCCGTACGTGATCGTCGATCGGCTGCGGGTGGACCCCGAGGAGCGGATGCGGCTCGCGGACTCGCTCCAGACGGCGTTCCAGGAGGGCGAGGGTGAAGCGGTCGTGGTCGTCGCGGACGGCGGGCGGGCGGGCGTCGAACGGCTGGAGTTCACGGAGCGGTTCCGCTGCCCGCGACACCCGGAGATCCACTTCCCCACTCCCACCCCGCAGCTCTTCTCATTCAACAATCCGTATGGGTCGTGTCCGGAGTGCACGGGGTTCGGGGCCGTGCTTCGGTATGACCCCGCGTTGATCGTCCCCAACCCGGGCCGGTCCCTGGTGGATGGCGCCGTGGACCCCTGGTCGAAGCCCCGGTATGACGCCCGGCGACGGCGGCTCGCGGAGTTCGCGGCGCGGACGGGCGTTTCGATGGATGTGCCCTGGAGCGAGCTGCCTGAGACCTTCCACCATGCCGTGCTCCACGGCGAACGAGGTTTCGAGGGCGTGATTCCGTTTCTCACCGGGCTCGAGGAGAAACGGTACAAGCAGTACATCCGCGTGTTTCTCCGGCAGTACCAGAGCGCACTGCCGTGTCCCTCGTGCGGGGGGGCGAAGCTGCGGCCGGAGGCGCTGCGGGTGAAGGTCGCGGGGGCGTCGATCGCGGAGGCCTCGGGGATGCCGCTCAGTGAGTTGCGGCCGTGGCTCGCGGGACTCACCGGCGAATCCGGGGCGGCGGGTCGGCCAGCAGAGCCGGAGGAGGCAAGTTTCCACGACTCGCGCGGCGTGGCGCTGCCCCACTCGGCGACTCCGATCCTCACGGAATCGCCAGGCTCGATCCACGTCAATCCGGGGATCTCCCCCCTCACCCATCGCGAGCACGAGGTCGCCACCACGATCCTGCGGGAGTTGACCGCGCGCGTGGGTTTCGTGAACGACGTCGGACTCGGCTACCTGACGCTCGACCGCCAGACGCGAACGCTCTCCGGCGGCGAGGCCCAGCGGATCTCGCTGGCGAACGCCCTCGGCGGCACGCTCGTCGACACCATCTACGTGCTCGACGAGCCGACGATCGGCCTCCACCCGTTGGACACCGAGCGGCTGCTGCGCCTGCTGTTGAAGCTGCGGGACGGTGGAAACAGCGTCCTCGTGGTCGAGCACGACCCGGAGGTGATGCGGGTGGCGGACCACCTTGTCGAGTTGGGACCGGGCAGCGGAGAGAGAGGCGGAAACGTCGTCTTCGAGGGGACGCTCGACGAACTGGCCGCGGCCGACACGCTCACGGGCCGGTACCTCTCCGGCGCGGAAGAGATCGCGATCCCCGAGCGACGGCGGCTGGAGGGCACTCCACGGATCCGGGTGACAGGCGCGCGGGAGCACAACCTGAAGGGCATCGACGTCGAGATCCCGCTGCGCGCCATGACCGTCGTCACGGGGGTCTCCGGATCCGGCAAGTCGACGCTCGTGCACGACATCATCTACCGCGGCGTGGAGCGTATCCTCTCCGGGGGAGAGACGACGGCGAAGCTGCACCTCGGCGAGACCGTCGGGCGCGTGGACCGGATCGCCGGGGCCGAGCGGGTGAAGGATGTCGTGCTCGTCGATCAGTCCCCGATCGGTCGGACGCCGCGGTCGAATCCGGTGAGCTACATCAAGGCGTACGACGAGGTGAGGAAGATCTTCGCGGCGCTCCCGGAGTCGAAGCGGAGGGGATTCACGGCAGGCCACTTCTCGTTCAATGTCGAGGGGGGCCGTTGCGAGGCGTGTAAAGGCGAGGGCCAGGTCGAGGTGGAGATGGTCTTCATGGCCGACGTGTTCATCCCCTGCGAGGTGTGTGGCGGGTCACGGTTCCGGCCTGAGATCCTGGAGGTCGTATACCGCGGACGCGGAACCGGAGCGTACTCCGACGGCGCCAGCATCGCCGACGTTCTCGCGATGACCGTCGACGAGGCGATCCGCTTCTTTCTCCAGGAGGACCGGCTCGGGCAGGCGCTCTGGCACCTCCAGCAGGTCGGCCTCGGCTACCTGCGCCTGGGGCAACCGGCGCCGACGCTGTCTGGAGGGGAAGCCCAGCGGATCCGGATCGCGCGCGAGCTGGCGCTCGGGGCGCGGCGCGGGGGGCGGAAGCTCTACATCCTCGACGAACCGACGACGGGGCTGCACCTGGACGACATACGGAAGTTGCTGCGCGTGCTGGACGACCTGGTGGAGGCGGGGCACGCGGTGCTTCTGATCGAGCACGACATGGACGTGATC
>CAZUVK010000235.1:0-1414 GCA_964623785.1 uncultured Gemmatimonas sp. | reverse complement strand
AACGCCCGCCCCGGAGTTCGTCCCGGGGCGGGCGTCGATCTATCGATCAGGTTCGCCGGGCCGTGAGAGCGCCCGTGGCGACCGCTACAAGAGGTTGGATCCCGCGGGCGGCCCGAAGGCTGTCCGGCCCGCGTCGGTCCGCCGGTCCAGCGCCGCGTCGATCCGGTTCGGCTCGGGCGGGGCCGGGGGTGGCGGACGTCGCCGCAGCGACGGGCGCTCCGGTGGCTGGGGCGCGGGCGGCGGCGCGGGGGCCGGTGCCGGCGGCGGAGCGGGTGCCGGTGGTGGCGGCGTGGGCGCGGGTGCCGGCCGTGGTGGCGCGGGCGGTGGCGCTGGAGCCGGCGGCGGCGCGGGGGCCGGTGGTGGCGCTGGAGCGGGCGCCGGTCGCTCGGGCTCCGGCGTCTGCGCCATCGCCGGCGACGCGCCGAGCGTGAGCGCCAGCATCCCCATCCCCGCGTACATCCAGAACGATCGGTCCATCGAGTCCCTTTACCTGGAAGCGTTGCATGCTGGACCTTACCCGGAAGCAAACCAGGTGCCGATTCCGACAGATCCTCGTAACTTCGATTCCGTACCACGAGTTACGACCACAGGGGCCGTAAGGTTCCGTCCGTGACCGTCCACCGGAGCGGACGCATGCCGCGCCCGGGCTGGACAGTCCGGCGCCGGCTCCCTTCACGGACCCACCGCGCCATCCCGATTTCCGGCACCAAAGGGCGTTTTCAGGGTATTTCACAGGTCTCGGCGCACGCACCCTGACGCGTAGCCGCCGTTCCTCCTTTCCAGGGCTTTCATGAGCGACATTCCATCCGAGCAGAGGATCCTGCCTCGCCTCATCGAAGAGGAGATGCGCGACTCATTCATCGACTATTCGATGAGCGTGATCGTGCAGCGAGCATTGCCGGACGTGCGCGACGGGCTGAAGCCCGTCCACCGGCGGATTCTCTTCTCGATGCATGAGACGGGGCTCTCTCCGAACCGGCCGTTCAAGAAGAGCGCGACGGTGGTGGGCGATGTACTGGGCAAGTACCACCCGCACGGGGACTCGGCGGTCTACGACGCCCTGGTCCGGATGGTCCAGGACTTCTCGCTTCGTTATCCGCTGATCTCGGGGCAGGGCAACTTCGGGTCGATCGACGGGGATTCGGCGGCGGCGTACCGGTACACGGAGGCGAAGCTGGCGCCGTTGGCGACGGAACTGCTGGCGGACATCGACAAGGAGACGGTGGATTTCTCGCCGAACTTCGACGACCGGCTGATGGAGCCGACGGTGCTGCCGTCAAAGGTGCCGAACCTGCTGATCAACGGCAGCAGCGGAATCGCCGTGGGGATGGCGACGAACATTCCGCCGCACAACCTGCGCGAGGTGGTGGACGCCTGCGTGCACCTCATCGACAATCCTGATTGCGAGATCGCG
>CAZUVK010000234.1:0-6409 GCA_964623785.1 uncultured Gemmatimonas sp. | reverse complement strand
GCCCGATCGCCGAGATTTTCACTACGCGCGGTGAGGCGGCGTTCCGCGCGCTCGAGGTGGCGGTAACCGCGGAGGTCGTGGGGGGAACGGAGATCGTGATATCCACCGGTGGCGGATGGGTGACGAACGCCGGGCTCCTCGATCGGCTGCCGGCCGGAACGCTCACGGTCCACCTGCGGGTTTCTGCATCCGAGGTACTCCGCCGCGTCGCCGAAGGTGTTGGGCAGCCGGTCCGTCCGTTGCTCGCTACGGAGGATCCGGCGGGCCGGGTCGCGGAGCTTATGGCCGCGCGGGAGCCACTCTATCGCCGCGCTGATCTGATCGTGGAGACGGACAACCGATCAACCCGCCGGGTCGCGGCGGAGATCCGGGATTTCATGGAGCGCGGGCCCCCCGTCCCGAGCTGAAAGAACGAAGTCGGAGAATGGTATCCAGGAAAGACAATGTGCTCGTGGTCGTCGAGTCGCCCACCAAGGCGAGGACGCTTCTCGGTTTCCTGCCGGACGGGTACCGGGTCGCGGCGTCGATGGGCCACGTGCGAGACCTGCCGGAGTCCGCCAGCGAAATCCCCGACGCGTATCGCGGCGCTGACTGGGCCCGACTCGGCGTCAACGTCGAGGGGGACTTCCAGCCGCTCTACGTCATCCCGGGCTCAAAGAAGAAGGTCGTCACCGAGCTGCGCGGTCTCCTTCGCGACGCGAATCGCCTCATCGTCGCGACCGACGAAGACCGTGAGGGCGAGAGCATCGGCTGGCATCTCCTTCAGGTTCTGAAGCCCCGCGTACCGGTCTCCCGCATCGTCTTCCACGAGATCACCCCCGAAGCGATCGAAGAGGCGCTCCGTGCTCCGCGCCAGATCGACGAGAACCTCGTCCGCGCGCAGGAAACCCGGCGGATCCTCGACCGGCTCGTCGGCTACACGGTGTCGCCCGTCCTCTGGAAGAAGATCGCGACGGGCCTCTCGGCCGGACGGGTCCAGTCGGTCGCCGTCTACCTGCTCGTACGGCGCGAGCGCGAGCGCCGTGCCTTCCGGTCCGGCACCTACTGGGACCTCAAGGCGCAGCTCGCCCGCAACGGCGAGGCCTTCACCGCGCAACTCCAGTCGGTCGGCGGAAAGCGCGTCGCCTCCGGCCGCGACTTCGACGAGTCCACGGGCCGATTGATCGAGGGTCGCTCCGTGCTCCTCCTCGACGAGGAAGCGGCGGGCGCGCTCCGGTCCCGGCTCGGGAGTACCGAGTGGAAGGTCGGCAAGACCGAGGAGAAGCAGACCGTTCGTCGGCCAGCGCCGCCGTTCACGACGTCGACGCTGCAGCAGGAGGCGAACCGGAAGCTCCGGCTCTCGGCCCGGGAAACGATGCGCATCGCGCAGCGCCTCTACGAAGAGGGGCTGATCACCTACATGCGGACCGACTCGGTAAACCTGTCACAGCAGGCGATCAAGGCCGCGCGATCCCGCATCGAGCGCCTCTACGGGACCGACTACCTGACCCCGTCGCCGCGTCTGTTCACGACCAGTTCGAAGGGTGCACAGGAGGCGCACGAGGCCATCCGCCCCGCCGGGACCGAGATGCGGCCCGTCGATGAGACCGGCCTGGCCGGCCGCGAGGCCGCCCTCTACGAGATGATCTGGAAGCGGACCGTCGCGACCCAGATGGCCGACGCCAGGATCACGCAGATTTCCGCGCTGATCAACGCCGACGACGCCGTTTTCCGCGCCGCGGGCAAACGGATCGATTTCCCCGGCTTCTTCCGCGCCTACGTCGAAGGATCCGACGACCCCGACGCCGCGCTCGAGGATCGGGAGGAACCGCTCCCGCGCCTGCGCGAAGGCGACCCGGTCGAGCCGCGCTCCATCGAGGCGATCGGCCACGAGACCCAGCCGCCCGCGCGCTTCACCGAGGCGTCGCTCGTGAAGACCCTGGAGAACGAGGGGATCGGCCGGCCCAGCACGTACGCCTCGATCATCGGCACCATTATCGATCGCGGGTATGTCGAGCAGCAGGCGAATCAACTCGTGCCGACCTACACGGCCTTCGCCGTCACGGGCCTCCTCGAGAACTACTTCCCGTCGCTCGTCGACACGCGGTTCACCGCGCAGATGGAAGAGGAACTCGACGAGATCGCCAAGGGCGATGCCGAGTGGCTCCCGTACCTGGAGGAGTTCTTCCTCGGCCCCGCTGGTCTGGAAAGCCAAGTCACGGCAGTCGACGCCCGGATCGACCCGCGCGAAGCATCGACGGTGCGTCTGGAGGGAATCCCCGGAACCGTGAGGATCGGGAAGTTCGGGCCGTACGTCGAGGTCCAGGAGAACGGCGCCACGCTGACGGCTTCGCTCCCGGAGAACATCCCGCCGGGCGACCTCACGGAGGAGGATATCCGCCGGCTCGTGAAGGCCAAGGCCGAGGGCCCGGACATCCTTGGTCACCACCCCGAGACCGGCGAGCCGATCTTCATCCTGACTGGCCGGTTCGGCCCGTACGTGCAGCAGGGCGAGGCGGAGGACGGGAAGAAGCCGCGTCGCGCGTCGCTGCCCAAGGGCCTGTCCCCCGATGCGGCCACGCTGGAGATGGCCGTCCGTCTCCTCTCGCTCCCCCGGTCACTGGGCCGCCACCCCGATTCCGGCAAGGAAATCGAGGCGGGGATCGGGCGGTACGGACCATTCGTCGTCCATGACGGCGACTTCCGGTCTCTGACACCGGAGGACGATGTCTACACGATCGGGCTGGACCGGGCCCTTACGCTGCTCGCGCAACCGAAGCGCGCGAAGGCTGGCGCGGAACCGTTGCGCGAGGTCGGCCCGCACCCGGCCGATGGCGAGCCAATCTCGCTCTTCGCGGGCCGGTACGGGCCGTACGTGAAGCACGGCGCCATCAACGCGTCGCTTCCGAAGCGGATGGACCCGGATACGCTCACCATCGAGGTGGCGGCCGAGCTGCTCGCGGCCCGTGCGGCCGCCGGGAAGAAGCCGTCCGCCCGAGGCCGCGGCCGCGCGGGTGGCGGTGGGAAATCGGGGGCCGGAGCCACCGCGAAGCGCACGTCGCGCACCAAGACCGGATCCAGCTCGAAGTCCGGCGCGAAATCAACCACGAAGAAGTCCTCCGCGCCCGACGCGAAGCCAGCACCCTCCCGGAAGCCGAAGCGCCGTCCGGGTGCTCGCGCGGGTGGTGGAAAGGGCCAGGGCGAGACGGGAGGATAATGCCGTGAACCAGACGCGCTTCACCGGCCGTACGGCCCAGGGACCTCTGACTCGCGGCACTCGATGGCAAGCGTAACCGTCGTCGGCGGTGGTCTCTCCGGCAGCGAGGCCGCATTCCAGCTGGCCGAGCGCGGTCACGACGTGACCCTTTTCGAGATGCGCCCGGGCCGCGGAACCCCCGCCCACCAGACCGACCTCCTCGGCGAAGTCGTCTGCACGAACTCGTTCAAATCCACCGATCCGACGAACGCGCACGGGCTGCTCAAGACCGAAATGCGGGCGCTTGGGTCGATCCTCCTCCGCATGGCCGAGGAGTCGCGCGTACCCGGCGGCACGGCGCTCGTCGTGGACCGGACCGAGTTCGCTCGTCGGATGACGGCCGTGATCGAGGCCCATCCCGGCATCCGCATCGTCCGCGACGAGGTGGTCGACCTGCCCGACGGCCCCACGATCATCGCCACCGGCCCGCTCACCTCGGACACGCTGTCGTCCCGGATCCGCGAGGCGCTCGGCGAGGACGGCCTGGCGTTCTTCGACGCCATCGCTCCCATCATCTCCGACGATTCCATTGACCACGAGGTCGTGTTCGCCGCCTCGCGGTGGGGCAAAGGCGAGGGCGACGACTACCTGAACGCGCCGATGGACGCGGACCAGTACCGCGCCTTCATCGCGGCGCTGAAGGGCGCGGAGAGCCACGAAGGCCACGACTGGGATGCCGTCCCATACTTCGAGGGATGTCTCCCAATCGAAGTCATGGCCGATCGGGGCGACGACACGCTGCGTTTCGGGCCGATGAAGCCCATCGGTCTTCCGGTCCCCCAATGGGGCGGCCGCCGCGCGTTCGCCGTGGTCCAGTTGAGGCGCGAGGACCGCGCGGGGCAGATGTGGAACCTCGTCGGTTTCCAGACCCGGCTGAAGATCGGCGAGCAGGCCCGCGTATTCCGCATGATCCCTGGCCTCGCGGACGCGGAGTTCCTGCGCTGGGGCTCGATCCACCGGAACACGTACCTGAACTTTCCCAGGCGGCTCACCCCGCACGGCGCGCTCCGTGACCGCCCCGACCTGATCTTCGCCGGACAGCTCACCGGGGTGGAAGGCTACACCGAGTCCACGGCCGTCGGCATCCTGGCGGCCGTCAACCTCGACCGCGTCGTGCGCGGTCTCGAGCCCGTGCTCCCCCCGGCCACCGGCATGCTCGGCGCGCTCATGCGCTACCTGCGCGACGCCGACCCGGCGCACTTCCAGCCGATGAACTCCAACTTCGGACTCGTCGACCCGTTGCCCGCGCCGATTCGCGACAAGCAGCGGAAGCGTGAAGCGATCGCCGCGCGCGCCCAGGCCGACTTCGCGGGTTGGATGCGTGACAACGAGATCGCCTCGATCGAGCCCGCGGCGCGCGCATGACGCCCCCTCGCGACGCGCCGGACAGCCCCGTCGTCCCATCGCCGGCCACGGCGGCACAGGCACCACCCAAGCGTTCGCCAGCGCTCAAGGAGTTCCTCACGCATCTTGTGAAGGAGCGCCAGCTATCCCCGCGCACAGTCGACGCTTATGGGCGTGATCTAGAGGAATTCGAGATCTTCCTGACGCGCTATTCCGGCGACGCGGAGATCGTATGGAGCGAGATTGATCGGCTCGCGATCCGCTCGTTCATGGGCGACTGCGCGGGCCGCCGGCGGCTGGCCAAACGTTCGATTGCGCGGAAGCTTTCGGCGGTGCGGGCCTTCTTCCGGTTTCTCCATCTCGAAGACGTGATCGAGGCGAACCCGGCGCGTACGATCCGGGCGCCCAGACGGGAGCGCGTCCTCCCATCCTACCTCACGCGCGACCAGATCGACCAGCTCTTCACGGCGCTCGAAGGTCGCGCGCTCGACGGCGGGTTCCACCCGGTCCGGAACCAGGCGATGGTCGAGCTGCTCTACTCGAGCGGCCTCCGCGTCTCCGAGCTGCAGGGGATCAACACCGCCGACATCGACCTGGTGACCGAGCGCGTACGGGTGCTGGGGAAAGGGAGGAAGGAGCGGATCGTCCCCATCGGCCAGTTCGCGGTTCGCGCGCTGCGACGGTACGAACCGCGCCGCGACGAGATTGTGGCGGCCGTTCACGGCGCCGACCGGCGCGCGCTCTTCCTCAGCCAGACCGGCAAACGCCTCTCGACGCGCCAGATCCAGAAGATCGTCACCGGATTCCTCGCGAATGTCTCCGAGGGAACCGGCCTCTCCACGCACTCGATCCGCCACAGCTTTGCCACCCACCTCGTCGACGCCGGCGCCGACCTCATGGCCGTCAAGGAGTTGCTCGGCCACGCCAGCCTTTCGACGACCAGCATCTACACCCACACGTCGACCGAGCGACTCAGGAACGTGTATCGCCGAGCCCATCCCCGGGCCTGATCTCCGCGGACCCGCTTCCGCGGTGGCGTGTATTCGTGAGGCCCGGGTATCCCGCGGTCGGTCGCCGTTCGGGCCGGGTCGAACCTACTGGAAACGCGAGAGAAATGATCGAGATTCACGCCACCACCATCCTCGCCGTCCGCAAGAACGGCGGCGTGGCACTGGGCGGTGACGGCCAGGTCACGATGGGCGACAGCATCATGAAAGCCAACGCCCAGAAGGTCCGAAAAATCCGCGACGGCAAGGTGCTCGCGGGCTTCGCCGGCTCCGTCGCCGATGCATTCACGCTCTTCGAGAAGTTCGAGGAGAAACTCGAACGGTATCCCGGGAACCTCTCCCGCGCGGCCGTCGAGCTCGCCAAGGACTGGCGGTCCGACCGCGTCCTCCGCCGCCTCGAGGCGCTGCTCGCCGTCGCCGACCGCGAGAACATGTACGTCCTCTCCGGCAACGGCGACGTCATCCAGCCCGACGACGAGATCGTCGGCATCGGGTCCGGCGGGTCCTACGCACTCGCCGCCGCCCGCGCGCTGAAGGATCACACCGACCTTTCCGCCGCCCAAATCGTCCGCCATGGCCTCGAAATCGCCGGCGACATCTGCATCTATACGAACCGCAACGTGGTCGTCGAGGAACTCTGAGAGGGGATTCTGGATTCGGGATCGGGGATTCGCAAGAGCGCATGCCCATCCTGGTCCGGTTCCCTCATTGCAACAGCCATTTTCCCCTCCCAATCCCGAATCCCCAATGTCCAATCCCGGCTCTTCAACCATGACCCCGCGCGAGATCGTGCAGGAACTCGACCGCCACATCATCGGCCAGC
>CAZUVK010000233.1:3672-6426 GCA_964623785.1 uncultured Gemmatimonas sp. | reverse complement strand
CCGTCACCTGGACATGCACGGAGAGGCCGACCGTATCCAGGGGGCGCTCGAGGCCACGATCCGTGAGGCCGACTCGCTCACCCCCGACCTCGGCGGCTCAGGCACGACCGACGGGTTCACCGACGCGATCATCCGGCGCCTGGGATGAGAGTCGCCTTCCGCGAGACCGACTACCCCTGCGCGAACTGCGGGCGCGAGTTTCCGGGGTCGAAACTGGACCGGAAGATGTGGTGTCCCGACTGCCGCTCCATCGTGGTCCGCCGCGCGACACTCACCGCGCGCGTGGTCGCTCTCGTGTCGGCCACCGGGCTGTTGATCTACGTCTTCTCCATCGTGGGCACGTCACCGCGATTCATGATGGCGTATCTGGTCATGATCGCGGCGGCCTATTTCTTCCTCTACAAGCTCACCCAGCGGGTGTCGTTCGAGATCATCCGCAGTCGTGGGGTTCCTCCTCCAACCGCGCCACCCGACGATGGATAGCGTTCCTCGATATTTTGATTGCACACACTGTCATCCTGAGAGGGTGTGAACAAATTCATCTTGCGGAACGACTTAAACCGCATATCTACAACGACTTGTGCGAATGGCCGTGAAAGGGCTATCCAACGTGGGTAACATATTGTAGCACAAGATGTTAGCGACGAATTTGTCAACACCCTCTGAGGCGCAGCCGAAGGATCCGCACGTGGCCATCCGCGCGAGTGTCGAAGTGCAGATCCTTCGGCTGCGCCTCAGGATGACAGGAGGCGCCTCGTCATGAAGGCGCATCGACCATCTCGGCGTTCAACGGACGAATGACCCAGGGCACCAGACTCCGCGGCGCGTGGATCAACGTGGTCGCCTTTCTCGCCGGGTGCGCCATCCTCGCGTTCGGCGTGATGGGGCTCATGGGCGGGTTCTCCGTCTGGTCCTCCTTCCTCGCCGTGTTCGGGTTCCTGGTCGCCGGCTGGGCGGTGCTGGACTACCGTCGGTTCCTCCGCGGAACGCCGGAGAGCGAGGTGGAGGGCGGCCACACGATCGAGTGAGACGCCACCGGACCATCCCCCCGATACAACGTTCCTGACGACTTCGACCCTCGATATCCCATGGCCAGGTTCAAGGCAGTCGACTACTTCGATACCGACTCCCTCCTCACCGACGAGGAGCGCATGGTCCGCGACACCGTGCGCGGGTGGGTGGACGACTCCGTGCTGCCCGTCATAGAGCACGCCTATATCGAGCGTCGCTTCCCCCGGGATCTCGTTCCGGAGATGGCCGAGCTGGGGATCTTCGGGGCGAACCTGCCGGAGGAATACGGGTGCGCGGGACTCAACAGTGTCGCGTACGGGCTGATCATGCAGGAGCTGGAGAGGGGCGACTCCGGTATCCGGTCGTTCGCGTCAGTGCAGGGCGCGCTCTGCATGTACCCGATCTACGCGTTCGGGACCGAGGAGCAGAAGCGGGAGTACCTCCCCCGGATGGCCGCCGGCACGGTGATCGGGTGCTTCGGGCTGACCGAGCCCGACTTCGGCTCGAACCCCGGCGGGATGCTCACCCGCGCGGTGCGTGATGGGGATGGATGGGTGATCAACGGAGCGAAGATGTGGATCACCAACGGGTCCGCGGCCAACATAGCGATCGTCTGGGCGAAGACCGGCGACCTCGACGACGTCGCCTCGATCCGCGGCTTCATCGTGCCCACCGACACCCCGGGGTTCACCGCGCGCGACCAGAAGGGGAAGCTCTCGCTCCTTGCCTCCGATACCTCCGAGCTCACCTTCCAGGACGTGCGCGTGCCGGAGAGCGCGCTGTTGCCGGGGTCCGGCGGCCTCAAGAGCCCGCTGATGTGCCTGACCCAGGCACGGTACGGGATCGCGTGGGGCGCCGTCGGCGCGGCGATGGCCTGTTACGACGAGGCGCTCTCCTACGCGAAGCAGCGCGTCCAGTTCGGCGAGGTGCCGATCGCCGGCACGCAGATCCAGCAGATCCGGCTCGCCGACATGCTCACGGAAATCACCAAGGCTCAGCTGCTCTGCCTCCAGCTCGGGCGGCTCAAGGACGAGGGGCGGATGCGCCCCCAGCAGGTCTCCCTCGCGAAGCGCAACAACGTCGACATGGCGACTGATGTGGCCCGGGAGGCACGGCGGCTGCTCGGCGCGAACGGGATCCTCGTCGAGTACCAGGCGATGCGGCACATGGCGAATCTTGAGTCGGTGTATACGTACGAGGGGACGCACGACGTGCACGGGCTGATTCTCGGGCAGGACGTGACGGGGATCGCGGCATTTTGAAGCGAAGGGGCTCGCTATTTCGTGTGAGTGATCGAATCGGAATCGAGTGACCAGGTGTCGTAGATTCCGAGGCTTCGGTGTAGGAGCGGAACTGCTTAACGCAAAGAGAGCAAAGAGCGCCAAGGACGCAAAGGGGTACGCCGCGCCGGGAGGGCCAGGTGTGAGGCCACAATGATATTGGGGATGGATTCTCCCCCTCGGAGGAGGGTTCCGCGACCCACTTGGCGGGTGGATAGGCGGGAATTCTCCTGAACCCATCCCTCTTCCTGGAGAATGGCCCGCCCCATCCTCGACTTCGTCCGGATTCTTTACGTCCTTGGCGCTCTTTGCTCTCTTTGCGTTAAGCTGTTGTCCGCCGTGACCACCCGGAAAGGAGAAGAGCCATTTCACCCTTCCGATTCGCCCCTCGATTGACAGCAAGGGCCGAAATGGCTAGTTTTCTCGTCTTCATTACGAAACGGCACCGCTAGCTCAATTGGCA
>CAZUVK010000233.1:3035-3662 GCA_964623785.1 uncultured Gemmatimonas sp. | reverse complement strand
AATTGGCAGAGCAGGGGACTCTTAATCCCAAGGTTGAAGGTTCGATTCCTTCGCGGTGCACTGGGCGCTTCGGGGGGATCGAATGCCCCGGCGTCGTGGTTTGTGCGCCCGTAGCTCAGCTGGATAGAGCGTCTGGCTACGGATCAGAAGGCCGGGAGTTCGAATCTCTCCGGGCGCACCTTGAGTGGATGGGATGGGATGGGATGGGATGGACCTGCTCCTGTGGCGGAATTGGTAGACGCGCTAGATTCAGGATCTAGTGGGCGCAAGCCCGTGGAGGTTCGAGTCCTCTCGGGAGCATGAAGGTGGAGTTGGCGGGTTGGGTTGGGAAGCGCACCATACGCCCAGGTGCTGAAACTGGTAGACAGGCCAGACTAAGGATCTGGTGCCGGAAACGGCGTGGAGGTTCGAGTCCTCTCCTGGGCATGCGCGCGCCGAAGGCGCGCGCGAAGAGAGAAGAGTGAAGTACCTGGGTGGCGAGTGAGGATCGCGGCATCTTCGGGTGTCGAGGAAAGTCCGAGCTCCGCAGGGCAGGGTGCCGGGTAACGCCCGGGCGCCGCGAGGCGACGGAAAGTGCAACAGAAAGCAAACCGCCGATGGCCGGGCGCGAGTCCGGCACAGGTAAGG
>CAZUVK010000233.1:0-3025 GCA_964623785.1 uncultured Gemmatimonas sp. | reverse complement strand
CAGGGGTGGCACGGCAAACCCCACCCGGAGCAAGGCCAAATAGGGGACGAGGAGCGGCCCGCTCCGTCTGAGTCCCGGGTAGGCTGCTTGAGGGCGGTGGCAACATCGCTCCCAGAGAAATGATCCTCCCCGCGCGAGCGGGACAGAACTCGGCTTATTCCGCCACCCATACGCGCGCTCGTAGCTCAGCTGGATAGAGCGTTGGCCTCCGGAGCCAAAGGTCACAGGTTCGAATCCTGTCGGGCGCATACGGTAAAGAGAAACCCCGCAAGCATTTAGCTGCGGGGTTTTTCTGTTTTCTGAATCGAGAAATGGGTCCGGTGACAGAATGGTGCCAGAATTCGTACCGTTCGAAGCCTGCCAATCCTGCCCTGACTGACTCCTCGCGACCGATGGCGCAAGGGAATCCAGCACTGGGCTTGATGTCATGCAAAGATCAAGTATTATTTGAGGTATGCATGACATCAAGGCTGAGCGTCCCGACCACGATGGACTTTTCCAGTTTGCCACAGGGCAGGCCGGGTATTTCACCGCCGCCCAGGCGCGACGGTACGGCTTCAGCTGGGCTCTCCTTTCGTACCACTCTACGCGCGGCCGATTCCTCAGGATTCGACAGGGGCTTTACCGCCTGCGGGACTATCCTTCGTCGCCCCGTGAGGACGTGATGGCGGTATGGCTCGCGGCCGGTCCCGACGTGGCCGTGGTTTCGCACGAGAGCGCCCTGGACCTGCACGGACTCTCAAACGTAATTCCCGAGGCCGTTCATCTCACGATCCCAAGGTCCAAACGATTTCGACCTGCGTCACCAGGCGCTGCCATCCACACCTCGACTCGATCGTTCGGCGGGGGAGATCTCACGGTGGTGGACGGCGTCAGGGTAACGACGCCGGCGCGCTCGATTACGGATGCGGCGGAGGCCGGCACCGCACCGGAACAGATCATCGCCGCCGTCCATCAGGCGCTGAAGCGCGGGATGACCACGGAGAACCAACTTCTCGACGCTGCTCGGCAGGGCGGGGTACGGGTTGTCCGGCTCATTCAGGAAGCCATCGAGCAGATCAGCGCTCAGTGAAGTACGAAACCGCGGCCGCTTTTCGCCAGGCATTGGAGCAACGTCTTCGCGCTCGTGCGAGGACGACTGACGTGTCTCTCGTGCGGCTGCGGAAGGCCGTCACCTTCGACCGGCTTCTCGCGCGGCTCGCGGTTGCGGCGCCTGGCCGCTGGGTTCTCAAGGGAGCCCTCGCGCTCGACTTCCGAATCGGGGAGCGGACCCGAACGACGAAGGACATCGACCTCGTGCGAACGGACGATGAGCAACTCGCGACGGAAGACCTCATTGCGGCACAACTCGTCGATCTCGAGGACTTTTTCACGTTCTCGATCGCGGGGCGGGAGCGACTTCTGGCCGACGCTGGTGGAGCGATCGAGTTCCGTGTTCGCAGCGAACTCGCCGGTCGGCTTTTCGAGGAGGTCCTGATCGACATCGGTTTCTCCGATCCTCTCGGCTGGGCGCCGGAGCGGGTGCGCGGATCCGACTTGCTCGCATTCGCGGATATCGATCCCATCGAGGTACCCGTGCTGCCGCTCGAGCAACACGTGGCCGAGAAGGTTCACGCATACACCCGCATGTATCACGGGCAACCGAGTAGCCGCGTCAAGGACCTGGTCGACCTTGTGCTCGTGAAGCAGTTCATGATGCTCGATGCCGCGCGCCTTCGCGCGGCGTTGGTCGGTACATTCGAAGGGCGGGGGCAGCATGCTCTTCCCGCCAACCTACCGCATCCGCCCGCCGTCTGGGTTGTGCCCTACCGGAAACTCGCGGGCGACGTAGGTATTGACACGCGCCTGGCCAGCGGGCATGTAGAAGCCGCAGCGATGCTCGACCCTGTTCTGGCCGGCCTCAGTGCCGGCCGTTGGGATCCGGAGCAGGGTACGTGGCTCGAGAGCGAGCCTGGAGCGGGGATTGATTGTTGAGGCACAGTCGGTTGCTCTGTGCGGAGTTATCGGTGGTACGATGAATTCGTTCCGATAGCGGACGACCTGTACAACGAGCACTTGCGAGACCTCCAGAAGGAAGGGCTGATCTGATGGCGAAGAAGTTCAGCGACCTTCGGGCACGCATGCCGGTCGAGGCTCAGCTGCGCTCGGCCCACAAGGCCGAGGTGATGCTGGCTGCGCTCGAGCTGCGTGACCTGGCGCGTGAGCGAGGGCTCACCCAGGAGGCTCTCACGGGACGGCTGGCGACGGCGCAAGGAAACGTCTCGCACATCCTGCGTCGGGAAGACATGCACGTCAGCGCGCTTCGTGAAGTCGTCGAGGCGATGGGTGGAGAGCTCCGCCTGACGGCTCGGTTTCCGGATGGCGATTGCGAGCTTCTCCGGTTCCCATGCGAACGGCTCCCAAGTTAGGGATGTGGGATAAGCCCAACTATGGAGGGGATCCAAGTTTGGGATACGGAGCGAGGAGAGGAGGTGGGGCGGGGCAACGACGGCGCATTTCCTGACCGGGATCGCGCCCCGCGCGCGGCGATCCCGGGGGATCCCGACACGCCTGACACATTTCGCCCGACGGAGCGTTACCCGGCAGCGCGATATCCTCAATCGGTGATGTTCAACGGTCATGTCCGATAATCACCGTATCGAGGAACCATGAAGCCTTTCTTCCGCCTTGTGAGGCTCCTTCCCCTGGCGCTGCTCCTGGCCAGCTGCGGTCCGTCCGTCGTTGCCGGTTCGCACATGCCGACTCCGGTCGACGTGAGCAATCGCCCGACCTTCGCCTGGACTCCCAACCCCGACGCCATCCATGGGGATCCCCGTCTCGAGGGGAACCAGTTCTTTGAGGAACGTCTCCAGGAGGCCGTGGCATGGCATCTTTCGCTGCGTGGCATCCGGCCGTCCGCGTCGGCGCCGACATTCACCGTGCACCACCACCTCACGCTGTCCGAGCATGCCTACTTTGAGGAGGTGATGGACGACGCCGGCGTTACACGGGTGGACCGGTACCCGTACGAACGCGGAAGCATTAC
>CAZUVK010000232.1:0-6435 GCA_964623785.1 uncultured Gemmatimonas sp. | reverse complement strand
CGCCACCTCCAGCTCCTCCGGCGTGCGCCGCTCCGTGCCCTCGGTCATCGTCTCGGCGAGCAGGTTCGCGACGCCGATCCGGTCGGGGTCGTCGAGGAGCATCCCGCCCTCGAACCGGAGCTGGAACTGGACGAGCGGGATCTCCCGGTCCTCGATCCCCAGCACCGCGAGGCCGTTCGCGAGCGTGTCGCTCCACACCGCCGGCGCCGTGAGCGTGGGCGGATCGGCAAACGGCGGCTCCACCGACCGGTCGATCGCCGACGCGGTCAGCTCGATCTCACCCCGGTCACGGACCTCGATCGGCTCTTCCGCGCCCTGAACGATCGGCTCGATCACCACTTCCGCCCGCGTGGATCCGGAGAGCGCGAGATCCCCCCGCCCCCGCGGGACGAAGCTCGCCGCAACATACGGCCGGTCCTTCACGTACGTCTCGTACACGCGGAGGATGTCCGCCTCCGTCACCGCCAGCGTGCGCTCCAGGTCCTCCGCCGCGTACCCCGGCGTCTCCGCGAACAGCGTGTACTGGGCAAGCTGGAAGGCCTTCCCCAGCACGCTCGAGAACCCCTGGTAGAAGCCCCGCTCCACGCCCGCCTTCACCCGCTCCAGCTCGGTCGTCGGGACACCATTCGCCTCGAATCGCGCGAACGCGGTCTCGATGCCGGCCAGCACCTCGTCGAGCGACCGGTCGGCGTAGGCGTTCACCTGCAGCGTGAACCGCCCGCCGAGTTCCTGCGTCGAGCTCCCCGCCCCGACGCCCGGCGCCAGCTCCATCTCCTCCACGATCACCTGGTAGAATGGTGTCGTCTTGCCGTCCGTCAGGAGGCGGCTGAGCAGCGAGAGCGCGTACGAGTCCGGGTGGTAGTTCGGGACCCCCGGCCACGCGAGTGTGAGCAGCGGGAGCTGCGCGAAGTTGTCCTCGTGGACGAGCCGGACCGACGACGCGATCCGGACCTCGGGTGGATTGGCCACCTCGGGCGCTGGGCGCGCGGGGATCTCGCCAAAGTAACGCTCGATCCACGCCTTCGTCTGCTCCACGTCGATGTCGCCGGCCACGACGAGCACGGCGTTGTTCGGCCCGTACCACCGCTCGTGGAAGGCGTGCACGTCCTCCAGCGTGGCCGCGTCCAGGTCCTCCAGCGAGCCGATCACCTGCCAGCGGTACGGATGCCCCTCCGGGTACATCGCCCGATCGAGCACGTAGCTCAGGTGCCCGTACGGCTGATTGTCGACGCCCTGCCGCTTCTCGTTCTTGACGACCTGTTTCTCCTTGGCGACCACGTCCTCGGTGACCGTGTTGATGAAGAAGCCGACCTTGTCCGCCTCGGCCCAGAGCGCCTTCTCGAGCGCGTCGCGCGGGACCACTTCGTAGTAGTTCGTGCGGTCGCGGCTGGTGGAGCCGTTCGTGGAACTTCCCACCCCGGTCATCAACCGGTCGAGCCCGCCCGGCCCCAGGTTCTCGGAGTCCAGGAAGAAGAGGTGCTCGAACATGTGCGCGAAGCCCGTGCGGCCTTCCGTCTCGCGGGCGGAGCCCACGTGGAAGGTGAGCGCGACGGCCGCCACGGGATCCGAACGGTCGACGTGGAGCACCACGCGCATGCCGTTGTCGAGCTCGTAGCTCTCGTAGGGGAGGTCGATGCCCACCCCTGCCTCGGCCGTGACGCACGCGGTGGCGAGCACGGGGGCAAGCACGGGGGCAAGGAGCAGAAGTCCACGCAGCTTCGGAATCATCTTCGGGTCGGGATTCGCCAGGTTTCGGTGGATGAGCGGCCGGTGCGCCCGCTCGCCGCGGGGTCGTTCCAGTGACCGTCGTGCCGGGCCAAGACCGTACACAGCAATGTCCGTCGCGTGCCGCCAGGCGCAACCGGTGAGGTGCCCGATCACCCCAATCCCCCTCCATCATCGGGACTCTGAACGACGGAGACAACCATCCCGCCGAATCCCCTTCGCGGCTTCGCGGGCTTCGCGTGAGGCTCCCGGACAGGTCTCACGCGGAGTCGCGGAGATCGTTGACTGGACTGCGTACGAGATCGGGCCGAGGCGGGCATTCTTCCTGCGCAATCCTTCCCCGTCCCATGCCAGGAGGCGCGCTCCACCGAAGGAAGGCAACACCCGATGACCAGGCCATTCAAGGGAAAGATCAACATCAACGCCGGGGATTCGACGCCGGACTGGGAACCCTATCTCCAGCCGACGGCCCCGAAAGGCGCACCGAACGTCCTCTACATTGTCCTGGACGATGTCGGCTTCGCCGCGATGGAGCCCTGGGGCGGCACGATCGAGACGCCAAACGTCGCGCGCCTCGCGGAAAGTGGCCTCACCTATACGAACTGGCATACCACGGCCCTGTGCTCGCCGACCCGGTCCTCGCTGCTCACCGGCCGCAATCACACGACCAATGGCATGGCGTGCATCGCCGAAGCCACGACGGGATTTCCGAACTCCAACGGCCACATCCCCTTCGAGTGTGCGACCGTCGCCGAGGTCCTCGGCGAGCGCGGCTGGAACACGTACATGCTCGGCAAGTGGCATCTCTGTCCGTCGGACGAGATGAACATGGCGTCGACCAAGCGGAACTGGCCGATCGGCAGGGGATTCGAGCGCTACTACGGCTTCCTCGGGGGCGAGACGAACCAGTGGTACCCGGACCTGGTCTACGACAACCATCCCATCGAACCGCCCGCGTCGCCGAAGGATGGCTATCACCTGACCACCGATCTCACGGATCGGGCGATCGAATTCATCCGCGACGCCAAGGTGATCGCGCCCGAGAAGCCCTTCTTCATGTACTTCTGCCCTGGCGCGACGCATGCGCCGCACCACGTCGCCCCGGAGTGGATCGAGAAGTACAAGGGCGAGTTCGACATGGGCTACGAGAAGTACCGCGAGATCGTCTTCGAGCGGCAGAAGAAGCTGGGCATCTTCCCGGACGACGCGGAGCTGACCACGATCAACCCGTACGCTGACGAGAAGAGCGCGGACGGCCAGCCGTGGAACCCGGTCGATGTGGTCCGACCGTGGGATTCGCTCTCGAAGGATGAGAGGAAGCTCTTCTGCCGGATGGCCGAGGTCTACGCCGGCTTCCTCTCGCATACCGACCACGAGATCGGCCGACTGCTGGACGGGCTCGAGTCGCTGGGCGAACTCGACAACACGATCATCGTCCTGGTCTCCGACAACGGCGCGAGTGGGGAAGGCGGGCCGAACGGGTCGGTCAACGAGAACAAGTTCTTCAACGGAATTGAGGACGACATCGAAGCCAACCTCAAGCGGATCGACGAGCTTGGATCCCCGGCGACGTACAACCACTACCCCGTCGGATGGGCGTGGGCGTTCAATACGCCGTTCAAGATGTGGAAGCGTTACAATTTCGAAGGGGGTGTGGCGGACCCGATGATCGTGTCATGGCCGAAGGGGATCCGGGCACGCGGTGAGCTTCGGCGCCAGTTCCTCCACGCCACCGACATCGTACCGACGATCTACGACTGCCTGGGAATCGAGCTACCCGAGGTGGTGAAGGGGTTCGAGCAGATCCCGCTGGAAGGCGTGAGCTTCCGCGGGACATTCGAGAGCGACGACGTACCCACGCCGAAGGAGACCGCGTTCTTCTCGATGCTCGGGTCGCGCGCGATCTGGCACAAGGGATGGAAGGCCGTGTCCGTCCACCCGACGATCGCCGGGTGGGGGAACTACGAGAGCGACCGATGGGAGCTCTACCACACGGACGAGGATCCGACGGAGTCGCGTGACCTCGCCGAAGAGCACCCCGAGAAGTTGCGGGAGATGATCAATCTCTGGTTCGCGCAGGCGGGAATGTACCAGGGCCTCCCGCTGGAGGACCGCACCGCCGTCGAGGTCCTCGCCGACCCGACCCGGCCTCAGATGGCGCCGCCGCGGGAACGGTACATCTACTATCCGGACACGGCGGAGGTGCCGGAGGCGTCGGCCGTGAACATCCGCAACCGCGACTACGCGATCGCGGTGGAAGTCGATATCGATTCGAAGGACGCGGTCGGCGTGCTCTTCTCCCATGGCGCGCGTTTCGGGGGGCACTCGCTCTACATCAAGGATCGCAGGCTCCGCTACGCCTATAACTATGTCGGCGACAAGGAACAGGTGATCGAATCCTCCACCGACATCCCGACCGGCAGCGTGCTCCTGAGCGCCGCGTTCGAGAAGGACGGCGACGAGATGCCGACGACCGGCACCCTCTCCCTCTACATCGACGATGAGAAGGTCGGGGAGGGCACGATCGTAACGCAACCGGGCAATTTCTCGCTTGTAGGCGAGGGATTGAACGTCGGGAAGGATCCCGGCGAGGCCGTGACCGAGGACTATGAAACCGAGCTCCCCCACGCCTTCTCGGGCGGCACGATCAAGCGGGCGGTCGTCGATGTATCGGGCGAATCGTACATCGACATGGAGAGGGAAGCCCGGGCGATGATGGCGCGGGAGTAGCGGGCGGCTCTTCGGTGGAACGATGCGCTTCGAGATCGTGACGCGCGCGCTTGCCATGCGCGCCCGCGTCACGATCCGGCCGGGAGGCACGTTCCAATCTGACTTTCCCCGACCGACAAGCTTGCGGGCGATTGGTTCCGGGAACACTTTCCATGGTGATCCCATAATCTCATAGCCATCGCGCGCGTCACCACGAGTGCGCGAAATGGACCCTCGGCGGGCACAGTCCGGCTGAGCGTCCCTTCCGGAAGACACCATGGATATCTCGCTGCTCCTTGTGCTCGCCCTTGTGCTCCCGTTGCTCGCGGGTTGCGCGCCGGACGAAGCTGGCGCCGGCACGGCTTCGCGCGCCGAGGGTCGTCCCTCGACCGAGGCGATCGTCCACGCCACCGAGCATCCGTTGCTCGACATCCCGCAACCGACAGGCGAGCGCCAGATCGGCGTCCGACTGACTGAGTATCGTGTCGAGATGACCACGTTCACCGTGCCCGCCGGTGATGTGGAGTTCCACGTGCTGAATTCGGGGCGGACGACGCACGCGCTGCTCGTCCGGAGCGCCGCGGCGGACGTCTACGCCCTGACCGAGCACCTGACGCCCGGCGACTCGACGGTCATGACCGTCACGCTCGCGCCCGGGGAGTACGACTTCATCTGTCCCATCCGCGATGAGTTCGACCACTACAGCGAAGGGATGCGGGGGAAGATCGTGGTGGAAGAGTGAAGGGGTGAAGAGTGAAGTGTGAAGGGGACGCGAGTCCCACCTTCGGCTCAGATCCCCGCTGGGCTTCTTCACTCTTCACCCTTCACTCTTGAGCTTGCCGTGACCACCCTGCCCGTCATCGTCTCCGGAGACACCTTCGCGTCCGTGTGGGACGGGCTGGGCGCGGAGTTCGGCGCACGCGTCGTCCGCGCCACCGATGCCGCCAGCCTCGCCGCGACCGGAGACAGCCTCCCCCCGATCGTCGTCGCCGCAGGGCGGGAGGACGAAGCCGAGGAGGATGTCCGCGCAATCGTCAGGGCTGGCTTCGCGCCGCCGATCGCGATCGGGACCGAGGCCGACCACCGCCTCGCCATCCGCCTCATCAACGCGGGCGCGGCCGACTACTTCGCCCTACCCGGCGAGTTGGATAGCCTCCGCTCCGCCGTGGCCGACGCCGCGGACCGACTGCGTCGCCACTCCGACCTCCAGCGGCTAGGCGATGCGACCCGCGCGGAATACGACTTTGGCCGGATCGTCGGCGAGAGCCCCGCGCTGAAGGCCGCGCTCGACCGGGCGGCGCGGATCATCCCCCACCATCGCGCGAGCGTGCTCGTCACGGGGGAGACGGGGACCGGCAAGGAGCTCGTCGCCCGCGCGATCCACTTCAACGGCCCGCACCGCCTCGGCGCCTTTGTCGAGATCAACTGCGCCGCGATCCCCGGGACTCTCCTCGAGTCCGAGCTGTTCGGGTACGAGCGCGGCGCTTTCACCGACGCGCGATCCACCAAACCCGGCCTCTTCGAGGCGGCCGACGGGGGCACTCTGTTCCTCGACGAGGTCGGGCACATGCCGCTCACCGTCCAGGGGAAGCTGCTGAAGGCGATCGAGGAGAAGCGCGTGCGTCGGCTGGGGTCGCTCCAGAGTCGCGAGCTGGATCTGCGGATCATCGCCGCCACGCACGTCGACCTCGCGGCGGCCGTCGCGAGGGGCGAGTTCCGCGAGGACCTCTACTATCGCCTGACGATCATCCCCATCCACCTCCCGCCCCTGCGGGAGCGCGGGGAGGACATCATCCTGCTCGCCCGGCACTTCCTCGCGAAGCTCGCCGAGCACTACGAGCTCCCGAACCCGCGGCTCGACGACCGCCTGGGCTGGACGCTACTCCGCCACTCCTGGCCGGGCAACGTGCGCGAGCTTCGGAACACGCTCGAGCGAGCGCTTCTCCTTGGCAACGGAAGACTCGACCCGCGCGACCTCTTCTTCGACGACGGGCCCGGCGT
>CAZUVK010000231.1:0-6436 GCA_964623785.1 uncultured Gemmatimonas sp. | reverse complement strand
GCATCTCATGGATCTGCTCCTGAACCTGGAACGAGAACCCCTGGTAAGGTTGAGAAAGCGCCTCGCGTAGAGCGATTGCCGGCTCAAACGTCCCAGCGAGCACGAGGTCCAGGTCGCGGGTGGCGCGCCCGGACACGCCCAGCCGCAACTCAAGAGCGACACCGCCCTTGATGGTGAAGCGCGGCCGAGCGCCGACGAATCCAGTACTCTCAAGCGCACCGGCCAGGATCATGAACGATACCCAGTTGCGCACTCGGGATGGGGCCAACCCCTCCTGCCGCGCGTGCTGATCGACCCATTTCGTGAGGATGCGGGCGGAAACGGGCTTGGCTCTCAATGGCTGATTCCTAGAGAGGCAGCAACCTCCTCGGAAATCAGCCCTCCACGAAGGGCGAGCGAGATCGCCTGGTTGACCAAGGCCGGTCCAAGATGAGTATCCCTGCAATCCCTTATCGTTTGCTCAGGGGTTGTCACCGGTAGCCCGACGTGCGTTGTCGTGTCTTGGGCGGCAAGATCCCGGACGTGGATGCGAATGTGCTCAGGAAGCGCTCGGGCCGTGCGGTAGTTCCCGGGGACGGAGATGTGTATGGCCGCCGGATTGACGTCCCCGAGGTCGTAGAGGAGCAATGCTGACTCGTGAGAGACTACCGCTGAAACACCCGCGGGCCAAAGGACAGCCTCCATGAAGCTGTCATGTTCTGTCTCAGGAAAGTTCAGGAGGCGGTAGACGCCATGGCTGGTGCGACGAAGTACGTTTCTTCGCTCCATCATCACCAGGACCTGCGGATTGATACCGGCGGCGCGAGCCTGCCCGGTCGTCACAAATCCTAACTGGTCGGCGGCAATCTCATAAATCTGATCGTATCTGCGCCCAGGCATGAACAAAATATAACGTTATGTTATAAGTCATGAAAGACTAATCGTATCCCGGGTCCAGAAGCGTCGAATCCCGCCGGGGTGGTTTCTCACGGAACAACTTTTCCACCATGAGATCCACGACGGAGGCGGGTGTGGGTACGAATCCCTTCAAGTTGCTCGTTCGCCGGGGCAGACCAATGAATGAAAAGGAGACCGCATGAAGAATAGGGATTCGGGTGGGGCCGCGCCAACCGTGCGGGCCGGAACCAGCAGGATCGGGGCGGCCATGTCACGGAGGGGCCCGCCGGGCACTCCCGGCGCCCGCGGAACCAGTCGCGGCGCCACCCCAACCCAGGCACCTTCCCCCGCCCGACGAGCCGCCCCTCGCGTTGACGAATGTCGTTGTCCCGTCTACCTTTGCTCACCATGACGGCCGCGACGAAACGCCTCCTCTGGGTCGACGACGAGATCGACCTTCTGCGGCCGCACCTGTTGTTCGTGCAGGGGCGCGGCTACCACATCGACGCGGTCGCCAACGGCGACGACGCCCTCGAACTCGTGCGCCTCCACCCCTACGACCTGATCCTCCTCGACGAGCAGATGCCCGGCCGGACGGGGATGGAGGTCTTCGACGAGGTGCGACGACTGGACCCGCTCGTACCTGTCGTGATGGTCACGAAGAGCGAGGAGGACCGCACGATGACCGAGGCGATCGGTCGTCGTGTATCCGACTATCTGGTCAAGCCGACATCCCCCCGACAGGTGCTCTCGGTCGTCACGCGGCTCCTCGAGGGCGAGGCGATCCTCCAGCAGCACGTCGCCCGGCAGTTCAGCTTCCGCTTCCGCGAGCTGAACTCGGAGATGGACTCCGAGCGGACCTGGCGCGAGTGGGCGGAGACCTACTCCGAACTCGTCGACTGGGAGCTGCGGCTGCGGAGCGCGGGCGAGATCGGCCTCGTCGCCTCACTCGAGACGCTGCTCGACCAGTTCCGCCGCGAGTTCGGCCGCTTCGTAATAAGCCGGTACGGCGACTGGGTCAACGGCGCCGACGATCGCCCGCCGCTCTCGACGGACCTGGTCCCCCAGTTCCTCCAGCCGCTGCTCGGCGCGGACCGGCACGTCCTCTTCGTGCTGATCGACTGCCTGCGGCTCGACCAGTGGCGGTCGATCCTCCCCCTGGTCGGCGCCACGGCCGAGGTGGAGGAGGCCCTCTACTACTCGATTCTCCCGACCGCCACGCCCTACTCGCGGAACGCGATCTTCTCAGGGATGTTCCCGGACGGGATCGCGGAGATGTACCCCGAGTGGTGGAGCCGGGACACCGAGGGCGGACTCAACGCCTTCGAGGACGAACTCTTCGTCAACCAGATCCGGCGGCTCGTCCGGCGCGATATCCCGGTCAACTACGAGAAGATCTTCAGTGCGGCCGACGGCGAGCAGGTTCTGCACCGTCTGCCGGGATACTTCTCCCGGCCGGGGGTGACGGCGCTCGTCTTCAACTTCGTGGACATGCTCACGCACGGCCGGTCGGAATCCGCCGTGCTGATGGAGGTCGCGCGGGACAAGGAGGCGCTGCGCGCGCTCTCGCGCCAGTGGTTCGAGCGGTCCGAAGCGCTCGCCGCCGTGCGGGAGGCGATCCGGGCCGGGGTGTCCGTGCTCATCACCACCGACCACGGGTCGATCCACTGCCACCGGCCGGTGACGGTGTACGCCAAGCGCGACGCGACCCAGAACCTTCGCTACAAGTTCGGGGATGACCTCCGGGCGGAAGACCCCTCGCTGGTGTTCGCCGTCAACGATGAGCGGATCCTCCGTTTCCCGAAGGGCAAGGAAGCCACGAACTACGTGCTCGGCCTGGAGGACGCCTTCTTCGTGTATCCGACGAAGCTGCGGCAGTACCAGGCCCGGTACCGCGGAAGTTTCCTGCACGGGGGGATCAGCCCGGAGGAGATGATCCTCCCGGTAGCGCTGCTCACGCCGCGATGACCGGCTACGGGCGGATTCTCGGCTATCTCCGGCCGCATTCAGGCCTCTTCGCGGTTGCGATCGTGGCGATGGTCGTGTTCGCGGCGCTCGACGCGTTCAGCTTCACCCTGCTGGTGCCCTTCCTGGGTGTGCTCTTCAATGGGAGCGGTTCGGCGGTCGAGGCCGCCGCGGCGATGGGAGGCCCACTGGGCGACGGCCTCGCGTGGGTCCTGTCGAACATCTCCCGGACCGACAGCCCGATGGCCGCGCTGCGCTCCGTGGTGGTCGTGCTCTTCGGCGTCTTCCTCCTCAAGAACATCGCCCTGTACATCCAGCAATACACGGTCGCGGTCCTGGAGGGCCGGGTCACCCGGGACATCCGGAACCACGTGTACTCGCATCTGCTCCACCTCGGCTTTCCGTTCTTCCAGCGCACGCGGACTGGCCAGATCATCAGCCGCCTCACGGTGGATGTCGATCACATCCGCACCCTGGTCACGGCGAACCTGGCGAAGGCGTTCTCGTCGTCGGCGCAACTCCTGGTGTTCATCACGCTCCTGCTGCTCATCTCCTGGAAGCTGACGCTGATCGCGCTGCTCTCGCTTCCGCCGATGCTCGGGCTCTGGGGCCGATTCCGCCAGCGGCTGCGGCTCGGGGTGCTGCGGGTGCTCGACGCGGTCGGCGACGTGACTTCGCAGCTCCAGGAGACGATCTCGGGCGTCCGGCTGGTGAAGGCGTCCACCGCGGAGGAGTGGGAGGACCGGCGGTTCCGCCGGTTGACGCAGGGGCACTACAAGGCGTTCGTCCGCAACGAGCGATGGCGGCAGTTCTTCGCGCCGGCCACCGAGATGGTGATCGCGACGGCGATCCTCGGGTTGCTCTGGTACGGGAGCTACCTGGTGCTCGAGGACGGATCGCTCGAGGCTTCGGCGTTCCTGCTCTTCATCGCGGTGGCGATGAAGGTGATGGCGCCGGCGAAGTTCCTCGGGCAGTTCCCGGCGCTCGTGCAACCCGGGCTCGCCGCCGCGGAGCGCATCTTCGAGATCCTCGACACCCCGGCGGAGGTCGCGGATGCGCACGACGCGGCGCCGGTGGCCGGGTTCCGGGAAGAGATCCGGCTCGAGAACGTGGACTTCGCGTACAACGCCGGTGAACCGGTGCTTCGCGGTATCGACCTGCGGATCCGGCCCGGCGAGGTCGTGGCGCTGGTGGGTCCGAGCGGGGCGGGGAAGAGCACTCTGGCCGACCTGCTTCCGCGCTTCCACGATCCATCCGCCGGGCGTATCACACTGGATGGCCGGGACCTGCGGACGCTCCGGCTCCGGGAACTGCGGTCGCTGATGGGGATCGTCACCCAGGACACGATTCTCTTCCATGACACGATCGCGGCCAACATCGCCTACGGGCGGACAGAGGCGACGGTGGAGGAGGTCGAGGCGGCGGCCCGGGCGGCGCATGCGCATGACTTCATCAGCGAGTTCCCGGACGGCTACGAGACCGTCGTGGGCGAGCGGGGGGTGCGATTGTCCGGCGGCCAGCGCCAGAGGCTGTCGATCGCGCGGGCGTTATTCCGCAACCCACCCATCCTGATCCTCGACGAAGCGACGAGCGCGCTCGATACCGAGAGCGAACACCTCGTCCAGCGGGCGATCGAGGAGCTGATGCAGGACCGCACCGTCCTGGTGATCGCGCACCGGCTTTCGACGATCCGGCGCGCCGACACGATCCTGGTGATCGAGGACGGCCGGATCGTGGAGCGCGGCACGCACGCCGAGCTGCTCGGCTCGCACGGTGTCTACCAGCGGCTTCATGAGTTGCAGTTCAACGCACCGGTCGGTCGCTGAACGTGGTCGAGCCGGTCCTTTCCGATTCCAAACTCTGGTGATGCACGATAGATGAACGTTCCCTTGCTGGATCTCACGGCCCAGTACTCGGCGCTCGCGGAACCCCTGATGGCTGCGATCCGAACGATCGTGGAGGAGCAGCGATTCATCCTTGGCGCGCCCGTTGAGCGGCTGGAGGCGGAGATCGGGGAGATGCTCGGCGTCGAGCACGCGATCGGCTGCGCGAGCGGGACGGACGCGCTGCTCCTGGCGCTCCGCGCGTTCGACGCCGGCGCGGGCGACGAGGTGGTCACTTCGCCGTTCACCTTCTTCGCGACGGCGGGCGCGATCCACAACGTCGGTGCGCGGCCGGTGTTCGCCGACATCGATCCCGCGACGTTCAACCTGGACCCCGCCGCGGCGGACGCGGCGGTGACGGAGCGGACCAAGGCCGTCATGCCCGTCCATCTCTTCGGGCAGATGGCCGACATGAGTGCCTTCCGCGCGCTCGGCGACCGTCGCGCGATCGCGGTCATCGAGGACGCGGCCCAGGCGATCGGCGCGCGGCAGACCACACCCGACGGCCGCACGATCACCACGGGCACGCTCGGCGACGCCTGCGGCTTCTCGTTCTTCCCCACCAAGAATCTGGGCGCGTTCGGGGACGCCGGGATGGTCGTCACCAACGACGCCGGCACGGCGGAGCGCCTCTTCCGGCTCCGTGTCCACGGCGGCCGCCAGATGTACCACCACCAGGAGGTCGGATACAACTCACGGCTGGATGCGCTGCAGGCGGCCGTGCTCTCCGTGAAGCTGCCACATCTGGCCGGCTGGAGCGAAGCGAGGCGACGAAACGCCGCGTTCTACGACGGCGCTCTCGCGGACGTCGACGAGGTCGTGACCCCGCCGATCGGCCCCGGGAACGAGTCGATCTTCAACCAGTACACGATCCGGGTGGGTGGCGACCGCCGGGACGCGCTGCGGGATGCGCTCCAGGCGAAGGGCATCGGCAGCGGCGTGTACTACCCCGTTGCTCTCCACCTCCAGGAGTGCTTCGAGTACCTGGGCTATCGGGCCGGGCAGTTCCCGGAGTCCGAACGCGCCTGCCGCGAGGTCCTGTCGCTCCCGGTCTTCCCCGAGCTGACCGAGGAGCACCTGGAGCGGGTCGTCGCCGCCATCCGCGGCTTTTTCCGGGCGTAGGATGAGCGGCGGCCGGTCGCCCCGGCTCCAGCATCGACTGGAGTACGGGCTGCTTCGGGCGCTGGAGGGGGGGCTGGGGCTCGCCGGTCCCGCCGCGGCGGCCCGGGTGGGTGGGGTGCTCGGCGGTCTCGTACGGCGGCCCTTGGGGATCCGAAGCGGGGTCGTCCTGGAGAACCTCAGGCGCGCCTTCCCGGACGCCGACACGTCGTGGATCGAGGAGACCGCGGCCGAGTCCTACCGCCACCTGGGTCGCGAGGTTGCCGCGATGGTGCGGCTCTCCAGCCTCGACCCCGCCGCCATCCGCGACCTCGTCATCATCCCTGAAGAGAACCTTCGCGAGCTGGCGGACGCGCTCGCGGAGGGCCGCGGCGCGATCTACACGACCGGCCACTACGGCAACTGGGAGATGGCGGCGGCGGCGGTGGCGGCGCGCGGCTGGCCAATCGACGCGATCGTCAAGCGCCTCGCCAACCCGCTCGTGGACCGTCGGATCGCGGAGGCGCGCCGCGCCCTCGGCGTCGAGACGATGGGGATGCGGGAGGCGCCCCGGCGGGTACCGCGTTCGCTCTCGGCGGGCCGCACGATCGGGA
>CAZUVK010000230.1:0-6535 GCA_964623785.1 uncultured Gemmatimonas sp. | reverse complement strand
GACGGGATGGACGGGATGGCAAGGAACAGGGCGGGACGGCAAGGGATGAGGCGGGACATTCGTTGGCTTTTGTAGGGGCGGGTCCCCGACCCGCCCGGTATCCGACGGGGCCTCCGGGTGGAGGTTCGGGATGAGGAGGAGAAGTGATTCGAGGCGGGCGATATCGGTTGCGGGGGTCGAGGGAGGTTCGGCGTGATGAGCGGGGTTTCGTGCTCATCGCGGTGTTGTGGTTGCTGGTCGCGCTGACGGCGGTGACGCTGGATGTATCGATCAGGACGAAGGTGCGGCGGAGCGCGGCGGTAAATATGCTGGATCAGCGGCAGGCGCGGGCGGCCGCGATGGCGGGGGCGGAGTACGCGCGGGCGCATCTGACGGCCGCGATGCTTGGGCGGGCGGAGGAGCTTCGGTCGGAGGCCTCGAATCGGCGGCGGGGTGGGCGCCGCGCTCCGTCGTTGGATGACCTCTTCGAGAATTCGGACCCGGCGGCGGACCCGTGGCGCGATCCGGCGGGTTTGATGGAGACGGAGATGGCGCTCGGCGATGTCGAGTACCGGCTGGATGTGCGGGATGCCGGGGCGCGGCTCAACCTCAACGATGCGACCGAGGAGATGCTGCGGGCCTTCTTCGCACAGGGCCTGCGAGTCGACTACGCGGACGCCGACCGGATCACGCAGGCGATCCTCGACTGGCGCGACGAGGATGACCTGCCGCGGATCGGGGGAGGCGAGCGCGAGCAGTACATCCGCGAGGAGGCGGCCGTCCTGCCGGCGAACCGGCCGTTCGACGATGTCTCGGAGCTGCGGTTCGTGATGGGGATGACCGACGAGGTCTACGCGGCCGCCGCGCCGCACCTGACGGTGACGAGTTCGGGGGATGTGAACGTGAACGTGGCGCCGGAGCCGGTCCTGCTGGCGCTTCCGGGGATGACTCCGGAGGGGGCGGCCGTGCTGATCCGGCTGCGAGAGGGCGGCGTGTTCCCGCGGAGTGACCGGCAGTTGCGCGACCTTCTGCCCGCTGGCGCCGCCGCCGCGATCGAGGCGGCGGATGAGGCGTTCGAGCGACGGGTGACCTACGCCACGGAGGAAGTGGAGATCGTGAGCGAAGGAAGGATCGAGGGAAGCGCGGTCCGGGTTCGGATCCACACCGTCGTGGCGCGTTCGAACGCCGGGGCGGTCGTGGTATGGCGAAAGTTCGATTGATGGATCGGGTCTTTGGAGGCGGGCGGGCGAAGGCCCCTGTCGGTGTGGCCGTGGGCGTGGACCGGATCCATGGCGTCGCGATCGTCGGGGACCGGGCGCGGGTGGTGAGCGTCGAGGTGCCCGGCGGGGTCGTCGGCGCCGACCCGGGGGTCCTGGCCGCCGCGTTCACGACGCTGCGGGCGGGGCTGGAGGAAGCGGCCGGTCCACGCGCCGTCGGTGGGCGCGTGTCGATCGCGTTGCTCCCCCCGCTCGCGGAGGCGAGGCTCGTGGAACTGCCCCCGCTGCGACCCGGCGAAGCCACGATGATGGTGGCGCGGGAGCCCCGCCGGTACTTCATCGGCGCGATGGCCGACCGGGTGATCGCGGCAGCCGACCGGCCGAGGGGGGTCGGGGGGCCGGCGCTGGCGGCCACCTCGTCCGCGGCGCTGGTGGATGCGGTCCGCGAGGCGGCGGGCGCGGCGGGGTGGCGCGTCGGTGCGGTCGTCGCCGCCCAGTCCGCGTGGGCCGCGGGGGCGCGAGAGGCCGGCGCGGCGTCGATCCGCGTGTCGTTCGAGGGCACCGTGTACGCAATCGCCCTGGGCGAGCGGGGAGCGCCGGTCTCGCTCCGGCGATACCCGGTCGGCGACGCGATGAGCGGGGCCGGATCGGAGTCGGGGCCTGTCGTGGTCCTGACGGACGACGCGCCCATGCGCCCCGCGCTGGCCGCCGGCGCGGGCCAGCAACCAGCCGCCACCTCGGACCCGGTGGCATTCGCCGCGCTGCACGCCGCGTCCGCCGAACCGGCGCTCGCGACCCCCGCCGCGACGCGGGCACGCCGGGCCGAGGGCATTCGCTCGGTGAGCCGCCTCTCCGCGGCGGCCCTCCTCCTCGTGGTTGCGGCGGGAACGATCGAGCTATGGGGAGCCCGCCGCGAGTTGGAGGCGGTCTCCATCCAGCGGCGGGAGCTGGGGCCGAGCCTCCCCGCGCTGCTGGAGCTGAGCGATTCGCTGGCGGCCGTCGAGGCGCGCAGGGTGGCGATCCGCGAGATCGCCGCGACGCGCGCCCCTGTCACGCCGGTGCTCATGGACCTGGCGTCCCTGCTTCCCGCGGACACCTACCTGGCGAGCTTCCGGTCGCGTGCCGACACGCTGACCGTGGAGGCCGCGGGCGGCGGCGCGGCCCGGGCGCTGACGGCGCTCCAGGGCGCCGCCTCACTCTCGGAGGTTCGGCTGCGGGGTAATGTGGTCCGCGAGATGAGAGAGGGGTCCCGACCGATTGAGCGATTCACCGTCGACGCGCTGATCGTGCCGCCCGCCGCGACCGAGGAATCCGGTGCGAAGACGGGTCTTCCGCCGGAGCCCGAACGGGGCGCGGCGCCGCGCCCGGGTGGGGAGGTGGATCCGTGAGTTTCGTAGACCGGATGCGCGCCTCGTGGGAACGCCTCGGGCCGCGGGACCGCCGCGCGCTGATCCTCGCCGCGGCCGTCCTGATCCCGGTCCTCCTCTGGATTGGCGTCATCCAGCCCTACGCGGGGCTGCTCGACGAGACGCGGGGACGGGCGGAGGTCGAGCGCGCCCTGCTCGCCCGCGAGCGCGGTCTGCTGGCGATCGCCGGCGAGCTGCCGGGCCGCCTCGCGGTGGCGACCGCGCTGCTCGAAGAGGAGTCAGGGACCCTGCTGGGGGCGGCAAACGCGGTCGCGGCCGAGGAGAGTCTGATGGAGCACATCCAGCGAACCGCGACCCGCTCGCGGGTGCTGGTGCAGGACGCCCGCGGTGTCGAGGTCCGCGCCGACGAGAGCGCCGGTCCGCTGGCGCCCGTCCGGCTGGGCGTGCGAGTGGAGAGCGACCTCGCCGGGCTCGCCGCGTTCCTGAACCGGCTGGAGAGCGGACCGGGCCTGATCCGGATCCTGGAGATGTCGGTCGAGCCGGCGAGACCGGGAGCGCGCGCCGGGAGCGGCACGCCCGGGCCCGCCGAGATGGGCGCGCTTACGTTGTCGATGATCGTTGAAGCATACTGGACGGAGTCGCCCCGCGGGCTGAGCCGCGTGGAGGAGACGATCGAAACCCGACTCACGGGGATACCCCAATGAGACCGAGCATCGAGCAGGGAGTACTCGTCGCCGCCGGGGCGACCGCGATCGCGAGCGTCGTGCTCGCGCTCAGCGCCTAGCGCGCCGTCGAGGTCGCCGACGCCCGGCCCGAACCGCCGCTATTCGCCGCGGTCGGGGGCGAGGAGTCCATCCCCGTCTATGCCGGACTGCCGCCGGAGGCCATCTCCCTGATCGCCGACAACGAGCCGTTCCGGGCCGATCGCGAACCCGCGCCGACGTCGTATCGTATGCCCGGGGATCGATCGACGGCGATCCCGGTTCGGCTCGAGGCGCCGCCACCACCCGAACCGCCCGATTTCGTGATCGTCGGGACGGTGACCACCGCCGACGGCGGGATGGCCGTGATCCGCACCTCGGACGGCCTGCCGCCGACCTTCCTGCGCGTGGACGACAGCCTCGACGGGTACCGGCTCGTCTCAGTCGCCACCAATGGGGCCGTGCTCACACGCGGCGGTGAGACGGTGCGACTGGCCGTCGCGGATCCGGCGATCCTGCGCGAACAGCCGACCGATCCGCGTAGCCGGAACGCCCGCCAGCGCGCGGAACGGGACGCGCAGGCGGCGGCCCGGGAAAATCTCCAGCGCCAGACGCAGCGTCTCCAGGAGCTGATGGTCGGCGGACAGGGTGGACCGGGCGTCCAGGTGCTGATCCAGGGTCTGCCCGCCGAGCTGCAGGCGGCCGCCGCGGCCGCGATCGAGCAGCTCCCGGAGGAGATTCGCGGTCGGATTCAGCAGGGCGCCGCCCCCAACTTCGGGGGTGCGCAGCGAGCCAGGCCGTCGGGCGGGAGCAACCCTCGATGAGGCTTTCGGCGGTCACACCCACGCTCGTTCTGACGCTCACGCTGACGCTATTCCTCTCGATCCCCCGCCCCGCCGCGGGTCAGCCCGTACCGATCCAGCCGGCGGGGGACGAAGTAATGCTCACCTTCCAGGACGCGGATCTCGGCTTCGTGCTCACCGCGCTCGCGCAGACGGCCGGCGTCAACCTGGTCTACAACGATCTCCCGGCGAAGCCGATCACGCTACGGACGGCGACGCCGATACCGATCGCGGGGCTCCCGGACCTGATCCGAAGCATCGCGGCCGCGAACGATATCGCCGTCTTCGCGGAAGGCGGGTTCATCCGACTGCGCGGCACCGGCGCCGATCCGGCCCCGCCCGACGACCGGGAGCTGTTCGTGCTGCGGCTCCGGCACGCGCGCGCCACGGCCCTCGCCAGCACGCTTTCGCAGCTGTTCGGCGGCCCGGCCGGCTCGACCACGGGACCCCAGCGTACCCAGGCTCTATCGCAGCAGCTGCGGGCGATCCAGGAGCAGGGCGTCAACGTGCAGGTCGCGCCAGGCGTGATCCAGGTCGCCGGCTTCGCGGGCCCGCTCGAAGGCAACGTCCTCATCGTACCCGACGAGACAACGAACTCGCTGCTCGTCCGCGCCACCCCGGCCGACTGGCAGGTGGTGCAGCAGGCCGCCCAGGTGCTGGATCTGCGGCCGTTGCAGGTGCTGATCGAGGTGGTGATCGCCGAAGTGCGGCACAGCGGCGACCTCAACGTCGGTACCTCGTTCGCGGCCCGGGACCCGGACAGCGATGGCCGCTCCGTCAGCCTGCTCGACCAGAACACGCCAACGGACTTCACCGCGCGGTTCAACTGGACCGGCGATGTCGACGTCGAGGTGACGCTGGCGGCGCTCTCCGCGACCGGCAACGTGCGGATCCTCTCCCGACCCGTGATTCAGGCGCAGAACAACCAGGAGGCCCGGATCCTCGTCGGCTCCGAGCGGCCGTTCGTCTCCTTGTCGCGGTCGCTGCCCACCGACGAGGTCGCCCGCGATCAGGTCGTCCAGTACCGGGACGTCGGTACCCAGCTCACGATCCTGCCGACGATCAACCCGGAGGGGTACGTGAACCTGTTGCTCACGCAGGAGGTGAGCAGCGCGACGAATGAGATCCAGTTCGACGCGCCGGTCATCAGCACGCGCGAAGCGACGACGCAGATCCTGGCGCGCAACGGACAGACGGTCGTGATCGGCGGCCTGGTCGATCGATCGAGCGAACAGGTCCGCGCGGGCATCCCGGTGCTGAAGGACATCCCCGTGCTCGGCTACCTCTTCGGCACGACCCGGGAGTCGGAGGAGACGAGCGAGCTCTTTCTCTTCCTGACGCCGCACATCGTGGAGACGGACTCGGACGCGGACCGGCTGCTCGACGAGATCGAGCGGAACGTCGAACTGCTGGAGCCGCTGGTGCCCATCACGCCGCTCATCCCGCCCGCGCCCGGTGGGCCGGCCCCCGGGCTTCCGTGACATCGAACGAGATGGACCCCGGCGTCTCGCTGCAGGGCGTGGAGCCGCTCGCGCCCGAGCTTACCGCCGAGTATCTGGAGCACCACGCGATCCTCCCGGTTGGCCGACGGAACGGCGTGCTGCTCGCGGCGACCTGGCTGGACCATCCCGACACGCAGGCGCTCGATGACCTTCGGCTCCTGGCCGGCGTGCCCGTGGAGCTTGTGCGGCTGCCGGAGTCGGAGATCCGCGCGGCGATCCGGCGCGCGTACGCGGAAGACGGGCTGACGGCCGAGGACGTCATCGCGGGCATGGACCTGGACGCGCGGGCCGGCGTGGACGGTGATTCCGCGCTCGACGACCTGCTCAGCCTGGCGAAGGAAGCGCCAGTCGTGAAGCTCGTGAACCTGCTGCTCCTGGAGGCGTTGGAGGCGCGCGCGTCGGACGTGCACCTCGAGACGTACCAGGACGGCGTGCGCGTTCGGTACCGGATCGACGGCGTGCTTCAGGACGCGCCTTCCCCGCCCCGAAGGCTGGCGGCGGCCGTGGTCTCGCGCCTGAAGATCATGGCCGAGCTGGACATCTCCGAGCGCCGGGTCCCGCAGGACGGCCGGATCCGCCTGCGGATGCGAGACCGGAACGTGGATGTCCGGGTGTCGACGCTGCCCACGCTGCACGGCGAGAGCGTGGTGCTCCGGTTGCTGGACAAGGAAGCGGGGCGGATCGAGCTGGGCGGCCTGGGCATGGCGGACGACACCCTCACCGCCTTCCGCGAGGTCATCTCCATCCCGCATGGGATCGTGCTGGCTACGGGGCCGACCGGGTCCGGCAAGACCACCACGCTCTACGGCGCGATCGACTTCGTTCGGACGGGGCGGGAGAAGATCGTGACCGTGGAAGACCCCGTCGAGTACGAGCTGCCGGGCGTGCCGCAGGTGCCGGTCAATGAGAAGGTCGGCCTCACGTTCG
>CAZUVK010000229.1:0-6536 GCA_964623785.1 uncultured Gemmatimonas sp. | reverse complement strand
CTGGGGCGCCTGGCCCCTCGCCCGCGCGACGTGATCCGGGCGCGGATGGCGGAAGGCCACCTCCACGCCGACGCATCCCTGGCCGAATCGCTGGGGATGACCCTCAACACCTTCCTCCAGAACATCGTCCGGGGAAGGCGGCAACTCGCCGCCTGCCTGGAGGAGCACGGAGCCCCGATCGAGGAGATCCTGGGATGAACGACCCTCGTGGCAACCGGGACCTGGACGCCCTGGTGGAGGCGGTACTATCCCCACATCGCGAGCGCGACGGCAGCGGCAGGTTGGCGCCGCCGGCCGCCTGGTGGGACCTTCCCCCTGAAGCCCTGGACTCCGTCTACGTCAGGGCGCTGGAGGCCCGGCGGCTCGAGCGGGCCGCCCACCCGCACGGCGCGAGCGGGACGGTCCGGGCGGTGATGGCGTGGGTCAGCGAAAGAGGGCTATCGTGAAGGGCGCGCTCGCCAGTCCCCGAGCAACCATGAATCGACAGCGACGTGGACCTCCTCGTCGAGTTCGAGGCCCGCCCGACCCCTCACACCCCCCGCAACCGCTCCAGCGCCGCCCGCACCCCCGCCGGCACGAACATCTCGTCCGCGATCGCCGCCACCTCCTCCGCCTCCCGCCACGCGCGCTCCAGTTCCGCCAGTTCCCCGTGCATCGCGCGCAATTCCACCTCCTCGTGCAGCGCCATCTCGAGCGCGAGGCGATCCATTGGCCGAAGGCCGAACAGCCCCGAGCTGAACGCGCCGTTCCCCGCCCTCGTCGTCTTCCGCCCGATGCCGCGGCCCTTGCTCCGCACGTCGGTGTCCGCGGGCGCGTACCGCGCCAGCCGCTCGAGGTAGCCCTCGGGCCCGCCGCTCCTGTCCAGGACATTCACCGCCGAGTCGACGACCGGCCGCTTCCCGCCGAACCGGTTGACGTGCGGCATCAGCGTCCCCGCGATCCGGAGCGCCTCGCGCCCTTCGAACCGCGCCTCCCCGTTCTTGAAGCGAAGGTCGAGCGCGATGGGAACGTCGGTCCCGCGGACGATCCGCGATTCCGCGAGGTGCCGGCGGCGAACGTGGATCGTCCCGGCGGATTCCGTGCGGATCCGCGCGACGACCTGGTCCGCGCGCCCGTGGATGATCGCCCCGCCAAGCTGGCCGATTCCCCACCCGAACGTCGCGATCGTCATACCCGCCACCGCCCCGCCGATCACGCCACCGCTGATCGCCGCGAGCCCGGCGCCGGCGAGGAGAATCCGGCGGTTACGCCGCCGCCCGAACTGATCTCCATACCGCCACGCCGCGAACTCGGGCCTCAGCGGCTCGCCGATCCGCACGATCTCCGTCCCGTCACCCAGCCGGGCGAGGCCGATATGTTCGGTGGCGACCCGACGACGGGTTTCGTGGTAGAACCGCTCCGCCTGCTCGACCGCCTCCCACCGTTCCTCCAGCGGCGATAGGTTCCACCGCTCGCAGCCCCGGCAGATGACCCACAGCCGCCCCTTCGCCGCGTCGAACGCGAGGCGGCGGCCGACGGGGAACCCGTCGAGCGATTCGTTCCGGCCCAGGTCACGTTTGCAGAAGATGCAGGTCGAGTACATGCCAGAATCTGATGGACCGGATCCGCGGTCACGCGCGCGGACGGACGAGACCGTCCCGCGCGATGGCTATCTTACGACATAACGCGAAGTCGCCGTCCGCGGTTTCGGCCCGGGCCAACCGGCCACTTCAGCCAAGCACGAAACTCACCAGCTCGCCCAGGCTGGACCCGGCCGCATCCGCGTCGGCCCCCAGCTCCTCGCGCGGGGCGTTCATCCGGTTGACCCAGTACGTCGGATACCCGAACCACTTCGCGCCCGCGACATCCCACCCCGCGAACGCGACGAACAGGATCTCCTCCTTCGGCAATCGCAGCGTATCCACGCCCAACTGGTACGCACGCGGATCCGGTTTGCACGTCCGGACCTGATCCGTGCTGATGATGGCCTCGAACCTTCCGTCTAGCCCGGCGTTCCTGAGTCCATCGTCCAGCATCCCGAAAGTCATGTTCGACAGAAACGCCAGTCGAACACCCGCGTCACGCAACGCGTTGACCGCGTCAGCCGCGTCGGGCCATACCCGTAGCGTCGCCCAGGCCGCCATCAACTCGTCCCGCTTCGCGGCAGACAGCTCCAGCCGCAGCTGATTGGTGGCGAACACCAGGCTGTCGAGCGTCGCCTGCGTGAAATCCACATATCGGCCGGACATCGCCCGCAACCACTGATAGTCGAACTGCCGGACCCGCCAGGCGTCCATCAGCGAGGCGCCCTGGCCGGGGAAGAGCGACTCGGCCACGGCGGCGATCGGGCGCGGGTCGAATATGGGGAAGGCGTCGAATGCGAGGGCCTGGAAATCCGCGCGGTCCATTGCGCCCGCGCGAGCCACAGCGGGAAATGCGCCGGTGAGCGCGCTCCCGGCCGCGACCTGCAGGAAACTTCTGCGATCAAGTCTCATTGTAAGGAATCCCCTGGGAGAGGCTTGCCCCGTTCAATGCGGAGGAGGACCTTCACCGACGCCGGACGGCCCATTGAATCTCGACGGACCCGCCGGCGCGCCGATTCCGCGAATCGTAGGTTGGCCCACCAACGCGCGGCAAGTCCCCGAATTCCACTGGATTCACCGGTAGACCAACCCGTGGGCAAACAGCGCCGGAACGGTGTCGTGCGCTTCCACCGGGTTGATTCCGTTCGCCGCGGTGCACAATATGCACGGCCGGTCGCGCCTCTCGGAGCGGCACCCGTCGCCTCTGGGAGCGCCGGCACCCCGGAGCACCCCCGTCGGCGCAGGAGTACTCGCTCGAGGAGAAGCGGAAGGCCCTTCCCTTTCCCGGTGCCTCATGAGTCAACTCACGTTGTCCGAGGTGTACCCGGCTGGCGCGGCGCCGAGTCCTGACCCGGCGAGGCTGGTCCACGACCTGCGCGAGCGGGTCAAGGAACTCACCCTGCTCCACGAAGCCGCGCGCGTCCTCGACGACGAGACCCGGCCGATGCCGGACGTCCTCGCCGACCTCGTCGCGATCCTTCCACCCGCCTGGCAGTATCCCGAGATCGCCGCCGCATCCGTGACCGTCGGCGAACTCGAGGTGGCTACTCCCGACTTTACCACGGCCGTCGCCGTCCAGCGCGCGGAGTTCGCCGCGGCGTCGACGGAGTCGGTTGTGATCCGGATCGCGTATCTGGAGGAGCGACCGTTCGAGTGGGAGGGACCGTTCCTCCTCGAGGAGCGTCGGCTGATCGATTCGGTCGCCAGGATGATCGCGGCGGCGCTCGCCCGACGGTTTGCGTGGCGCGAGGTCAACCGCATCAACGCGGAGCTGGAGGAACGCGTCGCCAGCCGCACCGCCGCGCTCGAAGGCGTGACCCGCGCGCTCGAAACCTTCGCCTACTCGGTCGCCCACGACCTCAAGGCACCGCTCCGAGGGATCGACGGCTACAGCCGGCTGCTCCTGGAAGACTATCTCGACAGGCTCGACGCCGAGGGCCGCGCGTTCCTCTTCAACATCCGTGACGCCGCCGATCGGATGAGCCAGCTCATCGACGACCTCCTCGCGTACTCGATGGTCGATCGGCGGCCGCTCACGACCGGACCCGTCTCGATCCGCGCCGTGGTCGCGTCGGTCGTCACGGAGCGCCAGCACGACCTGAATCGGGAGCGGATCGACCTTGTCGAGTCGATCAGGCATGACACGGTCCTGGCGGACGTCGAGGCCCTCGAGCAGGTGGTGCGCAACTATCTCGACAACGCCATCAAGTTCGCGCGAGGGGTCGCCGCGCCCAGGATCGAGATCGGCGCGGAGGCGCACGAAGGGCGGCGCCGGCTCTGGGTCCGTGACAACGGGATCGGCTTCGACATGAAGTATCACGATCGCATCTTCGAGATCTTTCAGCGGCTCCACCGCCAGGAGGAACACCCGGGCACCGGGGTCGGGCTCGCGATCGTACGCAAGGCGATGGAGCGGATGGGCGGCACCGCCTGGGCGGAGAGTAGTCCTGGTCATGGCGCGACGTTCTTCATCGAGATCCCCGGCGCGGAGGACTAGCGACCGATGCACCGACCGGCTCCCCCGATCCTGATCGTCGAGGACAATCCGCTCGACCTCGACCTGGCGATGCGCGCGTTCTCACGGCGGAAGATTTCAAACCCCATCCTCGTCGCGCGCGACGGCGAGGAGGCGATCGATCTGATCCCGCGATGGGAATCGGGTGAGCCCGCGCCCGCGGTCATACTCCTCGACCTGAAGCTCCCCAGGATCGACGGGCTCGACGTGCTTCGCGCGCTCAAGGCGCACGAACGGTATCGGTTGATCCCGATCATCGTTCTTACCTCGTCGGCCGAGGACCGCGACGTCGCGGAAGCGTACAAGCTTGGTGCCAATTCATACATCGTGAAACCCGTCGATTTCGCCCGCTTCAGCGAGCTCTGCGCCCAGCTGGAGATGTACTGGCTCCTCCTGAATACGCCGCCGAGGGACATGTGAGAATTCTGTATGTGGAGGACGATCCGTTCGCCACCGACCTGACGCGGCGAGCGCTGCTGCATCATGCTCCCCGCGCCCGGCTCGACGCGGTCACGCGGCGCGAGGAAGCACTCGCCTGGCTGACCGCGGATCCGACGCCCGACTTCGACGTCGTCCTCACCGACCTTCGCCTCCCCGACGGCGACGGCCTCTCGCTCCTGACGGAGATCCGGGACCGGTCCATCCCCGTCGCGGTGGTCGTCCTCACGGGCGCGGGGAACGAGGAGACGGCCGTCGCCTCGCTGAAGGCCGGCGCCGATGACTATCTGGTGAAGCGAGGTGACTATCTCGACCACCTCCCCCTCAAGCTGGAAAACGCGATTCACGGACGACGCGCCGAGGCCGCGAAGGCAACCCGCCGGTTGCGCGTGCTCTACGCCGAATGCAGCGAGGCCGACATCGACCTCACGATCCGCCACTTCGCGCGCTACGCACCGCGCATCCAACTGGAGATTGTCCGGTCGGGACCGGAGGCCGCGCGCCGGATCGGCGAAGCATTGAATGACGGCGGCCTCCCCGATGTACTGCTCCTCGACTACCGCCTTCCCGGCCTCGACGCGCTCGAGGTGATGGACGAGATCTCCGCGTCGCGCATCGACATGCCGGTTATCGTGGTGACGGGGCGGGGTGATGAGGATGCCGCCGTACGCGCGCTCAAGCTCGGCCTGGTCGGCTACGTGGTGAAGAGCCCGGGGTACCTGCACCGGCTTCCGACGGAGGTGGAGAACGCATACCACCAGACGAAGCTGGCGCGCGAGGAACTCGCGTTGCGGGAGATCGAGGGGAAGTACCGCGGCGTGGCCGAATCGGCGTCGCTGATGGCGGAGCGCCTGAGCGTGGCGCAGGAGCAGGAGCGCGCGCGCATCGCGAACGACCTGCACGACGACCTGAGCCAGCGCGCCTCCGCGCTGACGATCAACCTCGCGACCCTCCGGCACCGGCGCCGCGAGCTGCCCGTGGCGGTCCTGGATGAGATCGCCGTACTCGAGGCGAAGGCCGCCGCGCTCGCCGACGGGATCCGCCGCGTATCGCACGAACTCCACCCCGCGATCCTCGAGCACGTCGGACTTCCCGCGGCGCTCCGAGTGCTGGTCTCCGAGTTGTCGAACATCGACGTGCGGTTCGATCTCCCGGAAGGCCCCGTCGTCCTTCCGAACAACATCGAGCTCTGCATCTACCGGATCGTGCAGGAGGCCCTCCACAATGCCGTCCGGCACTCGAACACCACCGCTGCGACCGTGAGCCTCGCGTTCACCCGCGGCGCCCTCCACCTGACGGTCACCGACTCCGGCACCGGGTTCGACCTCGCCGAGGCACGCCGAAGGGGCGGGCTGGGGTTGATCAGCATCGAGGAGCGCGCGCGCCTGGTGGGCGGCATGCTGCGGATTCAGACCCGACCCGGCGGGGGCACCGCCATCCACGTTTTCATCCCCATCGCCGAGACCCACACCGCAACACAGGCCGCCAGCGATCCAATCGCGGATTGACCCGGACCGCCCTCGCTCAGCCTACATCGCGCGGATCACCCAGTCCGCGACCGCCCCGACCACCGAAATCATCAGGGCCCCACCCAACGCCCACCCGAAGCTGTCGATCTTCAGCCGATCCGTCATCGAGTCAGCCAGCTTCAGAATGATCGCGTTGATGATCCATCGTGTAAGAAATGCCAGCAGCCACGCCAACCCGAGCGTGACGATCGTGAACACCGTGAAGAACAGCCATCCGAGAAAGAAGTTCAGCAAACCCACGAACAGCGCCACCACGATCGCGTCCCCAAACCCCTTCACATGGAACCCGGGCAACACCATCGCGGTGATCCAGACCGCGAGCGACAGAACCAGCCACGAAAGCAAAAGGCTCATCATTCGTCGGAAGTAGTTGGTGATCCAACACCAGACGCCGCATTCCCCCGCCAGCGAGACACGCCCCCCACCGCAATAGCCGCGCCTGCACCACTCCCTCTACCCTCTACCCTCTACCCTCTACCCTCTACCCTCTAC
>CAZUVK010000228.1:0-6593 GCA_964623785.1 uncultured Gemmatimonas sp. | reverse complement strand
GCCCGGTCGGGAGCATGCTGAACCCGATGAACATGACGCCGGCAGATCCGTTCAACCGCTTCGTCGGCAATCCGCGCCTCGAACCCGCCGACGTCCACAATCTGAGCCTCGACGGTTCCTGGAGCGGCTCGCTGGGTTCGCTGTCCGTTTCCCAGTTCCTCTTTCACGGATCGAATCTCTGGGACCAGATCCGTACCGTGGACTCGGACGGTGTGATGACGGCGATGTCACGAAACGTGGCGACGGCCAGACAATACGGAATCGGCCTCAATGGTTCGCTTCGCCAGGTGGGGCCGTTCAGCGGATTCGTTGCCTGGAACGCGTTCTACGTGGACTACGACGCGGGGAACCTGGCTGACGTGCGTTCGGCGTCTTCGGTGAGCTGGATGTTGAACGCGAACCTGATGGCGAACATCACGCCCACGACGCGTATGCAGGTCACGGGGTTCCATTCGCCAAGCCAGGTCTCTCCCCAGGGCAGGTTCGCGGGAATGACGCAGACAAACGTAGCCGTGAACCGGCGCGTCCTGAGCGAGCGCGGAACAGTCACGCTCTCAATCGTCGATCCGTTCAACCTCTCCACGACGACCTTCACGTCGCGGCAGGAGACTCACGATTCCAACTCGCGTTCCACGAACCGGGTCCGGCGGGCCACGCTTTCGTTCAGCTACAACTTCGGCCGTGCCCCGCAGAGCAACCGCCGCGTGATCCAGGATGACGTGGGAGGGGGAGGCGGGTTCCCGACCGGAGCCGGTCAGTAGGTTGTCATCTGTTCCACCCCGTGCGCCGCAGGGCCGGAGCTGGCCATCCGCGGCGCGCCCGGCGACAGCCGCGAAAAGGTAGACCCGGGTTGGGGGACGGACAACCGGAACGGGCGGTGGTTCCGGGGGGTTTCATCAATGTTCCGCTACATCTCCATTTCGGGCGCCTCCGCATCCCACCCTCTCAGCCAGGACTTCTCTTGCTTGCGGTTTCCCGTACACTCCTGGTCCTGCTCGGACTCGCCATGACCGGTGGCTGGGTCGACGAGGCGGCGGGCCAGCTCCCCGAGTCGATAACGGTCAGTGATACGATCTGGGAGATCCGGCTCACCGATGGCTCGACGATCCTCGGACAGGTTACCGCCGTAGCGCCCGAGAGTCTGTCCATCCGTACGCCGGCCGGAGTTACCGCTCAGATCAACCGCGTCTCGATCGTGTCGATGCGGATCTCGCAGGGGAGTTTGCGGGATGGCCGCCTCTGGCCCCGTGACCCGAACCGCACCCGTCTCTTCTTTGGCCCGACAGGAAGGATGTCGGACGCCGGCGATGGTTACCTGGGTGTGTACGAGCTCTTCCTTCCGTTCCTCTCCTTCGGCGTAACCGACAATCTTACGATCGCCGGTGGCTCACCGATCATTCCAGGCGCGATCGGCCGGGTCTGGTACGTGGCGCCCAAGGTCGGTGCGAACATATCCGGGAGGGCCGCGCTGGCCGGGGGCGTCCTCGCTTTTGTCGATGCGGACCTCAATCTCTCCGACACCTTCGACACGATGGGCATCGCATATCTGGTGGGTACCTTCGGCAATGAGGACAGCGCCTTGACCACGGGGGTCGGCTGGGGCTTCGCGGGTAGCGACATCGAGAACCAACCCATCTTCCTGCTCGGAGGCGAGACCCGCACGAGCGAGCGGCTGAAACTCGTGAGCGAGAACTACTTCGTCACCTACCGGGACTTTGATGGGTTTCCGAACGCCCGGGAGCGGACGCGCGTGGTCGCGCTCCTCAGCGGCGGGGTGAGATTCATCGGCGAGCGGCTATCGGCGGACGCGGGGATCGGTCTCTATGCCGGCCAGAACAGCACGGGCTGCTGCCTGCCGCTGGTCAACTTCGTCTACAACTTTGGCTCCGCGCGGTGAAGCGCCGCGAACTCGCAGGCGGCACGATATCATCGCTTAGGCGAGTCCTCCCGCGCGCGGTGGGACCGCTCGGATCAAGCGGGCAGCAACCCGGCCTTGCTCGTGGACAGCAATGTCATTCTCGATGTGTTGACCGAGGACGCCCCGTGGCTCACCGCTTCCCGACTTCTACATCGGCGCGCACACCGCGGTGCTCGGCTATCGGCTACTGACTCGGGACGCGACCCTGTACAGGACCCGCTTCCCTCATCTGGAGTTGATCGCGCCGTCATAGGATTCACCTAACCAGTGCGACGAGAACCCGCACGGCAGCGAACCACAGGCTGATCCCTCCCCCCAATGCCAGAAGTCCGCCGAAGAAGATGATCATTCGCCGACCGGCAAGAATCCGCGAATACGCCCATCCGAAGTACACCGCCGCCCCCACCAGCGCGGCGAGCGCGAGGATTCTCGCCACCGAGAGAGGTAGAAGCGTGCCTACAACGAGGACGCCGGTGATCAGCAGTACGCCGTGAGCGAACAGGTACATGTTCAAAATGACGTGCTCGACGTAGTTGAACCCGGCCCGCGCGAACACTACGCGCGAAGCCGCCGCCAGAAAGAATACGAGCACGGCGTAAAAAACCTGATCCCCTTCTCCCCCTGTGCTTCCTGTCCATCGGTAGACGAGCGCGAACAGCGCGAACGCGATGATCGTGTAGGCCACCGGATGGACATACACGACCGTGCGGCCGGCGAGATAGTCCTTCACGACACCGCCGGGTTCAAGGGTGAGCCGTTTCGCCGTATAGCTGATTCCCTGCTCCAGGTTGAAGACTCTCTCGATGGCTCCCTTCATCAGGCCCGTGAACGTGTGGCGCCCCTCCAGCGCGTGTTGTCCGCACCGGGCGCAGTACGGCCCGGTTCGGAGCGCGTCGCAGGTAACGCATGCCGCGAACTCCGTCACTGGCGCGACGGCCTCAGCGCGGTCGGCGGCTCCTCCCGCGACCTCTTCCGCTGATTCCGTCAGCACGGATCCATCGGAGACGGGATTCAACGCGCCGCCGGGGCGGCGAGGATCAGGTCGACCGCGGCCTCCAGCGCCTCATCCACGCCATCGCGCACGCCGGCCAAGGTGCGTTCCACCCGAACGGTCGGCTCGACTCCCAATCCATGGTACCGGGAGCCATCGTGCCGCAGCACCCTGAGTCCCGTCCAGATCATTCGGTAGGACCCCGGCAGACTGGTCGAGCGGATGTCGCCGTTGGTCCCGGCCGTTCCCTCCCCGACGATCTCACCAAGGCCGTACCGCTCCACCAGCATGAGCAGGGTCTCGGGTTGACTCACCGTCGAAGGACCCGCGAGAAACACTCGCGGGGGCGAGAGGTAGGGAGCGGCCGATTCCAATCGCCACTCCGCCGCGGTGAGACGGGTGAACCCGGTCGTTGACGGATCCGGACCACTGACGCGCGGCAGATGGAACTGGGGAGCCTCGACGGGCTCTCGCGAAAGCCGCGTCAGGAACGGGATAGCTACGCCCGGCGCGACATAACGCCGCAGGTCGAATATCAGCCCCCGAGCCGCCGCCAGCCGCGGAAGCGCCTCCTCGAAGGATTCCAGCTCCACCGCGTCCAGGTCGACATAGAAGATCCCCTCGCGTACTTCCGTGATTGGCGCCGGTCGCGGCTCCTTCACCTCCAGGAGCTCACGTTTTCTGACGAGCGCCACGGATCGGGTGCCGCGCGCCCCCGTCACGGTGATCGTGACCTCACTATCCCGCGGCCCGCGAAGGAAGTAGGTGGACAGCGCCTTGCCTCGACGGTATCCCTCCGTGGAAGCCGAAACTTTCTCCATCACTCTGGCGAAGACGGACTCGGCGGGTTCACCATCGACAAGCGTCAACACGTCTCCCCTGTCGAGCGCGACGTCCGGATCGTCGACATGAGTCACGACGAGCCGGTTCTCGATCCAGTCGACGACGATTGGCGGTTCGGCATCCTGGAAACAGCGAGGATGCACGACGACGGCGTGTCCGTCCTCCAGCGCCGCGACCATCCGCTCGAGCGTTTCGTGGAACGCGCACTCATCGACATCAGTCGCGGCGGCCATGAGCGCCCGGCGAAGCTCCGCATTCCAGTCCGCTCGCGCGGTATCGAAGTACGGGTAGAAGTGGTCGAGAACGTTCCAGGCGAGCGCGACCGCGGCGAACCGGGTGATCCGTTCAGCGTCGGGGTTCGAGGCGGCATCATACAGCACGGTGCCCGCGGCCTCCGCGCGGGGCAGTGTCCCCGTCTCATCGGCGTAGGTCGCCAGCGGAATCAACGCGGTCACGCCGCCCGCCAGGTCAACGCGCCAGGGGCGACGCGGGTCCTCGAATCCTTCGGGAATGCGACCGTCCAGCAGCGGAGCTCGCGCGCGCCGGCTATTGAAGTACGAGCCATCGACGAACTCGCCGGGATTGTGGATCCACTGTACCACCTCCGTCGCGCCGGGCGGCGAGGCCTCCGAATCCAGCCCCTCGAACTGTCGGTCGCGCGACACCACACGGACCGTGGGAGCGATGGGGCGAACTAGATCCTCGAGCCGCGCGGCCAGCTCCGCGGGCGACGCGGCGCCTATCGCGATCCACGCGCCCGCACGGGCCACGTCACCCCAAGGCGAAGATGCAACGCCATCGCTGGGATGAAGATAGCGAATGTATCCGAGAAATTGGGTGAATGCGACTAGGTTCTCGAGAGCGCGGGCGTCGAGCCCTTCATACTCGCCTGGACCTGGAGGCGCGGTCGGCGCCGAATCCTGAGCGGCAGTCGGGAGATGGGTCGCGACGGTCAGCGCGATGCACGTGGGAAGGAACCACGACCGAATCGTTTGTGGCACGTTGGCCCCTTCGTCAGAGGGGAAGACTTCGTCGACTCCGATGGGACATCAGTTGAATGCCTTACAGTAACTTCAGATCCACGCGCTTGCCACCCGGCGGTGCACTCAACCCCTCCACCCCGTCCGCCGCAGCCCCTCGTACAACGCCACACCGACGGCCGTCCCCAGGTTGAGCGACCGGATCGACGGCAGCATCGGCACCCTCACCAGCGTCGCCACGGCGGGGTCCAGAAGACGCTCCGGCAGACCCCTGGATTCCGGACCGAAGAGCAGAGCGTCGTCGGGCGTGATTTCAGCCTCCCAGAGCGAGGTCTCCGCCCTGGTCGTGAACGCCAGGACACGCCGGGCACCGATCGCGGCGCGGAAATCCGGATAATCGATGTGGCGGATGACCTCGACCTGCTCCCAGTAGTCCATCCCCGCCCGCCGCGCGTCCGGGTGACGGAAGGAGAAGCCGAGCCGACCGATCAGGTGGAGAGGCGTGCCGGTGGCGGCACAGAGGCGGGCGATGTTCCCGGCGTTCCCCGGGATTTCGGGCTCGTAGAGCGCGACGAGAAGGCCGATTCCGTCAGCCTCCGACCTGGGAGAGGGCCAGCAGCCCTCCGCTGCCCTTGTCGCTTCCCTGCACGAGCCAGTGCCGCTCAGGCTTGATCCGGAGCGTCTCACGGATAAGCGGTTCGATCGGCTCGCCCCGCCGAAGCGGATCGCGCAGGTTCGTCTGGATGGCGCCGAAGAGGCAGGGCCGGAGCTGGCCATCCGCCGTGAGGCGCATCCGGTTGCACGTATCGCAGTAGTTGTGGCTCATCGGAGTGATGATCCCGATCGTGCCCGGAGCGCCGGGGAAGGCGTAGTAACGCGCGGGACCATTGCCGCCGGGCCCCGCGACGGGCTCGAGGCTGCCGATCTTCGCGATCCGCGCGAGCATCTCGTCCGACGAGACGTACTCGTCGGCGGAGACCCCGAGGTTCTCGCCGGTCGGCATCACCTCGATGAAGCGGATGTGCCACGGGCGTTCGCGACTGATCCGGGCGAAATCCTCGATCTCGTCGTCGTTCCGGCCGCGCATGACGACGCAGTTGATCTTGATCGGAGAGAACCCGGCGGCCTCGGCGGCCTCCAGCCCGCGAAAGATCTGCTCGGCCGAGCCCGGCCGCCGTGAGATCGCGTCGACGCGCTCGGGCACCAGGGAATCCAGAGAGACGTTGAGCCGGTTCACCCCGGCGTCCCGCAACTCCGCCGCCTGTTCCGTGAGCAGCACCGCGTTCGTAGAGAGCGCGATGTCGGTGATCCCCGGGACCCTCGCGAGCATGCGCACGAGGAAGTGCAGGTCACGGCGGACGAGCGGTTCGCCGCCGGTGATCCTCAACTTCTTGAGGCCCAGCGGGGCCATGATGGAGACGATCTCCGTGATCTCCTCATAGTTGAGGAGCGCGTCGCGCCTGAGCCACGGCAGCCCCTCCTCGGGCATGCAATAGACGCAGCGGAGATTGCACTTGTCGGTCACGGAAATGCGGAGGTACTCGATCCGGCGGCCGAACCCATCGCGCATCGGCCCCTCGGTGGGGACCTCGCGGGATTCGGGCGCAGGGAGCGGCCCGAGCTGAACGAGGGGCGTGCTCAACCCGCGACTCCCGAGGACTCGGGTTCGTTTCCGCGGAGCCAGGCGCTCTCCCCGGTCAGGTAGCCTTCCCGCTTCCAGATCGGCACGCGCTTCTTCAACTCCTCGATGATGTACCGCGACGCGGCGTACGCGTCACCCCGGTGCGGCGCCGCGACCGCGATCGCCACGCTCACCTCGCCGATCTCCGTCGTCCACCGCTACGGCCGGCTGGAGATCGGC
>CAZUVK010000227.1:0-6613 GCA_964623785.1 uncultured Gemmatimonas sp. | reverse complement strand
CCGGGTGATCCCGCCGCAGCCGGCGGTGGCACGAGCGTCGAGCCGGCCAGTGGCGGTGGCTCAGGCCAGGGCGACTCGGGGCAGGGGTCGGGTTCCGGTGCTTCCGGCGAGGGCGGCGCGCAAAACGGTGGCTCCGGCGGGTCCGGTTCCTCCGGAAATGACGCGACCGGCGACAGCTCCGGCGGGGACTCGGCACGCGGGGGAGCCGACCCCGCGGGGTCTGGCGCGGCTGGCGCGGACGCGAACGGACAGCCCGGTTCCGGTGACGGCGGCGGGTCGAATGGCGGCGATCCGTCGGGCGCGGGTGGCTCCGGTGACGGAGGTTTCGGCGGGATCTCCCTTCCGGACGGTCCTAACCTGGCGCGCATCGGCCGGGAGACCGAGTCCGCGTCCATTCGCTACAGCCAGGCCCCGGCCCTCGGCGTGACCCCATGGCGCCTCCGCGAGGACGAGGGCATGGCCTCCGGGTCAATGAACAGCGTCCTTTATGCCGACAACTCCCGCGCTCTCGACCGGTTCGGCGACGACGACCTCTTCATCACCCTCGCGCCGGCCGAGGTCGAGGCCCAGCGGCGTATGCTCGATGCGGATGCGTTCCCCATCTACCAGGCGGAGACCACGTGCGAATCTCCTGGCCTTCCGCCGCGGCGGGTGTTCCGTCGAACGGCGGCAGGCGACCCGGGCTTCCGCTACGCCTTCTGCGACCAGAACGAGTCGATGGTCATCTTCCGCGACAAGCTGGACGCGGAGAGCTACGCCGAACTGAGCGCTCCCGACCGGCCGTTGTATCTCGCTCGGCTCGCCTCCGAGCGACTCGCCCGATTCGAGCGCAGTGAGGAAATCCAGCAACTCCTTGCCTTCCTCGAGGATCCCAACGTTCTGCGCGACTACTCGCGCGACGAGATCTACGCCACCGTCAAGGTTGCCGCCGATCTCGTCGTCTTCCAGGACGCGCTCGAATCCGCGCTCGTGCAGAGCATGAACGAGCTGGGTCCGTCCGAGATCCGGTCGTACTACTACGACATGCACCGTCAGGTCATCCAGGCGCCGTTCTTCATTCGGATCGCGGAAGCGGTCTACCGCCTCAACCAGCGGCTGGCCTCCGACCCTCTGCAGTCGCTGGCATGGGCCAACGCCCAGGAAACACTCCCACGCCGGGGCTTCTTCGACCTGTACTACAATGTCGGGGCGATCATGAAATGGCCGGAACGCTGGGCGACGCTTCAGGAGCGCTACGGAGCCGATCCTACGCTCGTGACGAACCCGGACCCCGCCGCGCCATCGCTCGACTTCCTGCAGATCCTCAGCGACCCGATGCGGGTTCAGGTCGACTGGTCCGCCGAGCGCGCTGGTAACCCGTCGATCCGGGACCGCCAGATGCGCGACGGTGTCGAGCGAACCCCTGAGGACGTCGAGATCCCGACGCTTTCGGACCAGATCGAGAAGGAGGACGAGACGAAGCAGACGCAGGGCGGGACTGGTGGCCAGGGTCGGGCCGGCGACGGCGAAAGCCTCGGGCCCGAGAGCGGCCGTCGCCCGCTTCAGATGGTTCTCCTGCGCATCACTCCGGAAGACGGCGAGCCCGACCTTGAACAGCGGAACGAGGACAACCAGGTCCAGCCCGGAGGAACCAGGGGCCATGAGAAACGCCAGACGGAAGAGTCCGCGAGCCGGCAGGAACCGATGCTCTGGGTCTCTCCGGAGACCTTCGTGGAGGCGGTACTCTCCAACTGGGACAGCCGCGAACTTCGGCCCGAGGCCGCCGGTCGCATCCCGCCGGTGCTCCGGCTCAACGAGCGGTTGCGCGAGGTCTTCCTGAGCGAACTTCACCCGGTCGAAGGCGTGTACGACAACAGGCTGCGTGCCGCCATGGAGATATTCACGCGGTCGGACTGGCTTCGTTACCAGGAGGTTCGGGACGCGATGGGCGGGTCGTTGACGACCGTGAGGGCGGTTGACATGGGTCGGTTCGCCGGCGCCTACTCCGGCAACGCGCCGATCAACGACCAGGACCAGATCCGGATTCCGAACTTCTTCAGCCGCGACGGAGTCGTGATTCCGCAAGACCTGTTCGCCCCGGTCAGGGACCACTATTCGAGAGCGGTTCTGGGGATTTTCGATCTGTCCGCGGAGAATCGGGTGCCGCCCGCGTCGCGCCTGGCCTCCACATCCGTGCCGCCCGGCGACGCGGCCGAGAAGGCTCGGTCAGACCTTCTTCGCACGCTGGAGATCATCCGCCAGCAGGCCGCCGATGCCAATTAGCGACATTGCGCCCCTGCTCGTCAGGCCCGGTGCCGACGAGTATCCGGCGTATTACCAGACCTATGTGTCGCGAGTCCCGGATGGAGACCCGCTCGCCGTACTTCGCGACGGGATCGCGGAGACCATTCGGCTGCTGACGACCGCGGAAGGATACGACAGGGCCGGCTATCGCTACGCGCCGGGGAAGTGGACGCTCGCGGAAGTCGCGGGCCACCTGGGCGACGTCGAGCGCATCATGTCGTTCCGCGCGCTTCACATTGCCCGAGGCGACAGCGCGCCCCTCGATTCGTTCGATGAGAACGCCTACACCCCCGCCGGCCGATTCGACCGCCTGCCGCCGACACAGCTCGCGAGGGACCTGATCGCCGTTCGATCCGCGACCATCTCGCTTTTCGAGACGTTCCCCGCGGAGGCCTGGAGGCGGGACGGGAGCGTCGCCGGAAATCGGTTCACCGCGCGCGCTTTCCCGTACGTCATCGCCGGACACGAACTCCACCACCAGGCGATCATTCGCGACCGATACCTCGCCTGACCAACGTCAGTCGATCGGCTTGAGCCCGGCGACGATCCGATTCCGTTGGCCTTCAAGGAACGGTGGGAGGGCGAGTTCCTCACCCAGCGTCGCCGGGTCCTCGTCGACCGCGAAGCCGGGACCATCCGACGCCAGCTCGAAGAGGATTCCGTTCGGCTCGCGGAAGTAGAGGCTCCGAAAGTAATACCGGTCGATCGGACCGCTGTTGCGGATCCCCATGTCGTTCAGCCGGGTGGCCCATGCCTCATATTCCTCGTCCCGCACGCGGAACGCGACATGGTGAACCCCGCCGGCGCCCGGTCGAACGGGCGGCTTGTCCGGCTCGATTGCGACGTGCAGTTCCGCGTGCGGTCCGCCTCCAGATCCCATCTCGAAAACGGCCACTTCGACATTGTCGGCACGCCGGTACTCGCGGGCGTCGCGCATTCCCATCACATTCAGCAGAACATCTCGGGTGGGACCAGGATCGGGCACGCTCAGCTCGATTGGCCCGAGACCGCGGATCTGGAATTCCGCGGGGACGGGGCTTCGGTCCCACGGAACCGGCGCATCCCCGGCGCCGCCGTCGTCGATCAACGCGAGTCGCTGTCCTTCGGGGTCCTCGAGGGGTAACTCCGACCGCCCATCTCTTTCCCCGATCTCGCCCACCGCCACGCCACTCTCCCCGAGGCGATCACGCCACCACTCGAGCGCGGCGGTGCCCGACACCCGTAACCCGGTCCTCGTGATACTGTGAGTTCCCCGGCGTTCCGGCGGAACCCGCCAGTCGAAGAACGTCAGGTCCGTCCCCGGCGATCCGACGGCGTCCGCATAGAAGAGGTGATAGGCGCTCACGTCGTCCTGGTTCACGCTGCGCTTGACCAGGCGCATCCCCATCACCGAAGTGTAGAACCGGTAGTTCCCGGAGATGTTCGCCGACACCGCCGTCAGGTGGTGTATGCCGGACAGTTCCATCGTAGTCCTCCTCGGTTTGTTCGCGGATCAGGCCCGGGAATTGCGGCCCGAAGGCAACTGGTTCGGGTACCCCTTCTTCGGGTCGGCTGCACCCCTTCAAGAACCTCTAACAACCTTCCCCCGATGGGTTTCGCCACCGACAGTCAACGTGTGCTCCTCGTCGAAGACGACGAGCGAAGCCGGGTCGCCCTCCGTCAGATCCTCGAGCAGGAAGGCTTTGTCGTGCAGGTCGCGGCCGATGGAGACGAGGGAATGGATCTGGTTCCGTCCTTCCGCCCTGACGTAATCGTGCTCGATCTCGTCCTGCCCGGCCTCAACGGCTTCGACACGGCCGATCTCCTGAAGAGCGACGCGGAGACCTCGGAGATCCCGCTCGTCGCGGTAACCGCGTCGTGGCTCGGCTCCGAGGTCGGCCGCCTGCGTGAGATTGGCTTCGCGAGCGCGCTCCGCAAGCCGTTCTCGGCCGAAGCGCTCATCCAGGAACTCAGGAAGCTGGTCCGGATCTGACCCCCGGCGCAATCCCCCCAGGTGCTCGTGTTGCGGTCGTCACCACTTCAACCGGCGGGCCTCGTCGGGCGGCAGCCGGATCTTGTGACTCTTCGCGAACGTCAGCTCCGGTTTCCGGAACGCCCGGATCAGCAGGAGCCCCGCGACGAACCCGCCGACGTGCGCCCAGACCGCGACCCCGCCCGTCGCGGCTGCCTCTGGACCGAGCGACGCGGTGCCCACGGCGACCTGCAGGAGGAACCAGTATCCCAGAAGGAAGAACGCGCGGATCGAGAAGAAGAAGAACGGCGGGAACCAGGTGAGCACCCGGACTCTCGGATAGAGCACCACGTACGCGCCCATGATGCCGCTGATCGCGCCGCTGGCGCCCACCGCTGGCACCACGCTCCCGGGCATTGACGCAATGTGCGCCGCCGCGGCGGCCACGCCGCAGACGCGATAGAAGGCCACGAATCGGAAGTGCCCCATCGAATCCTCGATGTTGTTCCCGAACACCCACAGGAACAGCAGGTTACCGAGGAGATGCCCCCAGCTCGCGTGCATGAACATCGACGTGAAGACCGACGGCCCGGCGAGCCCCGCGCCAGCGCATTGGCCCGTGATCTCGCAGGGTCTGAAACCGAACGACTCGACCGATGTGACCAGGCCGTCGGGTAGCCCCGCACCCTGGTAGACAAACCAGGCGGCGAGGTTTGCGAGCACCAGCAGCACGGTGACATACGGGGTGATCTCGGTCGGGTTTTCGTCCTTGAGCGGGATCAAGTCGGGTCAGTTCGGGGTGAAAGTGCGCGGGCTTCGTGCGTGACTGGCTCGGTGGATCGCCGCGAGGCCCTTCCCGCGAGGAAGCTCGCGTCGTGGCGCGGCGGCCGCGATTTGCGACGCGGCCCGGCCCGGCTATCTTCCGTGCCGTTTCCGAGGGCGTCCGAAGTGACGCTCGCAGTCACTGTTCAGGGAGGATCCGTTTGTCCATCCGGAGTCGTTTTCTGGCGCCGATAGTCGCCGTCGCGTTGATCGCCGCGCTTTACCGTCCCGTCGCGGCCCAGACGACGACTCCCGCGGCGGCGGACACGACTGCCGACGCCACGATCTCGCCTCGCGGTGCATTCTTCCGATCGCTCGTTCTCCCCGGTTGGGGCCAATCGTACGTCGGTGCGCCCGGTCGCGGGGCCGTCTATTTCACGCTTGCCGGCGCGAGCGGGTGGATGGCCTGGGTCGCGCGTAGCCAGCGTCAGGACGCCTTGGAGCAGCAGGCCTGGTTGCGCGAATCCGGCGCGATCGAGCCAGCGGCTCGGACCGGTCTCGTTGCGGCACGGTCGCAGCAGTTCGAGGATTGGACCGCACTCACCATCTTCTTCTTCTTCGCCGCCGGCGCGGATGCATACGTCGCCGCGTATCTCTCGGACTTCGATGAGCGGATGGGCGTCACCCCTGGTGCCGACGGGTCTCTCCAGATCCGCGCGACCCTCCCCCTCAGATGGCCGCGATGAGCGATAGCCGGCCGCTCGGCGTGTTCGATTCGGGACTCGGGGGCTTGAGCGTCGTTCGGGAAATCCGCCGCCGGCTTCCCCTGGAAGAGATCGTGTACATCGCGGATTCCGCGTACGTTCCCTACGGCGGGCGACCGCTCGAGGAGATCCGCGACCGCGCGGCCACGGTCGTGCGTGCCCTGGTCGATCGCGGCGCGAAGACGATCGTCGTGGCGTGCAACACGGCCTCCGCCGCGGCGATCGACGACGTCCGCGCGACGTTCACGGTCCCGATCGTGGGCCTCGAACCAGCCGTCAAGCCGGCCGCCGCGTCCACGGAAATCGGTCGGATCGCGGTTCTCGCCACGCCCGCGACCCTCCGCACCGAGCGGTTTCACCGCCTCGTCGACCGGCACGCCGCGGGAGTCGAGCTTCTCAAGATTCCCTGTCCCGGATTCGTGGAACTCGTGGAGGCCGGGGACCTGGATGGCCCGAACGCGATGCGTGTAGTCGGCGAAGCGCTGGCCCCGGTCGTTGAGGCGCGGGTCGACCGGGTCGTGCTTGGCTGCACGCACTATCCGTTTCTCGCCGCGACGATCTCCGCGGTCCTCGGCGATGACGTGCTGATCCTCGACAGCGGGGAGGCTGTCGCGCGCCAGGTCGAGCGCGTTCTGGCGCAGAACGAACTGCTTGCCACGGGTCCCGATGATCGCGGAGAGATGACCCTGCTCACAACCGGCGACCCGGCGACGGTTCAACCGGTGGCTCGCCGCCTGTGGGATCCCGAGGTGTGCGTTGAATCGCTCGACTGAGCGATCACCCTACGCTCCACTTCTCGAGGCGTGGGGGGCCTTCGGTCGGCAGCGTCACATACGTATGGGGGTTGATCCAG
>CAZUVK010000226.1:0-6681 GCA_964623785.1 uncultured Gemmatimonas sp. | reverse complement strand
CGTACAGCCCCCGGTACAGCTCGATGTTCCGGGGGCTGTACGGTACGGAGACGCCGCGGTAGCGCGGCCCGGCCATCATCTCTCCGCCAACGGACTGCCGTGACCGACGGTGACGAACCAGGCGACACCGGCTCGCGTGACCGGCGCATGACCGCCCCGACGCCCGCGCCAGCCTTTCATGGGGAGCGCGGTCCGAGCGCGCCGCGCCGCGGCGAGGCGTGGCGAAAGGCCATCCACGTCTCGTCGATCGGGGCGGCGGTGGTCGTCTGGTATCTGCCCCGCCCATGGTCGATCGCGATCCTCGGGGTTGCCGTCGTGTGCGCCCTGGCGATCGAGCGGGCGCGGCGGCCGGGTGGTCGAGCGCGCGAGCGGTTCCTCTCCCTCACCGGCCCGATGCTCCGGCCCCACGAGCGCGACCATCTCTCGGGCGCGACGTGGCTGGCGATCGGATACTTTCTCGCCGCGGTGCTCTTCCCCCGGCAGATCGCGGCGACGGGGATCCTGTACGGTGGGATCGGCGACACGGTCGCCGGCCTCGTCGGGCGGAGATGGGGGCGGGCACGGACGCCTGGCGGCAAGAGCTTCGCGGGGTTCGTCGGCGGGCTGGTCGCGAATCTGGCGATCGGGTTCGCGATGCCGGGGATCGGGGCGCCAGCCGCGATTGCCGGCGCGGTTGGGGCATCCGTCGCGGAGTTCGTACGGATTCCCGTGGACGACAACGTGAGGATGACTCTGGGCGGGGCGATCGCGCTCTGGGCGGCGATGGCGACATTCGGCGTGGGTTAGTGCTGTGTGTCTGAAGTCCCGCGCGCCGAAGTCGTGGCGCCCGGGGCAGGTGGGCTTTAGTATTAGTGACTCAAATCGGATGCTTGCTGCGACCACTCACGATCAATCCGGAGTCATACGATGTTGGCACGACAAGAGAGAATGCTCGGCATCGCGGTCCCCGCTATTGGGTGGGCCCGTGCCGTACGCGCCGGCGTGGCCGCGGCTATCCTCATGGCGATCGGGGTCGCGACCGGTGATCTGTCGGCGCAGGTGCCCGCGGCGGAGATCGAGGGCCGTGAGGTGATCATGATCACCGGCTCGACGGACGGGCTGGGTCGCTCGGTCGCGCTCGCTCTCGCCGGAGACGGCGCCCACATCATCGTGCACGGCCGGAACGCGCAGCGTGGCGCCGAAGTGGTCGACGAGATCCGTGCGGCCGGCGGCACGGCGCGCTTCTACCAGGCGGACCTCGCTTCCCTCCCCCAGGTTCGTGAGCTGGCGGCCGCTGTCGTTCGCGACTACCCCCGACTCGATGTACTGATCAACAACGCGGGGATCGGTCGCGGCCAGCCCAACGCGCCCCGCGAGGTCAGCGCCGACGGGTACGAACTTCGGATGGCCGTCAACTACCTCTCGCACTTCTACCTCACGCGTACGCTGATTCCGCTCCTCCAGCGGAGCGCACCGTCGCGGGTCGTGAGCGTATCGTCGTCCGCGCAGGCCACCGGCCAGATCGACTTCAGCAACATCATGCTCGAGCGCGAACCCTATGAGGGCGGCTTCGCTTACGGCCAGAGCAAGCTCATGCAGATCTTCATGACGTTCGATCTGCAGGAGGAGTTCGGCGGCACCGGGGTCAGCTTCAACGCCGTCCACCCTGGCGGTCTGCTCGACACCAGCATGGTGCGCGAGCGCGGCGGATCGGCGACGATGAGCCCCGACGCGGGCGCCGAGTTCGTCGTCAACGCAGTCACGTCCTCGGAGGTCGGAGTGTACTTCAACGGCGGGAACTCTGCCCCCGCCCACGCACAGGCGTACGACATGGATGCCCGCCGGCAGCTCCGCGAGCTGAGCTTCGATCTCGCTGAGATGGAGTAGCGGCTCTCGGGGGATGGTCTCCTGGCGCGATTGACCGGGCCGCGGATGGTGATCCGCGGCCCGGTCGCATCCTTGTCCTTCGCCCCCTCTTGGGGTAGCTTCACGGCCTCGGCCGATGTTCGCTACCGGCCGTACTTCACGTCCTCCGCGAGTTTCCTTTTCCCAACCGGATTGTGTCTGACATCGCGATCGACCTCGGCACGGCGAACACCCTGATTCAGGTTCGCGGCCAGGGAATCGTATTGAATGAGCCGTCAGTGGTCGCGGTCGATCGCGCGACCCGTAGAGTTCACGCCGTGGGGCTCGACGCGAAGCGAATGCTTGGCCGAACGCCCGACAACACCGTCGCAATCCGGCCGATGCGCGACGGTGTGATCGCCGACGTCGATATGGCGGAGATCATGCTGCGCCACTTCCTCCAGTCGATCCTGCCGAAGGGCCTCTTTCGCATGCGACCGAAGGTGGTCATCGGCGTCCCGTCAGGGATTACCGAGATCGAGCGGCGGGCGGTTCGCGCGGCGGCGATGGCCGCGGGCGCGAAGGAAGCGTACCTCATCTCCGAGCCGATGGCGGCCGCGATCGGCGTCGGACTCCCGGTGACCACGCCGCGCGGCAACATGGTCGTCAACGTCGGCGGGGGGACGACGGAGATCGGCGTGATCGCCCTTTCCGGCATCGTCGCCGACTCCTCGATCCGTGTCGGCGGGAACGAGCTCGACGAGGCGATCGTCGCATTCGTCCGCAAGTCGTACAACCTGCTGATCGGCGACGCAACCGCCGAAACGATCAAGATCCAGATCGGCTCCGCCTCCCCCGAAGCCGAGGAGCGGTGGATGCCGGTGAAGGGTCGCGATCTCGTCAGTGGGATCCCCAAGACGATCGAGATCCACTCGGACGAGGTGCGGGAGTGCCTGCAGGAGCCCATCCAGGCCATCGTCGAGGCCGTGCGGCGCGCGCTCGAGGTGACGCCGCCCGAACTCGCGTCCGACATCGTCGACGAGGGTATCGTCATGACGGGTGGCGGCGCGCAACTCCGCGGCCTCGACATCCTCGTCGGACAGGAGACCGGCCTGCCGATCCACGTCGACGAGGAGCCGCTCACCTGCGTCGTCCGCGGGGCGGGGCTCGTGCTGGAGGATTGGGCGCTGTATCAGGGAGTCGTGACGACCTAGCGCCGTGACGTCGGAGTCACGGCATCAGGAGTGGAGATTGATGGGAGGGCCTGCGCGTGCGTCAATGGAGCCCATCACTCCTACTCGGCGACCGGCTCAAGGAGGCGCGACCAGCGTGAGCTGATCGGAACGGTGAAGCTGAAGCCGTACCGCACGCTCGACGGGCCGATGGTCTTCTCCCGCGACGCGCCATGCAGGGTCGTCGCGCCGGTGTTGGTGACCTGCAGTGTCAGGGAGTGCGGCGCGCCGGGGATCGTGGCCGCGATTGCGACGCTCCACGCGGCGGGGATGTCGCCAAGGGTGAGGACTTTCCCGATGTCGCCGGTCAGGGAGAGAAACTCCGTCAGCCGCACCGCCGCGCCGACTGCGCCCCCCGCCTGGAATCCTTCCGTGCCGAACAGGTCGCTGTACGCGCGACCCTCCGCGAAGAGCTGGAAGCGCCGCGCCGCGTAGCGGATGTCGATCGCGCCGTCCACACTCTCGGCCGCGGTGTTGTACGCGAGCAGCGGTGCGGCCTCGAAGTCGCTTGAGATCCGCAGCGGCCGCTTGAGCCAGAACTGCGCTTCGTTGCCGGTGACCGAGGCGGGGATCACTTCGCTGAGGCTGGTGAAATCGACGCCCGCAGTGAGCCTCCCGGGAAGTCCCGCCGCCAGCGTCAGCGTGGGGATGCTGATCAGCTCGTCTCCCCCCGAGAGGACCTCGAACCGGTGCGCGAAGATGAATGCCCCGCGTCCCGGGTCGAGGCCCCACACCCCCTGGATGTTGGGCGACCGGTCCATCACGGATTGGCCCGCGGCGGATTCCGCCCCGGCGGCGAGCACCAGCAGGGCGACGCCGGCCAGGCATGCCCTCACTGTACGGTGATCCTGCCATTCATTCCGGAATGGACATCGCATTGGTAGTCGTAGTTCCCCGCCGTGGTGAACGTCACGCTCAGGACCTCTCCGCTCCCCGTAACCGTGAGGCCCGTCCAGGCGGAGTGGCCGGAGGGCGTGATCGTGTGATCGATCGCCGAATCATTGCGCCATTTGACTGTCGTCCCCGGCGCGACGGTCAACGGGGTCGGCGAGAACGACGACGCTCCCAGGATCACAGTGTTCGGCGGAGGTCCCCCGCCACCTCCACCGCCTCCACCCCCTCCTCCTCCTCCTCCGGGGTTCGTCGCGTCGCCGGAACATGCGACCAACCCGGCCAGAAGTAGACCCACCACTCGAGCGTGCATGGACGTTTCGCTCCCCACCGCGCCGGGAGGGCCGCGGTCAAAAGGTTGGGTGTTTCGCGAGGTTTCGTCCGCCGCATGGGGCAACGGTCGTTCCGGCGCGCGAAGCCGGTGGAAACGCCGATTAACACGTTGTAAAAAAACAGGTTATACGAGATTGCGATGGGATCTGGGAAGGGGCGGAAGTGTTCCGTTTCGGGACAGTTGGATCGCTCGCGGGCGGTGCGCGAAGGGTCGGATGGGGTGGGGAGGCCCCCTTTGTCAGATCCTTCGGCTGCGCCTCAGGATCTGCACATGGCCATCCGCGCAAATCCCGAAAGTGCAGATCCTTCGGCTGCGCCTCAGGATGACATCGAGAGCCCCGCATGACCAGCGCGGTGCCCGCGCGGAAAACTGGGTTTACCCACTTCGCACCCACTCCCTCTCCTTCTTTGCCCTTCACGCTTCATTCCGCCGTCGGTTCGTCGATCGCGGCGGGGAAGTACGTCTCGAGGAGGGCCGCCGTGTCGCGCGTGTCGGCAAGAGCGCCGAGCCGGGCGAACACTTCGGCTGCCTGGAGCAGGGAGGCGCGCGCTTCGTCGAAGCGCCCGAGCCCGAAGAGGACGCGGCCACGGTCGCGCTCGGTCTCGGCGCCGAGGAGGGGATCCTCGCACTCTTCCGCGATCCGGTGGGCTTCGTCGAGTCGGTCTAGGGCGAGGGTCGGATCGCCCAGGGCTTCGGCCGCGCGCGCGAGGACGCGGATGGCGTTGGCCGCCCCGCCCGGGTCGTCGATCGAGCGATGCCGCTCGAGAGCGCGGGTCGCCATCGACTCGGCGAGGGCGCCGTCGCCCGCGCACGCCCGCAGCCAGGCGCGCTCCGTCTCGGCGAGCGCGATCACATCCTCGCTCTCCGACATCTCACCGTACCGGGCGGCCTGGACGTAGTGGCGCTCGGCGTCGTCCGCGAACCCGAGATCCCGGTAGGAGATACCGATGTTGTACGAGGTCTGCGCGATTCCGCGCAGGTAGCCCAGCCGATGGTACGCCGCAATCGCGCGCTGGTAGGAGGTCATCGCCCGGTCACGCTCGCCGCGCACGTTGGCGAGCACCCCGAGGTTGTTCGAGGCGCGCGCCACGAACTCGTCATCCCCCCACTCCGAGGCGCGCTCGAGCAGCCGGTCGAAGGCCTCGCACGCGGACGGCAGTCGCCCCGCCTCGAACGCCAGCATTCCCAGAAGATTGATCGTCCGGAGAATGAGCCGGCGGTCGCCTGTCCGGACGACGCTCAGCTCGGCGCGCCTCGCGTACTCGCTCGCTTCCGCGCCGCGCCCGACACGCCGCAACGCATCCGCGAAGAGGTACGCCAGCTCGGGTGCGAGGTCGGCGGAGTCGGCCGGGGTCGCGCACGACAGCATCGCCAGATCCGACCAGCGTCGTTCCTGGGCCAGCCGGCGGGCGGCGCCGAGCGAGACTTCCTCGCTGCCGGGGTCCAACGGTCGATCACTCAATCGCTCGCCAGCGCATATCGCGTGAAGACAGTGATCGGCGCATGGATCTCATTGATGGCATCGAACCGCGTCGCGCCGATGCTCGACCAGCGCTGCGTCGACGGGTCGCGCGCCCAGATCCCGAAGCGGTCGCGGGCCCGCGTGTCGAGCCCATCCACGACACCGTCGCCGTTCAGGTCGTCGGACATCCACCGATACCGGATCTCCATCCGCGCCGGGGACGCCGGGTTCAGGACCAGCCCGGCCGGTTCCAGCTCGAAGAGGAAGAGACCCGCGTCCATCACCCGAACCGTCGCGAAGATGGAATCGCCAGGGGCGATCGGGGTGCCGTCGGCGTTGCGGAGCGGGGCGTTCGCCGGGACGACGAGTCGCAAGCATTTCCCGTTGTAGCCATCCGTCCCCTCGTACCGGATCTCCACTACCTTCTCCTCGCCGCGGACGATCCAGAACGAGATCTCCGTCGCCTGTAGCGGCGGGGCATCGGGGTCGACCCGGATCACAATGATCTCGTCGTCGGTCTTCTCCCGATTGCCGTCGGGTGAGAGAAACGCGTCACACCCGGCGAGGGCGGCACTGATAAGCAGCGGCGCGACGAACTTCAACGACGTTCTCAACATGGGCCTGAGCGAGTTGAGGAATCGGCCGACCAGCGTGACGGGGACGACCGGGCAATCTCCGCACCGGTATTCGCGCGAGCTCGATCGCGCCGGTGCGCGCCGCGCGGGCGACTCGCATCGGGACGAGTGTAGCGGAACGGGACAATCATCTGGGGTGAGGAAGCGGGTCGGCGGGAGGGGCAGCGCGGTCGGCCTCGGCAATGGTTTCCGTGTCGGCTTCGTCGAGGAGGCGGTAGAGGCGCGATCGGGAGATCCGCAGTGCGGCGGCGGCGGCGCGCTTGTTTCCGTCGCGGCGCGCGACCATCTCGCGGGCCGCGGTCC
>CAZUVK010000225.1:978-6687 GCA_964623785.1 uncultured Gemmatimonas sp. | reverse complement strand
CTCGGACACGGGATCGACCAGATCTACCCGCCGGAGAACAGGGCTCTCTTCGAGAAAGTGCGGGATCGCGGTCTGCTGATCACGGAGTACGTTCCGGGCGAGACGCCGAAGGCAGGAAATTTTCCCCGGAGGAACCGCCTTATCACCGCGCTCGCCCAGGCCGTGCTGGTTGTCGAGATGGGCCACGCGAGCGGAGCGCAGCACACGGTCACGTATGCTCTGGAGCAGGGGAAGGAGGTAATGGCGGTTCCGGGTCCGATCGGCGTCCCTTCGAGCGCCGGCACGAACCAGCTCATCCGCGACGGTGCACTGCTGGTGACCTCGGCGACCGACATCCTCGAGCAGCTTCGCGGTGTGGGGGCGAGGCCCGCCGCGGTGCCCGGTCCGCGACCCGTCGCCGCCGCGGGCCCCGGGCCCCGACGACCCCCCGCACCACCTTCGCTCCCGCTCCTCACCGACCCCGAAACCCGGCTGCTCAATGAGCTCTCGACGCACCCCACCCACATCGACGACGTCGCTCGCGGCGCGGGCCTCGACGCCCGGGAAGCGCTCGTCTCGCTTCTCGAGCTGGAGATTCGAGGTCTCGTCGAGCCTCATCCGGGCAAGCGATTTTCCCGGAGTTGACGGGGCACGCGACGGGTTCTCCGGGCAGTCGCATCGGGGTGGCGTCGCGAGGCGGGAAGGGTGACTTACCGCGACTTTCCGGTCGTCGCGGGGTACCTTGTCGCCAGCTGAAAGCGTTTCGGGAACCGAAGCATTCGATCCAGATGAAGCCGAGTTCGCTCTACATCCACGTCCCGTTCTGCGCCCGGCGATGCGCCTACTGTGACTTCGCGGTGGAACCGCTTCGCGATCCGCCAGTCGGCGAATGGCTGACTGCGATCGAGCGAGAGCTGCGGCTCACCGCCGAGGAACGGCGTTGGGATGGGCCGCTTCGTCTCGAAACGCTGTACGTCGGCGGAGGGACGCCGTCGCTCCTTGGCACCGGCGCGATGGGAGCACTGCTCCACCGGCTCGCGCCACACGCCGGGCTGGTCGACGGCGCCGAGTGGACGTGCGAGGCGAACCCGGAAAGCTTTACTCCCGCCGTCGCGACGGATTGGCGAGAGGCCGGAGTCAATCGAATCTCCCTGGGCGCGCAGACCTTCCACCGCGAGTCGCTCCGCTGGATGGGCAGGCTTCACGGCCCCGACGGCGCGGCGACGGCCCTCGCTCGGGCGCGCGACGCTGGGTTCGACGACGTCAGCATCGACCTGATCTTTGGGTTGCCGGAGCGTCTGGGCCGCGACTGGGCAGCGGACCTCGCCCGAGTGATCGATCTCGCGCCGGAGCACGTCTCGCTCTACGGACTCACCGCCGAGCCGGGCGCCCCGCTCGGTCGGCGCGTCGCCGAGGGTCGCGAGACACTGGCGCACGAGGATCGGTACGTCGACGAGTACCTTCTCGCGCACGAGCTCCTTACCGGCGCGGGATACGAGCACTACGAGGTTTCGAACTTCGGGCGGCCCGGCAGGCATTCGCGGCACAACTTCGCGTACTGGACCGGCGCCGCGTATGCCGCGCTCGGCCCCGGGGCACACGCGTTCTTCCCGCCCATTCGCCGATGGAACTCGCGATCCTGGTACGTATACAGAGACTCTCTCGAGGCCGGCCAGCTCCCCATCGAGGACGAGGAGATCGTCGACGATCCGGAGACGTCCGGGCTGGAGCGAGTCTGGCTTGGGCTGCGAACGCGAAAGGGTCTGGAGATCGCCGGCCTCGACGAACGGGGCGTGCGCCTGGTTGAAGGCTGGGCGGCCGGCGGGCTCGCCGAACTCGGTGGCGGGTGGTTGCGCCTCACGCCACGCGGGTGGTTATTGCTCGACGAACTCGCGGTCGCGCTCGGTGGCACCAACGGGTTTCCCGTTCCGGCCCGGGAGTCGGACGGGTTTGACGACCAGCGGGATCTCGTCCAGATTGGGGCGACCTCAACACGAATTGCGGGATGAAGGAAGAAGAACCCCTCAACGAGCGGGAGCAGCGCGTCCTCGAGGCGGTGGTGCGCGCGTACGTCGACACCGCGGAGCCGGCAGGCAGCCGAACGGTTGCCCGCCGATTCAGGCTCGGTATCTCCCCGGCGACGATTCGCAACACGATGAGCGACCTCGAACAGAAGGGGTACCTCAGCCACCCGCACACCTCGGCGGGGCGGATGCCGACCGATCTCGGGTACCGTCTGTACGTGGACTCGCTCCTCCACCAGCCGAGACCGCGGTCGAACGACGCCAGCGAGGTGCGTTCGGAGCTTCAGGGCGCGGATCGCACGGGCGTGGAGCTGCTGCTGAAGCGCGCGGCCCAGGTGCTCGGCCTACTGACGAGCGAGCTTGGCGTCGCGACCGGGCCGGGTCTGCCCGAGGCAATCCTCGAGCGCATCGAGCTCCTTCCCGTCACTGACGGGAAAGTCCTTCTCGTGCTGACGCTCCGGTCGCGCGGACCGCGAACCATATTCGTCGACGTACCGACCAATGTTCCGGCCGGCGCCCTCGTTTCGGTGGCCCACGTTCTGAATGAGCGACTCTCCGGCCACACGATTGCCCAGGTCCGGGCGACGCTGGCCGAACGGCTCCGCGACGCCGCGCCGGCGGGCGATCGGGAAACCTCGGAGCTCCTCAACGTCTTCATCCAGTCGGCCGATGGCTGGCTGGACCCGATGGGCGCAAGCAGCCTGCATCTGGGCCGCGCCTCCGTACTCGCGGATCAGCCGGAGTTCCAGAGCGGCGAGAGCCTCAAGGGGTTAATGGAACTGACCGAGCGGACCGAGCTTCTATCGACGATGCTATCGGCCCGAATCGGGTCCCAGGGACTCACCATCACCATCGGGACCGAGCACTCGGATCCGGCGCTCGCCGGCTTTACCATCATCACGTCCGCCTACAACGTTGGTGAACTCCGCGGCGTGATCGGCGTAATGGGACCCACGCGGATGCCGTACGAACGTATCATTGGCCTCGTCGAAGGGACCTCGGCGCTGGTGTCCGAATTTCTGACCTGAGGAATTGTTCATTGCGGGATTACTACGAGATCCTCGAGATCGAGCGGGGCGCTGACGCCGAGGGGGTGAAGAAGGCATATCGGAAGCTTGCGCTCCGGTACCACCCCGACCGCAACGGCGGCGATCCTGAGGCCGAAGAGAAGTTCAAGGAAGCGACCGAAGCGTATGAGGTCCTTCGCGAGCCGGACAAACGGGCGGCCTATGACCGCTACGGACACGCGGGCGTCAAGTCGGGGGCGGGTGCCGGTCAGGCAGGGTTCAACGGTTTCGGCTTCGAGGACGCACTCAACATCTTCATGCGCGACTTCGGCGGCTTCGGCGGGATGGAGGACCTCTTCGGCGGGGGACGTCGCAATCGCGTGCAGCGCGGCCAGGACACTCGAATTCGACTTCGCGTCAGCCTCGAGGACGTAGCGAAAGGGGTTCGCAAGAAGCTGCGCTTGCCCATCCTCGAACCGTGCGGCCGTTGCTCGGGCACGGGTTCCGCCGGTGGGACCGATCCCGAGACATGCGACGTCTGCAGCGGCGCGGGCGAGATACGGCGGGTGCAGCGAAGCGTGTTCGGCCAGTTCGTCAGCGCGTCACCGTGCCCGTCGTGCGGCGGTGAGGGCCGGCGGGTCGCCGACCCCTGCCAGGGATGCAGCGGCCAGGGCCGCGAGCGCAAGGAGCGAGAGTTCGACGTCGATGTCCCGCCGGGCGTCACCTCCGACAACTACATCACCCTGCGCGGCCACGGAAACGTCGGCCCGAGGGGCGGTCCGCGCGGCGATATCCTCGTCGTTCTCGAGGTCGAGGACGACACCCGTTTCCTGCGCGAGGGCGACGATCTCATCCACACCACGCAGATCTCCTTCAGCCAGGCGGCGCTCGGCACCACGCTCGAGGTGCCGACGGTGTGGGGGGCCGAGCGGGTCGAGATCCCGACTGGCGTCCAGAGCGGCGAGGTGCTCACGCTACGAGGGAAGGGGCTGCCTCACCTCGGTGGAGGCGGGCGCGGCGACCAGCACGTGCGCGTCCAGATCTGGACACCGACGCGGCTGACCCCGGAGCAGGAAGCGCTCTTCCAGAAGCTCCGCGAGGTCGAAGGCGCGCCGCCCGAGACTGACGGACGCTCGCGGCACGGCTTCTGGAACCGGATGAAGGAAGCCTTCTCGGCCTGAAACCGATGCCGCTCCCCGATCGATGGCTCGTTCTGACGGTCCGCGCGGCCGCCGGCGACCCCCTTCGCGATCTGGTCGCGGAGGGGTTGCTTGCGCTCGGCGGCAGTTCGGTGCTGGACGAGGGGGACTCCCTCACGTCCTTCTTCGATCCGCCGGAAGATCCCGCCGCGTTCGCCAGCGAGTGCTCGCGATTCCTCGAGGACTGGGCCGGTGGTGCCAGGCCGGACCTCTCCTGGCGCTGGCGCGAGAACGAGGACTGGGCGAAGGAGTGGCGTCGCGGCCTCGCCCCCCGCAAGGTCTCGAGCCGGTTCGTGGTCAAGCCGACCTGGACCGAGTGGCCGGCCTCCCCGGGTGAAGTCGTCATCGAGATCGACCCGCAGATGGCCTTCGGAACCGGTGAGCACGCGACGACCCGGGGGTGTCTCCGGCTCCTCGACCAGTGCTTCTCACTCGGCGACCGCACGCTCGACGTCGGCTCCGGGTCCGGCATCCTCGCGATCGGCGCGGCGCTGCTCGGTGCCTCCGAGGTCGTCGCGGTGGAGTTCGATCCCGACGCGAACATCAACGCCCGTGAGAATCTCGAGAGAAACGGGGTCATGGGCGTGGTCGACCTGCGGGAAGACCTGGCCGATGACCGCCTCATCCGCGAACTGGGCGGTTTCGACCTGGTTCTGGCGAACATCCTGAGCGGGGTGATCCGGCCGCTGCTGCCGGCGCTGTCGGCGGCCCTGCGACCCGATGGCCGGTTGATCGTCTCCGGAATCCTCCAGTCGGATGCGGTCGCGGTTGGCGAGGCCGCCGAAGCCGCCGGCCTGCGGGTCACGATGGAGGACCGTGAAGGCGAATGGTGGAGCGCCCTCCTCACCGCGGCGGTTGACGACGAGCCACCCGGACCGGCAAGCTAGTGTTGTGAATCAGAAGTCCCCGGACCCTGCGACCAACCTCGCATCTCACCGCACCATACCCGATCCGGCCAGCCGAAACATGACGAAGACTCTCTTCACCCGAATCATCGACGGCGAGATCCCCGGCGATTTCGTGTATCGCGACGACGACCTGGTCGCCATCCGCGACATCAACCCGGCGGCGCCGGTGCACATCCTCGTAATACCGAGGAAGCAGATCCAGTCACTCCGCGAGCTGGGCGAGGCGGATGTCGAACTCGCGGGCCGGCTCCTTCTGGCCGTTCGCGCGATCGCCGAATCGGAAGGGCTGGAGCGAGGATACCGCGTCGCGATCAACACGGGGGAGGAAGGGGGGCAGACGGTGCCTCACCTGCACCTGCACATTCTCGGTGGCCGCCGAATGACCGAGAGCATGACGGGTTGAGGCACCCGTGCCGCGGGGGCGGTCGGCTCGCGCCGCGCCCCCGCGCGAACGCCGAGCAGCGATTGTTCGATGCGGACATCCGACGGCGGAAACATGCCGACGCGTTGCGGCAGGCTTTTCCGTAAGGGGGTTAGTAAAAGGTCGCCCAGCTCGGCGACGCCGCCGCCGAGGACGATCAACTGCGGATGG
>CAZUVK010000225.1:0-968 GCA_964623785.1 uncultured Gemmatimonas sp. | reverse complement strand
CGCGCGAACGCCGACTACTTCTCGATCGGTGCGCGAACCAGGTTGCCCCACTCGGTCCACGACCCGTCATAGTTCCGAACCTTGTCGTATCCCAGCAGGTAGGTGAGCACGAACCAGGTGTGGCTGCTCCGCTCGCCGATCCGGCAGTACGCAATGACGTCGTCGGAGTCCTTCAGTCCGATCTCACCCTCGTAGATCGCCCGCAGCTCATCCGCACTCTTGAACTCGCCGGTATCCGGGTTCACCGCGCGTGCCCAGGGCACGTTGTTCGCGCCGGGGATGTGGCCGCCCCGGATCGCGCCCTCCTGCGGATACTCGGGCATGTGCAGCTTGATCCCCTTGTACTCGTCGGGGCTTCGCACGTCCACGAGCCGTCCAGGCGTGTTGAGGTGCTCGAGCACATCCTCGCGGAAGGCGCGGATTCTCTCGTCGTCCCGGACGGGCAACGGGTAGTCGGCGCGCGGATACGACGGCGTGTCCGTCGTCGTATCCCGACCCTCATCCTCCCACTTCTTTCGCCCCCCGTCCATCACCTTCACGTTGTCGTGCCCGAACAGGCGGAACACCCAGAGCGCGTACGTTGCCCACCAGTTGTTCTTGTCCCCGTAGAAAATCACGGTGGTGTCCGGCGTGATCCCGAGCCGCCCGACCAGCTCGGCGAACTGCGCCGGCTCCAGATAGTCGCGCTCCACCGGGTCATTCAGGTCGGCGTGCCAGTCGAGCTTCTGCGCACCCGGAATGTGTCCGGTATCATAGAGAAGCACGTCCTCATTGCTCTCCAGGATCTTCACGTTCGGGTCGCCCAGATGATCGGCTACCCATTGCGTCGTCACGAGCGCGTCCGGCTTCGCATAGCCCCGGGAATCGAGACTCGAAGTGATCTGCGTCGACATCGGTTCCTCCTTTAGCTGGAAACCCGCAAGCGCGGGAATGAAAAAGCCCGGTCCGGCCTCAAAGGCGGATCGGGC
>CAZUVK010000224.1:0-6716 GCA_964623785.1 uncultured Gemmatimonas sp. | reverse complement strand
CGATCCGGGCCTTGTCGTCCAGGTCCTCGAAGCCCTTCTTGATGGCGTCCTGGTGGGAGCCGGAGAACGCGGTGTAGACCAGATCGCCGGCCCACGGGTGCCGCGGGTGCACCGGCAGCCCGGTGCAGTGCTCGACGGTGCGGCGCACCTCGTCGATCCCGCCCTCGATCGCGAGGTTGATCTGCGGGTCGATCCCCTGGCTGAAGAGGTTCATCGCCAGGGTGACCAGGTCCACGTTGCCGGTTCGGGGGATCTCGCCGCTCACCGCGAGGCGCCCCGCGTCACCCACCCGCTGGAGAACCAGGTCTTCCACGAGCAACCCCTCCGTCTCCGTGACGCGAATCCGCGTCGGGTTCTGGAGCTCCCAACGTGCCGCGTCGAGGCGCAGGTTCATCGCCTCGAGGTAGACCTCGACCGGGGCAATTCCGTCGAGCGCGAGCACGCCCGCCGCGGCGAGTTCGGTGTCCGCGTCCCTGCTGCCCGCGAGGCCGAACGCGAAAGAGTCCTGGGTGCCATCGACGTTGAGGCGGACCTCCCGAACCGAATCGAAGCCCGGCGCACGAACGTTCGCGCCCTCCATCGTGCCGCGGCCTTCCCACCCGACTACGTCACTTCTCCGCGCATCGAGGTTGAGACCGAGCGACTCCGCCGCGTAGCCCTGGTAGCGGAGATCTCGACCCGTGAGCGCCGTTTCGATGATCGGGTACTCGACGGAGCCGCCGACCGTACCGCGCGCCCGCACGCTGCCGGCGAGTCGGGGTGGGCCGAACTCCGTCGGGCCGAGAAGGCGATCGAGCGAACTGAGGTTGGGGGACTCGAATGAATAGCCCAGAGGCTCGCTCGCCGGAGCGAGCAGGCCCCAGCTCCCTCTCGCGGCGAGTCGAGTCTCATCGAAGCGGATCAACAGCGTGTCGACGACGGCGATTCCGTTGGTGATTTCCACGGATCCGACGGCGTCATCGAGCCTCAGTCCGGCGATCGTGGAATTGGTCGCGTCGAACGCGAGGTTGCCTTCGAGTGTTTCGAGGTCCAGGCCGCGGCCGCGGACGTCCACGGTCCCGGTGATCGACGACGGCGGCAGTCGGTTCCGGAGCGGGAGGCGGCTGAGATCCAGTCCCGCCACGTTGCCGACCGCTTCGTACTCCGGGACGGTGCCGGTCCGGTAGAATCCCTCGAGAACGAGGCGCCCGATCTCCCCGACCAGATCGACATCGAAGACATATGGGTCCCCCCCACCGCCGCTCACCGCCAGTTCGCCGGACATCGGGTCGGGGAAGACGGATGGGTCGCCGACGAACGTCCCGATCCGGAAGTTCGTGATGGTGCCGCTCACCTCGAACGTCGGTGGGTCGATGGTGGTGGAGAAGTTGCCGGCCAGGACCGCTCGCCCCGCGCCCTGAGTGAGGTCCACCTCGAAGTCGACGTTCTCCGTGCTACCCTCGAATGCGAAGGTACCACTGACCGGACCGTCCACGGGGACCTCCGCCTGCAGCGCCGCCGACGCGACAAACGCGTCGAGGCTGCCCTCGACCTCGAACCGCAGCGGCTCGCCGAATACCACCGATCCAGCGAACTCGACGCCGCCGGCCGTGCCCTCGAGGTCCGCGGACGCCGAGAGGCCCGAACCGTCGCCGGAGATTTCGATCGGACCCACCACCGTCGCGCCACGGAACGGCAGCCCCGGGAAGAGTTCCGTGAGAGTCGCCAGCGCGAGGGGTGCCGCCAGCGCGTCGATCTCGTACGATAGCTCCGGCTGTGACACAATCCGGCCACTCAAACCCGTCAGGCGCGAAGGCGGTGCCTCGCCGACCTCATAGACGACGATCCCGTCGGTGAAACGGATGTCGTCGATCGTTCCCGACAGGGCGACTGACCCCTCGACCGTGCCGCGAAGCCGCGCCGCCTGCTCGGGGAACATTCCGCGGAAGAGGGCGGGATAGAGCGGCTGCATGCCAACGTCCACACCGTCCAACCGAGTCGCGTCGGCCGCGTCGCCCACGGTGATCTCACCAGCCGCGAAGAGGATCGACCGCGGCATGTCCGGCTCGGCAACTGGCGTGAGGCTGGCGCGGATGTCCACGGCGATCTCGCCAGTCTGCGCCCCAACGCTGCTGACGCGACCCGTGACCTGACCCGCGAAAGGTGGGTCCGTCACGAGTCCAAGTTGTTCCAGTGCCGCGACCTGAAGCGGCGCGAGTTCCAGGTCGGCGTCCAGGAGCGCGAGGCCTGCGTCGCCTCCGATCGCGAACTCGATGTCGCCCAGAATGCGGGAATCGAATCCCTCGAAGTCCAGGTCGGTCACGGTCAGGACCACACGTTCCGCGGAGAGAGATTCAACACCGAGGCCAAAGCTCGCGAGGCCCTCGGCCTCGAGCTGGGGGAAGATCGGTTGAATGTCGGCCAGGAGGAGCGGATCGACGTCGAGGTCCACGGAGTAGAGCACACCCTCCTCGGCGAAAGTGACCGTGCCTTCGCCGGCGACAACGGACTCGCCCACACGCCCGCGGGTGAGCTGGAACAGGACGCCGTCCTCACCTTGCTGCTCGGCCCAGCCCTCCAGCTCGGCGATGGAGAGCGCGGGCTCCTCGATGTCCCCCGTGAATGAAGCGATCTCCGCGCGCCAACCCAGCGGCCCCCCGATCCGCACACGGCTCAGCACAGACTGAATGTCCGAGACGTGATACTCCTGGTACGGGACCCCCCCAATCGTCGTGTACGGAAGATTCATCGCGACGGAGGACTCGTCGTCAGGATAGCCATTGCCGGGGATCGCGATCACGAGCCGCCCATCCGACAGGCGGACGTCGCGGAAGAGGAGACCTCGTCCGGGCTCCGGTTCGACCGGCTGGCCATCCACCATGACCACGAAGGGGCGGAGGTAGTTCCATTCGCCCTGCGGTTCCTGGATCAGGTAGGCGACGGGGTCAGTGACAACGACATCGTAGAACTCGATAGGCCCCTCATCGTCCAGCGACGTCGCATCCAGGGTAACCGTCAGGCGCGCCGCCGCCATGATCGTGTCGCCGGCCTCGTCGAGGATCGCGACGCCCCGAAGCTGGAACCGGATCGCGTCCTGCCCCACGATGCGCACGCGCTCGATAGAACCCCGCGCGACGCGCAGACGGTCGCCGATCCCCGTGCGGATCTGTTCGACGCGCGCCGCTTCGATGTAGAACCAGATTCCGAGTGCCACGCCCAGAATCCCCATCACGAATCCGCCGAGGATCAACCCCGCCCGCTTCACGCCTTTGGATGCCATCAGAAGGCCTGCCCGAGCGCGAACTGGAGTCGCAGTCGACGGAGGAATCCGGAGGATTCCGGCTGGTATTCGGGCTCGATGAGGCTCAGGCCCGAAAACGGATCGGCCTGATAGAGCGGGCCGATCTCCGGCGGATAGGGATTGTACGCAAGGTCCAGGCGGAACGGGCCGACGGGGGTCGCGAATCGGATGCCCACGCCCGGCGTGAAGCGGAGCCCCTGCGAAAGCGAGAAGTCGCTGCCCGGCGCCGAGACATGGCCCGCGTCGACGAAGAACGCGAGCCGCGCGATATCGCTCATCCACGGAGCGGGGACGCGCAGCTCTACGGACGCCTCGACGAGCTGCGTCCCCCCTGTCGCCGACCCGATCGTATCACCGGGCACGCCGTCCACCAGGGGATAGACATACGAGGTCGGGCCGAGTTCGTTTCGGCCGTAGCCCCTCACGCTGGTCGGACCACCGGCGTAGAAGCGCTTCTCCGGCGGGATGTACCCGGCATCGGGTCCGAGCACGCCGCGGACAAAACGGCCTACCCTGAGTCGGGTCGCAAAGAGCCAACCCGGCCGTACCATCCGGTAGCGCGCCACGTCAGCCACGACCCGAAGGTAGCTGTCATCGGAGCCGAACGCCGACGATGCCCAATCGACGTTCCCGCGCATGACGTAGCCGCGAACTTCGCCGCCATCCGAGCGAGTGGCGTCACGGACGGCGGCGACCCCGAGCGAGTTTGACCAGCGCGCCTGGCTGAGCAGTTCGAAGTCGGTCGGTGAGCACGTGTCGAAGCCGACGCAGAGGATCACCGGGTTGGCGACCGTCTTGCCCCGGTTCACCTCCGCGGTCGTGGTCACCACGGTCGGGCCGGCCTCGAACTGCCGCGCAATGGTGAGGCGACCGCCGACTGCCTCGCGCACGTACGCGCCGGGCTCCGAGATCCGCTCGGCCTCGATGTCGACGGCAACGCGGTTCTGCGTCCCGAAGATGCTGGGCTGCTGGAGAGAAACCCCCGTGTTGTAGTCCAGCCGATCCTCGAGATCCAGGCCCTCGATCCCGATGAACGAGTCCTCGCCGAGATTCGTGCAGAGGTTGCCGCCAAGTCCCATGTCGAGTGGCTCCCCGACCCCGATCCTCGACACCGACCCCCTGACCTCCAGGCGTCTCCCCCCACCGAGAAAGTTCCGATTCGCCCACAGACCGCTCGTCCGGAAGCACTCCACGGTACCGAAGCCGACGGACGTATCCACAGCGTACTGCGCCGACTCGACGACCTGGACGAGAACAGTCGCCCTCGAGCGGTCGGGATCCAGCTGCATCGAATCCGGCGCGATCTGCACCGACGCGAAGTTCACCATGTCGAGGTTGTACAGATTGCGCTGCGAGCGAGAGAGATCGGTCTCTCGCAGAACCTCCCCTTCGTCGATCGCCAGCTGCTGGCGAAGCGTCCGCTCGGTCAGGCGCTCGTTGCCACGGAAGACGATCGTGTCGATGCTGACGAGCGGCCCCGGCAACGCCACGAAGTTGGCGGACGCGATGTCGGCGATGGTGTCGATCGAGAAGTTGCGCAGGACCGCCGCGTACGCGTAGCCGCTCTGCAGAAGCCGGGTCTCAATGGTGTCGGCGCTCGCGAAGAAATCGGCGCGGCCGAACGGCTCACCTACCTCGAGCGGCACCGCGCGCAGCAGCTGATCCAGCGGCAGAATCGAGTCGATCTCGGAAATCGTCAGCGCGGTAAGAACGACAGGTTGACCGGCAACGATGTTGAAGGTGACCTCCACCTCCTCCGGGTCATTCTCCGCGGGGGCGACCGATGGGGTGACGACCGCGCCGTAGTACCCATGGTCACGATAGTAGAGGAGGATCCGCGCGACGTCGCGCGACAACTCCGTTAGATCCAGATTGTGGACGTCCCGTCCGATATTGGAGACGGGCAAGCAGATGGGAAGGAAGAGGAATCGGCAACGACTCGCCCGAGTCTGAATGACCGCTTCCAGCGAATCCCGCGGCAGTTCGAGGTCGCCGGTGAACGACACGCTCGCAACCTCGCGGCCCTCATATTCGGAGAACGCGGGCAGGGGCCCCGTCGGTTGCTGCTGGCGCACGCAACTGGCGAACGCCAGGCAGAGCAGCCCGAGCAATCCCGAACAGATGAGCCCCCGTCGCGGTGACGATCGGGGACCGGCGATTTTCGACATGAAGGATCGCTACGGCCTCGCGGCTGTAATACTCGACCACGGCACAACGCCCGGGGCGACGGCCGCGAATGGTTCGTCGGCTCGAACGTCGAGGGCGTAGGGGATCCGGGCAACGGAAAACGGGGCAATCTAACCGTCGGCCGACGGATGGCGCGACTCGACTCCCCTCGGGCGCTGCACGCTCCATTCCACACAAGAGCTCGTCGCGTCCCCTACGGCCCAGCGGTTGCGCGGGGTACCCCGGCTCAATGATCGGCCTCACGCGGTGGCAAAAATGGAAGCGCTGAGTTACTATAAATCATCTTGCCGGGAAGTTCCGGCACTCGCCGGCTGGGTCCGGCGTTCGTGATGCACGGTCGCTCTCACAACATGTCCGACCTAAGGTCATTCCACGGCCCGAACGCGGGTTACGTTCTCGAGCAGTTCGAGCGGTACCAGCAGGACCCCCAATCCGTCGACGAAGGGTGGCGGAACTACTTTCGCGACTTCGCCGTCGGCGATGAGCCCCCCGTCGCGGACCGATCATCGGACATCGCGGCGGCACCGATCGAAGCGATCCTCGCCGCGCACCGGCTCGCCCAGGCGATCCGTGCTCGCGGGCATACCGCCTCGATGCTCGACCCGCTCGGCTCCGAACCCGAGGCGGACCCGGCGCTGCAGCCCGAGAGCTACGGGATCACGGCGGTCGAACTCGCGAACCTCCCTTCCGCCGTAACCCGTCTTACCGGACACATCGCAGGACGGACCCGAACCGCGCAGGAGGCCGTAGATCTCCTGCGCAAGGTCTATTCGGGGACGATCGGCTACGACTTCGGTCACGTGTCGAACCCCGAGGAGCGGCGCTGGCTGCGCGATCGCATCGAGTCCGGCGAGTGGGAGCGCGAGCTCTCGCTGGAGGAGAAGAGGGCGGGGCTCGACAGGCTGTCCGAAGTCGAGGGATTCGAGAAGTACCTCCACAAGACCTATGTCGGCCAGAAGCGGTTCTCGGTGGAAGGCACCGACACGCTGATCCCGATTCTCGACGAAATTATCCGGTGCGCCGCTAGTGCCGGGACAGAGGCGGTGCTGGTCGGCATGGCGCACCGCGGGCGATTGAACGTGCTCGCGCACGTCCTCGGCAAGCCGTACGGGCAGATCCTGACGGGGTTCCAGGGCGCCGCGAAGAAGGGCAGCGGCGCACTCGCGCCCGACGACTTTACCGGTGACGTGAAGTACCACATGGGGTGGGACGGTGTGCACGAAGGGACGACGCCGGCCGTCCGTGTGCT
>CAZUVK010000223.1:2347-6733 GCA_964623785.1 uncultured Gemmatimonas sp. | reverse complement strand
GATCTCCGTGCCCGGACGCGGGGAGATCCACTGGTCCGCATTGATCCCGGTCAGCGGCCGGTGCGGCCCGACCCAGATGAACTTGCCGCGCGTTCCATTGCGGTAGCTGTGCATCTGGGCGAACTGCCACGAGTAGTCGACCGGCGATCCCCACGTCTCGAGGAAGTCCGCGCCGAAGGAGACGAGGACGCCCGCCTGGCTGAAGTCGAGCCCGCGCGGCTGCGCGGCATAGCTGTCGTAGACCACCCGGCGCGCGCCGACCGCGGCGGCCCATTCGTCCACGAGCGCGTCCATCGAACCCTCGTAGCGTCGGCTGAGCATCACCACGTCGAGGCCCGCCTGCCGCGCACCGAGAATGCGTTCGAGAACGAGCCGCTCCGCCGTCCCCCACGTGACGTTCAGCGACTGTCCCCCACCTTCCCGCGCGATCGGGCCCTGGACGCGATCCGGGTGGTACAGCCCCTGGACCGATGCCTGGCCGACGGCGCACAGGTTCCCGCGCGAGATCGGGTTGTCGGGGTTCCCCTCGACCTTTGTCGCGCGGCCGGAGTGCGTCTCGACGTGGATCCCGCAACCCGACGGGCATTCGCGACAAGTCGTCGTATACCACGTCGGCATGCCGGGGACGATATCCTCGGCGGACACGACATAGGGGATCAGGCGCTCGACGTCACTCGTCGAGCAACCCGCCGTGGCGACCCCGGCGCTTCCCGCGCCGAGCACCTTCAGGAAATCCCGTCTCTTCAAGGAATCGGACATACTCTGGATCTCTTATCCCGCTCAGAAATGGCAAACGAAACAGTCCGTGGACGCGATCTGGTCCGGATACGTCGCGATCTGTCCGCTAATGTCACTGCCGTTGGCCGCAAGCTGCGTGAGCCTGCGGAGGAATGTCGAGCGCTCCTGGATCGAAGCCAGCTCGTCGGCCGGGATCGGCAGTTCGCCCCGGTGGCAGTCAACGCACCAGCCCATCTGGAGCGATGAGAACTTGTAAACCTCTTCCATCTCCTCCACCGGCCCGTGACACGTCTGGCACTGCAGGCCGACGCGGACGTGCGACATGTGCGGAAACTGGACGTGCGTCGGGAGCTGGTGCACGCGAACCCATGGGATCGCTTCCTGCCGCTGCCAGTAGCCAACCAGCTTCACGGCCTCCGCGTTCCAGGTCGAATCCCTGTCCGCGCCGGGGAAGCCGAGCTGTGCCTGTGAGGGCGGGATCACGCTGCTACCAGGGACGTGGCAACCGACACACGTCTGCACGCTGGGGATGCCGGCGGCCTGGGAGCGTTCCGCGTTGGTATGGCAGTACAGGCAGGGGATCTGGTTGTCGCCCGCGTGCACGTTGTGGTAGAACGCGATCGGCTGAACCGGCGCTTCGGACGGTGACTGAGCCCCGGGGCCCTTGCAGGAGATGAGAGCCATCACCGCGAGGAGCGGAAACCCGTACCGGGCCAGGAGTCTGATCATAAAAAGCGTTCGGCGTTCGGACCTGACAATGGAAAACACACCCATATAACATTCGGCTCAGGGGGCTGCAATACCGCGAACCCCCACGCGTCATGTGGGGGAATTCCCTACACGGTTGCTCCCGCGCCCGCGTGAGGCGCTTTTGAGATGGGTGAAGAGGGAGGTGAGAAGAGTGAAATGGGGCCTGGGACTGCGCGTTTCGGCGCTCGCCGTTCGGCGTCGCGCGGGGACGACCGGTCCGGGTCCGGACGTGCTTGATACCTCTCCTTGGCTCATCCTCCCGGAATCCGCCTGTGTTCGATCATCGCGCAACGGTCCTGGACCACGCGGATTCCCGCTTCCGCGAGGATATGCGAGGACTCGTCGTCGCGGATTCCGGACTGGAACCACACCGCGCCGGGACGGGCGGCAATGAGGTCTTCGAGGTGGGCGGCGATGTCGCGGGGTCGGCGAAACACAATCACGAGGTCCACCGGCGGGCCCGGGATCCCGGCTACGGTTCGATGGACGGGCGTGCCCAGGATCTCCTGGACCTCGGGGTAATACACGGGGACGGGGATGATCTCGTAGCCGGCGGCGAGAAGGTACCGGGGAACGTAGAAGGCCGGCTGCATGCTCTGGCGCTCGGTCTTGATGCCGAGTACCGCGATGCGCCGGGCGAGACGAAGGATCTCCAGCGTCTCGGCGTCGGACTCTATGACGTTGGGGTGCGGGGGCATTGGCGCCGGAGCTACTCCTCGCTGGCGAATCGCTCGCCAGCCTTCGCCTTGCGCGCGAGCAGGGGAGCGGGCGCGAAACGCGGGCCGTGGGCTGACTCGAGTGCCTGCAGCCGATCGACGACCTCCGCGGCACCGAGCGTGTCGAGGTACCAGAACGGCCCGCCCCGGAATGGGGGGAAGCCGATGCCGAATACCGCGCCGACATCTCCGTCGCGCGGGCTCCGCAACACATTGTCGTCGAGCGCGCGGACGGCCTCGTTGATCATCCCCAGAACGAGTCGTTCCTGGATCGCCGCGGGGGAGAACACCCGCCGCGCCGGCGCGCCGATGACGGCATAGGCCGAGGCGTCCGGTCCCCGCTTCTCGCCGTTTCCGTAAAGGTAGAATCCGCGCCCGTTCTTCCGGCCTTTTCGATCATCGGTGATGAGCGCGTCAAGGACTCCGCTCCGCCCCACGCGTCCACCTGACGCCGCGGCGAGAATCTGCCCCGACCTGGCCGCCACGTCGAAACCGACCTCGTCGTACAGGGTGAAGGGACCGACGGGGAAGCCCCAGGCGGTCATCGCGTCGTCGATCGCCTCGATGGCGGCGCCCTCTTCCAGCAGGATCGCCGCCTCGTTCATGTACGGTCCGAGGATACGGTTGACGTAAAAGCCCGGCGCGTCATTCACGATGATCGGCGTTTTCCCGATCCGCTTCGCGTACGCGTGGCAGCTCGCCGCGACAGAGGACGCGGTGGTCGGTGCGACGATGATCTCGACGAGCGGCATCTTCTCGACCGGCGAGAAGAAGTGCACGCCGATCACACGGTCGGGCCGCTCGGTGACGGCCGCGAGGTCCGCGATCGGGATCGTCGATGTGTTTGACGCGATGATCGTGTCCTCTCCGGCGGCCGCTTCGATTTCGCGGAGGACGCGGTGCTTCAGCTCGGTATCCTCGAACACCGCCTCGACCACGAGGTCGACCACGCCGAACCCGGTGTACTCGGGCGTACCCTCGACCCGGTCCACGATCCGGACGATCTCGTGCTCGGGCAGCCTCCGGCGTTCGGCACGTTTGCGGAGGATGGAGGTCGTGGTCGAGATCCCACGCGCGACGGCGTCGGGCGAGATGTCCTTGAGGCGGACCCGCATCCCGCTCTCCGCGGTCACCGCGGCGATTCCGGCGCCCATGAAACCGGCGCCGACGACGGCGACCCGGTCGATCTCCCGCGCGTCGGCGGGCTCCGGCAGCGCCGGGTCATTCTTCGCGGCGGTCGACGCGAAAAAGACGTGGACGAGGCCGCGCGACTCGGGCGTGACGGTCAGGTCGCCAAAGGCCGCCGCCTCCAGCGTGAGTCCGTCGGCGATCGGCTGGTCGATGCCGCGCTCCACGACGTCGAGGATGCGAAGAGGCGCCGGGTAGAGGCCGCGCGTACTGTCCATCACATCGTTGCGGGCTTTCCGGAAGATGACGGCCCGGGCGCCGGGCAGGTTCTCCATCCAGAGCGGCGACCCGCGGGAGCGGCCCGTCTTCGGCGTGAGGGATCCGTCGGCAAGTTCGCGCGCGGCGGCGAGGGCGCGATCGAGGAGGATCGCGGCGGGTACGACTTCGTCGACGAGCCCGATCTTCCGCGCGCGCCGGGCGTCGAGCTGGCGGCCCGTGAGCATCAGGTCGAGCGCGTTGGCGATCCCGATGAGTCTCGGGAGCCGCTGGGTGCCACCCGCGCCGGGGAGGAGTCCGAGCTGTACTTCCGGGAAGCCCAGCTTCGTCTTCGGCGCGTCGCTGGCGATGCGGTAGGCGGATGCCAGGGCAAGCTCCAGCCCGCCGCCGAGCGCGGCGCCATCGATCGCGGCGACGACTGGGCCGCCGCGGGGCTCGCGCCGGTCAAGCAGGGCCTGGCCCGCGCGGCTGAGCGCTTCGCCCCCCGCCGCCGTGGTGATTCGCGCCAGTTGCTCGACGTCGGCGCCGGCGATCCAGACGCCGGGCTTGTCCGACGCGATCACCGCCGCGCGCGAACCGATCTCGCCCGTTTCGAGGCGCTCGATGATCGCCGCCAGCTCCGCGACCAGGTCCTCGGAGAGTACGTTGACGGGCTTGCCCGGCTGATCGATCCGAACGACGGCGATGCCGTCTTCGAGGCTGAGCGAGACGGAGGACCCCGGGCTGGCGCCGGAATGGTTGTCGATAGTCATCTCGGGAGCGCTCCCGGGCAGATCGA
>CAZUVK010000223.1:1037-2337 GCA_964623785.1 uncultured Gemmatimonas sp. | reverse complement strand
CGTTGGGGACCAGGGATAACGATGGCGAACCTGGGTATCACCGAAATCATGGCCGGGTCGCCGGGGGTTGGGGCGGAAGGTCGTCTCGGGCTCGCGGGTCACGCGGCGAGGCATTTTGCGGGCCAGCGGTCGACCAGGAGGTGCCCCGCGCGGCGAGGCACACCGCTTCGCGCGGACCCCGGTCGATGACGAGGTAGTCGACCACCGTGACCACTCCATCGACGAGTTCGGCGTTGCGGATCACGCATCGCCAGAGAGCGATGCCCTCGACGCTACCGTAGAGCAGGACGATCGCGCCGTCAACCTCCACCCGGACCCGGCTGGCGTCCACCCCCGGCTCCGACTCCAGTCGGGCGCGAACCTCGGAGAGGATTCTGCCGTCCTGGGAGCGGTCGACGGGGGGGTCAGGCCTGCGGATGGAAGCGCATCCCGCCGTGAGGAGCAGGATCACGGAGGCGGCCCGGACCACCCATCTGGCCGCGGGTACCGGGCGGGTTACCCGCACTGGCGTGGTCCGAGCGCGCCCGCCGTCAGTTCCGCGCCGCGCCCGCGACCTCCGCGGCCTGGCGCAACGCCTCGTACGCGTTCACGACCGCGCCCGTCGCGGATAGCTCTCCAAACGCCTGCCGCCGCCCGCTGGCGCCCGGGACGAGCACCATCTCATCCGTATACCGGGTCGCCGAATCGAGGATGATCTGCCTGACCTGCGCTGGCGTCAGCTCAGGATAGTAGGCCATGATGAGCGCGGCGAGGCCCGCAACGACCGGGGCCGCCATGCTCGTTCCCGAGTTCGCCGCATACCCGTCGTCGGGCACCGCGGAGTAGATGTCGACACCGGGCGCGAAGACGTCCACCCGCTCGGAACCATAGTTGGAGAACGGTGCGACGAGGCCGTTGCTACCGTTCCATCCCGATGCCCCGACCTGGAGCCACAGCTCCGCCCTGCCCCCATCGACGTAGAACGGGTTGGGGTAGCTCTCGTGTGAGGCGAGATCGGCACCGTCATTGCCGGCCGCATGGACCATCAGCACGCCGCGCGAATCCGCATACCGCACCGCTTCGTCGACGACCGGCTTCTCGGGCGAATACCCCTTCCCGAAGCTCATGTTGATGATGTGAGCGCCGTTGTCGACTGCGTAGCGGATCGCGTTCGCGACGTCCTTGTCGCGCTCGTCGCCGTCCGGCACCGTACGGACGCTCATGATCCGAACGCCCGACGCGACGCCGTTCATCCCCAACCCGTTGTCGCGTTCGGCCGCCACGATACCGGCGACGTGGGTTCCGTGGTCCGCACCCGGCC
>CAZUVK010000223.1:0-1027 GCA_964623785.1 uncultured Gemmatimonas sp. | reverse complement strand
GGAGACTCGTGTCGAAGACGGTCACCGCCGCGCCCATGCCGCTCGCGACGGCGGCCGCGCCCGCGCCGGCCACGCCGCCGCCGATCACCGTGACGTGCGCGGGCCGGGTGCCGACCACGGAACCCACGTCGTTGTTGCCGTAGATCCGGTCCGTCGCGTTCTCGTAGTCATCACCCACGATCGAGCGCGGGTCGAACTCCGGGTTGTAGGAGTACTCCAGCTGGTTGGTGAGCGCCTCGAGGCCCTCCTCGATCGCCTCGGGAGTCGCGCCGGCGTCGACCATCTGCAGGTAGAGCTGCTGCGCCTGGCGGACATCGACGGCCGATGTCTGAATCGCGGCGACCGCTTCGCGCGTAAGGGTATCCACGCCGATGTGCTGGCGCAGGATCGTCATGATCTGGTTCTGCGTCTGCGCGATCGATCGGTACTGCTGCAGATAGCCGGAGGCTTCCGCGCGCCGTCCCTCGAGATCGGCCTCGATCGCCGCGCATCGCGGAGTCTCCAGCTGGCCGGTGTCGCGGCACTCGACGTAGAGTCGGGTCACCTCGTACGTGTCCTGGTGGACGTTGCGGCCATCCGCGCCGCCGAGGAAGTTCCAGCCGTGAACGTCGTCGACGTAGCCGTTGCCGTCGTCGTCGATCCCATTGCCCGGGATCTCGCCTTCGTTCACCCAGAGGACGTCGTCCAGGTCCTCGTGCGCGGCATCGATGCCCGAGTCGAGGATGGCGACGACGACGGTGCGCTGCGGCTGGCGGCCGGCGAGCAGCTCGCTGTAGGCTCTCTCCACGCTGATGCCACGCAGGCGGTCATTGGCGGGATCGAGCAGCCACCAGTCGTCCGGTACGGACTCGACCGGAGCGGTGAGGTCGGGCGGCGGCGGGGTCGGCGGCGGAGCCACGTTGCCCGTCGACTGCGTCGTCGCGGGGGCCGGCGTGGCCGGAGCGACCGTTGTGGTCGCCGACGGTGCGCACGCTCCCAGCGACGACGCAGTCGACGGGCAACGTGGCTCCGCCGCCGACCCCGCCGC